>CAZVWB010000001.1:0-261166 GCA_964631045.1 uncultured Planctomycetales bacterium
CGCCTGCGTTCCTTCCCGCGCGATCAGCTCGAAGCCCGCTTCGGGCGTCCAGCGGACGCCGATCTCGTCCATGCTGGTCGGTGCATTTGTATCTGCGGCAAAAACGAAACTGCCGGCGTCGTTAATGGCCATTCTTGTCCGGATTGCACCATAGTTGATTGACGAGTCAAAGAACGTCGGTTCCGGACGCCGGACAACTACGGCCGAGCCCGCGGCACTTGTCCCCATGCCAACCAAAATTGCTTCATGCCCGATGACGGTATTGTCAATCAGTGCCCGGAATACCCAACGATCGCCATTCGGACTCCCGCAAGGAACCTCGAAGTTTCCAAACGCCATCGTGCCCGGTCCCGTGTGGAATCGAAAGCCGGGCATTCCGGGAACCTCTGACGTCGCGGAACTCTGGAGATTCGAGAAGATCACCCGTGGAATGCCGGCTTTGGCAGCCGGACATACCAATAGCAGGGTGCCGCCAACACCGACGAGCAGGAGTCGCAAAGACATCGTGAAATTCCCTTCGCCTCAGCCTCGATCACAGCCCGCGAGCACCGATACTTATCGTCGCTGCGCCGCTGTCAGGGCACTCTGCTCACGATCCATGTTGACTTCACTACATACATCGCGCCGGGTGCCGTGCCGACGGCTGTTCGCATCGGTATGCGAAAGGCGCCGGGTGCCATGCCGACGGCTTTTCGCGTCGGCATGCGAAAGGCGCTAGGGCGCGATCGTTGAGAGTGGGGTGCGTTTCCCAACACGTTGACGCGTCCCTCCTGAATCCCACGGCGACTTCGTGGGACACCCATCGCACCCCGCTGCGCGACGCGAACCGCCGGGGCGATGGGGGTCCAGTCCGTAATCGTACAACAACCGCAGGATCGAGCGCGGGACGAGTTGAGTTCAATTCGCAAGAAATTCGGCGGGTGCCGGGGCGGCGCGACCAATCGAGCCGCCGCTGCCGGCGGCGCGGGTAGGAAACCCGCGAAGTCGGACACCGGTCTTCAGACTGGTGCCACAGACAGACACCGGTCTTCAGACCGATGCCCCAGGCAATCACCGGTCTTCAGACCCATGCCACAGACAGACACCGGTCTTCAGACCGGTGCCACAAACAGTGACCGGTCTTCAGACTCGTTACACAAACGGACACCAGTCGGGAGACCGGCGCCACAGACGTCTGGGCGGATTCTCGGCGTCCGCGAGCCGCCCCCCGATCGAGCAGCCGCTACACCGGCCGGTCGGCCGCTTCGCTGTGCAGGCGAATGGTCTTGCGGGTCAGGTCGTGGAACGCCGTGATGTAGCGCACCGTGTGCGACCGCGAGCGCATCACCACGGAATGCGTCTTGGCGATCTGCCCGTCGACGCGCAGGCCGCGCAGCATCGCGTTGTCCGTAATGCCCGTCGCGACGAACACGATGCCGTCGCCGCGGGCCATCTCTTCGGTGTTGTAGACGCGCTGCATGGCGGCCTCGTCGTAGCCCTTCTCCTTGAGCGCCTGCCGCTCGCTGTCGTCGCGCGGCCAGATGCGCGCCAGGATTTCGCCGCCCAGGCACTTGATCGCCGCGGCCGCCAGCACGGCCTCGGGCGATCCGCCGATGCCCATGTAGACATCCACGCCGCTGTCGGGCATGGACGGCGCGATCGCCCCGGCCACGTCGCCGTCGCCGATCATGCGAATGGCCGCGCCGGTCTTGCGCACCGCCGCGATCAGCTTCTCGTGGCGCGGCCGGTCGAGCACGCAGACGCACAGATCGCGGACGCGCTTGCCGGACTTCAGCGCGATGACCTCGAGATTCTGCTCGACCGATGCGCCCATGCGCACCGAGCCGGTGCCCTGCTTCACCTTCGGGCCGACCGCGATCTTCTCCATGTAGACGCTGGGAACCGGCGAGAGGGCCCGGTCCTCCGGCCCGTCGCACTTGGCGGCGGCGATGACGCTGAGCGCGCCCGGCAGTCCTTTGGCCGTCAACGTGGTGCCGTCGATCGGGTCGACGGCGATGCTGATCGCCGGCGAGCCGGCCTTCCACGTGCCCAGCTTCTCGCCGACGAAGATGCCCGGCGCCTGGTCCTTGATGCCCTCGCCGATCGAGCACAAGCCGCAGCAATCGACCAGATTCAGCATGCCGCGGAGCGCATCGGTCGCCGCTGCATCCGCCGCGATCTTGTCGCCCTTGCCGATCCACTTGTAGGTGTTCAGCGCGGCCGCCTCGCAGGCGCGCACCAGGTCCAGCCCGATCAGCTTCTCCGGCTCAAAGTCGGTTCTGTGGGCGGTCATATCGGCTGACATGGCGACCTCGCTGCGGCAGTAGAGCGGTGGGGGTGCAGGCGCACCACCCCGGCGGCCGCGCGACGCGACCGCGGAACTCGAGAAGCGACTCAACGCGCCCGGGTGGACTCGAACCACCAACCTTCAGGTTCGAAGCCTGTTACTCTGTCCAATTGAGCTACGGGCGCAGCGATCGGACCGCAACTACGCGGATTATGCCGCTCCGGTCGCCCCTGTCCAGCATGCGCGACGCGCGGAACGCGGGCTCACCCGCGGGCGGGGCGTCACGCACGGCGTTCGCCGGTGCGGCGCGCAGGACTCGATTGAGCGTCGCCCGCGGGCGACATCGGGCCGCGCCGCCGCGAGCCCGCCCGCGCTGCAAGCGTGGCCAGGCTCGCAATCGCGAGCAGCCCCGCGATCGTTCCCAGCGTCAGATGGTGGTGCCCCCAGGACGCGCCGAATCGCAGGAGAACTGCAGCGGCGGCGGCGACGCTCGCCGAGATCACCAGAAACCACCCGGCGAATCGCACCCAAGAAGCGCCGCGCGGATCGCCGCCCTGCAGCGCGCCGGCGACCACGGCGATCGTCACCCCCAGCAGCGTGGTCAGCTCGATCCAGTACACTAATCACCCGGGTCGTCGAGCCTGTGAACTTTTTGGCCTCACTTACTGTCGTGAGCGGTTCGCGAGCCCTCGGGCGGGCAGAATGCCCGGCCCACCCAAAAAAATTCACAAGCTCGTCGCGAAGCCGGCGGGCCGCAGGGCGGTGCAACCGATCCGCTTGCACCGCCCGCTGCGCCCGCGGCGAAGTCCGCCCCGGCGGCGTGCTGGCGCGCCGCGCCGGCCGCGAGTTACTGCTTCGCGCCGCCCGCGATGCTGGCGCGAATCTCGATCTCGTCCGCCACCACGTCGACGCCCATCTCGGGCTTGATGCCGAAGTCCTTGCGGCTGATGGTGAACTGCGCCCGCAGAACGAGCAGATCGCCCGAGCCGCGTTCGCCCATGCGCATCTTCACGCCGTCCTTCAACATCGTCGCCTTGACCGGAATCGTGATTTCCTTCGTCACGCCCCGGCAGGTGAAGTCGCCCGTCACCTTCATCTCCACCACGTTTTCCCCGGCGGGCTTGACGTCGGTGACGCGCTTGAACGTGAACTCGATCGTCTTGAACTGCTCCAGATCGAGCCAGTCGCTCTTGAAAAGCGTCTGGGTCATGCCGTCGTTCTGCGTGTGGAGCGTGGCCACGTCGACCACGATCTTGCCGGTGGTCGCCGCCGGGCTGGCGGGGTCGAAGCTCACCTCGCCCGTGATTCCGGAGGCGAGTCCCATGATCGGCTCGACCTTGGAGTCGAGCAGGAAGTACATCGTGTTGACGCCCTTGGGATCCTTGAAGTCGAACGTCTGCGGCCCGGCCAGTGCGCCGGCGGCGCCCGCCATCAACAACATCCCGGACAGCACCCGTGTCACGCGCTTCATGTACGTCGCTCCAAAACGGCTTGTGCAGGCCATGAGCTTGTGAGTATCCAGGGTGGGGTGGGCATTCTGCCCGCCCGTTGCTCTCGCGAACCGCTCACGAAATCAAACGAGACCAGAAAGTTCACGCGCTCATCGGCCCAATCCTGCGTGGCGGCGCTGCGCACGCGCGCGTCGCCCCAACGGCAATGTACACGTATCCGGCGGTTTCGGTTTGTGCAAGCGCGTGCCGCGCCTACAATTCCACGCAATCCCGGGGTCGCGGCCGCGCGGCGGCGACGCTGGACGAATCCCCCTCCGGAGTCGCCTTTTGATCCGCGCCTGCACGCTGCTGTTGTGCCTCGCCGTTCCGGGGCTCGCCGGCGAGACGACCGTCTCGGCCCGCGTCGATTCCGCGACATTGACGCCCGGCCAACTGCACGAGATTGTCGTTTCCGTCGCAGCGCCCGAGGGGTGGACCGTGATGCGCACGGGCGGTCCGCCGCCCATCGTGCAGATCAAGCCGCCGGCCTGCGCCGAGCTGTTCGGCAAAGTCCTGAAAGACCCCGCGGAACGGAGCTACAAAGGGTATCTCTACGAGCCGTTCGAGCGGGCGATCAGCGCAGGCGACTCGACGATTCGCTTTAAGCTCCTCACGCCGCCCGGCGACGGCGACCGCTTCGAGATGAACGTGATCGGATACGCCGCACCGCGCGACGGCGGCGCGATCCAGTTCTTTCGCCGCCGGCTCGTGCTTCCGCTGGCGGCCGGCGCGACCGCAACCGCCGCGGACCCGGCGATTTCAAGCTGGAGCGACGAACCGATTCTGAACATCGGCGACAAACTCCCGGCGGCGACGCTCCCGATCTGGGGGCAGGGCCGGAAATCGCTGGCGGAAGTGCACACCGGCGACTGGCTGGTGATCTGCACCTATCGGGGCCTGACCAGCCCGCCCTGCCAGCAGCAGCTTGTGGATGTGAACAGTTTCGGCGACGAATTCGCGCAGCGTCGCGCCATCGTGCTGGCGATCAGCCACGAAGACCCGGACGTCGATACGTATCCCAACATCCTCAAGGGTGTTCCGGGAAAACCGCGGTTTCTGCTATCGCTCGACACGGATCGGCGGCAACTGCCCGGCCTGGCGCGGGTCTGCACCTACCTCGTGGACCGCGAAGGCCGCGTCCGGCAGATTCTGCCCGGAACCATCGAGCTGCGCCCCCCCTGCGCCGCGATTCTCGCTGAGATCGACCGGCTGACGCCGGCGCGTTGACGCAGTGCGGCTCAAGTCGCCGCTCGAACCTGCCGCTTTCACTCAGTGTCGTCGGCGTCGCGTCGTCGGCGTGGCGGGAGTGTTATCGGCATGAACTGCGAAAACTGCGGCGCGGCGATGCGCCTGGTCAGCGGTCGCGACTACTTCGCCTGCGATTACTGCACGAGCTTCGCCTTTCCGTGCGAAGAGTCCGCCGGCAAGGACCGCGTCACGCCGCTCTCCGAGCAGAGCACGCTCGGCTGCCCGGTCTGCGGCGTGGTGCTGCACGTCGCCAGCGTCGACGCCGCGTCGGCACTATCCTGCATGCGCTGCCGCGGCGTGTTGCTGACCAACGAGGACTTCGGACACGTCATCCGCCGGCGGCGCAAGCTGCGACCGACCCCGCCGCACGACCCCACCCCGCTCGACGCCGCGGACCTGCAGCGCGAGTTGCACTGTCCGTGCTGCGGCGGTCCCTGCGATACGCACCCCTACTACGGCCCCGGCGCCGTGGTGGTCGACACCTGTCCGCGCTGCCACGTGATCTGGGTCGATCATGGCGAGCTATACGTCATCGAACACGCCCCGGGCAGCGTCACGCAGTAGTGCGACGCGCAGCAGCTGCGCGACGCCGGCGTCCGATTTCCGGGCGACAGCGGCGCGATTTGCGTGCGCTTCCCGCGTTTTGAATGGTTCAGTCGGGACAGCGCACCGCCGCACCGCGCGGCGGCGCCGGACCGTTTCGAGTCATTCAGAGGGACAACGATGCAGCCTCTCTTCCAGCGCATTGGCGGGCCGGCGGCGGTCGACGCCGCCGTCGAACTGTTCTACCGCAAGGTGATGGCCGATCCGCGGATCAACGGCTTCTTCGAAGGCGTCGACATCAAGCGGCAAGCCGCGAAGCAGAAGGCGTTCCTGACGATGGCCTTCGGCGGCCCCAGGCAGTACTCCGGCCGCACCCTGCGCAAGGCGCACGAGGCCGCAGTGAACCAGGGCATGAGCGACTGGCACTTCGACGTCGTGCTCGAACTGCTCGGCGCGACGCTCCGCGAGCTGGGCGTGCCGGAGCCGCTGGTGCTCGAGGCGGCCGGGATCGCCGAATCGACCCGCGACGACGTGCTCAATCGCCAGCCGGTAGGCGCGAAGTAGTACAAATCGCGGCCGCTGTTGGAATCCGGATTTCTCTTCCGTCGCCGCGCCGCGGCGGGCTACACTTCGGGTATGAGACGCGCACAGGTCTACCACCCGGACACGGCGGAGACATTTGACTTCGATTGTCCAAACTGCCGGCGGCGGCTGCGGATCCGCGCCGATCAGCGGAATCAGCCGATCGAGTGCCTGAGCTGCGCCATCGTGCTGCCTGGGCCGGCGTATCGCCGCGGGCAGCTCGACGTGGCGCCGCCTGCTCCGCCGCGGCCGTACGAGTGCCGCTGCCCGACTTGCGAACTCGCGGCGCGGGTGAGCGATGCGGACGTGGGCGCGCTGACGCGCTGCGGCCGCTGTCAGGACTGGTTCGAGCAACCGCCGCCGCCCTGGGAGCAGTGGCGCCGCCCCGTCGCGCGCGTGTTTACCCGGCGGGATCGCCTGGGATCGCTCTTCCACCTGATGCTCAGCCGCGACCTGGCGCGCTGGCCGGATGCGCAGTTGGATCCGCCGTCGCGCCGGCTGTTCGAGTTCTATTGCGGCCGCTGCGGTCACGTGCAGATCGCGCGGGTGTGGGACATCGCCTCGCAGCAGCGGTGCGGAGATTGCCAGGCGTTGTTCGTCGTGCCCAGCCCGCCACACCGCCGCGCCAGCCGTGCGGCCGCGCGGGTCGATTTGTGGGAGGGTCGCGATCCGCCGCAACCGGGCCGATAGCGCTGCCCGCCGGGGCGGTCGGCGACGGGTCGCCGGGCAGATTGCTTCGCATGGCGGCAGAGGCTGAATGTCAGTGCGTCTCGGCGCGCGCACTTCCAGGTCGTTTGCGATCGCAAGTGGTTCGCACGGGCCGCAGGCCCATGCTCCCCGCGCTCGTGCTATCCCGGGCGGCTCGGGAAGGACTTGGCGCCCTATCGCGGCGCGGCCGGCGCGATGTTTGCGAACTCCCCTGCTGCGTGCTGACGCCCGAGCCGAATGTAGTTCTCGACGACAAACCGGATGTACTCGCGGTCCTGCGCGGTCACGTCGCGAACCACCCGCGCGGGCATGCCCATCACCAGCTTGCCCGGCGGAATGACTGTCCCCGGCGTGACCAGCGCGCCCGCCGCGATGATGCAGCCATCGCCCACTTCGGCGTCGTCCAGCACGATCGAACCGATTCCGATCAGCGTGTTCGACCCCACGCGGCGGCAGTGCACCACCGCGCGATGGCCGATGCCGATGTCGTCGCCCAGCTCCAGCGGTACGCCGCTCTTCGTGTGAATCACCGTCCCGTCCTGCACGTTCACGCGCCGCCCGATGCGGATCGCGGAGACGTCTCCGCGAATGACGACGTGGTGCATGACCGTGCATTCGTCCCCCAGCTCCACGTCGCCGCCGACATACGCCGTCGGCGCGATGTACACGTTACGGCCGATGCGCGGCTGCATCGATGAATCTCCCGAACTGTGCGGCGGCGCGGCGCGTGGAGACGCGGCGAAGCGCTACCAGGCCTCCAGGTCGCCGACGATTTCCTCGACCAGGTCTTTCACGGTCAGAATGCCGATGCAATTGCCCCATTTGTCTTCGACCGCCGCCATCGGCTTGCGCGCGTTCTGCAGCTTGAGCAGCGCCGCCGGCACGCGATCCCCCGGCGACAGCTTCACCACCTCGCGGACGTACTCGGCCATCGGACGTTTCACCGGGTCGGTCAGCACGTCGAAGACGTTGATGACGCCGACGATCCGCCGCGGGTCGCCCTGCCACGCGGGCAGCCGCGAGAAGTGGGCCATGCGCGCGATGCGGAGGAAGTCGTCGCGCGAGATCGTCACCGGCACCGTGGCGGCCCGCTGGCGGGGGATCATGACACTGCCGATGCGCACCTGCGACGTGTTCATCACGCGCTCGATCAGGTCGCGCTGCAGCGTCGAGAGATTGCCGCTGGCCGCGCCTTCGCGCAGCAGTTGCAGCGTGAGCGAGCGCGGCGCCAGCGCCGATTCGTCGGCCGCTTCCTGCTGCGGGTCGATCCGCCGCATCAGCCAGTGCGTCAGCGCCCGCAGCACGAACACCAGCCCCGTGGCGCGGCTCAGCGCCACGCACGCCGCCAGCGGCGGGCCGCAGACGTACATCATGCGATCCGCTTCGCGGCGGAACCAGTCTTTCGGAATCACCGCGCCGAATACCAGCGCCACCGGCGTCAGGATCAGCGTAACCCACAGATCGACCCACCCCGGGCTGACGGCCAGATGCAATAGCAGACCCGCCGCGGCGATGGTCGTCACATAGTCGGCGACAGTCGCGCCCAGCAGCGTGGTGATGACCACGTCCTCGCCCCGGCTCATGAGCCGGGTCAAGCGCTGCGCGGCGGGTTGTCCCTGTTCGGTGCGAACCCGCAGTCGCACGCGATTAAGGCTGTAGACGCCGGTCTCGGTCGCCGAGAAAAAAGCGCTGGCCGCAAGGCCCACGAGCACGCCGCCGACCAGGAATGCGAGCATCATGCCGCGGCCCCCTCCGGCTGTGCGATCAGCCGGGTTCGGAGCCGCTCGACGCGGCGGAAGCGCACGGCGGTGACCAGCAGCTCGACGTTTCCGATCAGCACGCGGTCGCCGACGCGCGGCGGGCGGCCGAGCCGCGCGGTGACCAGCCCGCCGACGGTCGCGACGCGGTCGCTTCCGCGATCCGATCCGAACGTTTCGGCCCAGTAGTGGATGCTGAGCTGGCCGCTGATGTCGTATTCGCGATCGGACACGGCGATGATTTCGGGCGCTTCGGGTGTCTCGTGCGGATCGGTGATGTCGCCGACGATCCGCTCCAGCACGTCCTCCAGCGTAACCAACCCGGCCATCCCGCCGAATTCATCGACCACGATCGCGAGTTGCGAGCGCGTCTTTCGGAAGTGGGTGAGCAACTGTTCGCACGAGATCATCTCCGGAACGAAGCGCACCGGCACGACCAGCTCGCGCAGCGGCCGCTGCGGCTGAAAGAACAGCACTTTGGCGTAGATCAGCCCGACGATGTTGTCGATCCGTCCGTCGAAGACCGGCACCTTCTTCAGCCGCCGGGCGCGCATCATCTCCATCAGCCCCGTCGCCGGGCCGTTCACGTCGAACGCCTGCACCTCGACGCGCGGGATCATCACGTCGCGCACCCGCAAATGGGCCAGGTCGAGCACCTCGCGCAAGAAGGTGTCTTCGGTCGCGTCGATCGCGCCGCGCCGCCGGCTCATCTCCAGCAGCGTCTTCAATTCAACGGTCGAGATGTTGCGTTCGGCGCCGATCGCCGGTCGGGCCAGCAGCAGGCGCGTCAGCGGGACGATCAGCACGCGGTCGAGCAAGTCTCCGATCGGGCCCAGTACCACGCCGCAGGCGCGCACAAACAGCGCCGCGAGCGGCGACAACCGTTCGACCTGGCTCACGCCGACGATCTTCGGGAGCACTTCGCAGCCGACGATGACGACGCCGACGCTGAACACCGCCGAAACCGGCGTGATCCAGGCGCCGAAACGTTCCGCAAGCGAGCTGAAGAACAGGAACGATGAAACATAGAGCAATACGTTGACCGCGGTGTTGCCGAGCAGAATCGTCATGAGCGTGCGCTTGCCCGACTTCATCACAGTCGCGGCCAGGCGGCGCAGCGGGCTGGGGCTGTTCGCGTAGTGCTGCAGCTGCGCGGGCGTGAGCGAGAACAGCACCGCTTCCGCCCCGGAGAATGCCGCAGAGAGCAGCGTAAGCGCGATCAGCAGCAGCGCGTTGAGTGCGACGAGCACCCAGCCACCGCCGGTTTGCGCCAGCAACGCCGCTTCCATCACGAGCTCGACCGCCGCGCCGCACTGCCGCGCGTGTGCGGCGTGCGCAGCGCCGCGCGCGAGCGGGCCGGACGAATTTGCGCGCCCGCGATCCCCCGATCGCGCGCGCCGTGCGCGCCCGCAATCTCCCGATCGTGCGCGCCGTGCGCACCCGCGATCCTGTCATCGCGCGCGCCGTGTGCACCCGCGATCCTGTCATCGCGCGAGCCGTGCGCGCGTCTCCCCGCCCTCCCGGCCCCCGCCGCGCGCATGCGGGTAGCATGGGCCTCCGGCCCGTGCGAACCGCTCGCAATGAAGTCGAAACCCGTCGTGCTCACAGACTCAGAGCGTAGGCGCTACAGCCGCTCGCGGCAACGCAGGCGCGGCGGGGTCAGCGTCGCGCGCCCCCGGACCTGCGGCGCAACAACGTCGCCCCGCCGAGCATCAGCGCCGCCGGCGCGCTGAGCAGCACGCACGGCAGCCCTACCGGCGCCACAGGCGACAGGCCGCCGCCGGAGTCGCTCGCGTCGCGCACCTCCGTCCGCGCCACGCCGGAAAGCCCGCCGGGGATCGGCAGATCGAGCAGCCAGAGCAGCGTCGGCATCGTGTCGGCGGTGGTGACCGCGCTTTGCACCCTCTGATTCGCCCGAATGCCGGGCCCCGTCACGATCCACGGGATGCGGCGGTTCTCCGGGATGTTCAGGAAGTGATTGTTGCCCTCGCCGCCGTGATCGGCCGTGACCAACAGGTACGTCGGTCGCTGCGGGTCGGCGGCGATGGCTTCGACGATGCGGCCGACCAGCGCATCGGCCTTGGCGACGGCCTCGTAGTATGGCACGCTCAGCCAGTTGTCCGCGTGCCCCACCGAATCCGGATCGCGAATGTGCAGGAACAGCACGTCCGGCCCGCCCGGCATGAGCTGCACCAGAAACCGATCGACCAGTTGATCCGTGTTGCCGCCGATGTCGAACGCCTCGACGCAATCCGGCGGCGCCAGGAACCCGAGTTTCGACTTGCTTGCGAAGAAACCGCATCGCAGCCCGGCGTCGCTGGCGTAATTGAACAACGTCCGCTGCGGGATCGTCCCCGGCAGATCGACGTTCAGCACCAGACCGTGTACGTCGCTCACCAGCCCGGTCAGCATCGTGGCGTGGTTCGGCAGCGTCGCGGACGGCAGGTCATTGAGCGCGTTTTCGGCGCTGACGCCTTGTGCGAGCAGCCCCGCGAGGCTTGGCGTGGTATCCGCCGCGATCACGTCGGGCCGCAGGCCGTCAATGCTGATGAGCACCACGCGCGGCCCGGCCGATGCGGGCTGCCCCAGCGCGGCGGCGATCCACAGCGCGCCCGCCACGGCGCCGGCAGAGCGGAAGAAGGGGAGTCGTTCCGTCATGACTACCCGTACCTTTCGTTGCTTGTCGCACAGTGTTTTTCGCGGCGGGCTGGCCGCCTGTTCGTCCCCCGCACGCAATCTTACGGGCCGCCGGGCGTCTCGCAAGCACCGCGCTGCCGGGCGCGTCGTTTGCGCATGGCCGAGCGTCGCAATCGCCCACGATGTGGAGTGCAATTCTGCTGCGCCGCGAAACCGCGGCGGCTTACATGTCTCAATTCTGGTGGACGCGGAGCATGCGTCGCCGGCGATATGCCGCCGCCGCGAACCGCCTCCCAGGAGCCAAGACCATGACCGAGCAGGCACAGACGAACGCCGCGAAGTTCTACGAAACCTGGCCGCGCCGCGTAGCCGCGATGCGGGCCGCCGCGCCCGACATGGCGCGCGGCTTCGGCGGGCTGTTTCAGGCGACCATGAAGGAAGGCGTGCTCAGCGTACGCGAGAAAGAGCTGATCGCCCTGGCGATCGGACTCGCGACGCGCTGCACGAACTGCATCTTCGCGCACGTCGAGAAGGCGCTTCACGCCGGCGCGACCCGCGAGCAGGTGCTCGAGGCCGCCGCCGTCGCCGTCATGATGCAGGGCGGCCCGACGTATACGTACTTCCCCGAAGTCGTCGACGCGCTCGATGCGCTGGCTGCGACCGGCGAGAAGTAGGGCGTTCCGCGTTCGCACGATCCGAGCGGCGGTCGCGGCGCGGACGCCCGGCCGCCGCGTGCGAGCTCAGCCCACGCCCAGCGCGGCCCGAATCCGCTCGCCCACGTCCTTGGGCAGCCGGCCGGCGGCGAGCTTCGAGCACAGCGACCGCGTCTGATCGAGTTGCTCGAACAGCCGGCGGCAGCGCGCGCAGATCACGCCCGAATCGATTCCCACTTCGCCGCGGTCCAGCGCCGCCAGCTTGATGTTCAGCAGGTCCAGGCAGGTCTGTTCGTCGTAGCTTTGCGGCGCGCCGCGCACCGCCGCATCGCCGCCGGCCAGCGCGGCCCGCAGCGCCAGCCGAGCGCGGTGGACGCGGGTTTTGACCGTCGCCGGTTTGAGCGCCAACGCCAGCGCGACGTCCTCGATCGACATCTCGAGTACGTCTTTCAGCAGTAGGGGCAGGCGGAACTGCTCCGGCAACGCACCGATGGACTGTTGCAGCGCTCCGAGCTGATCGGCCCGGCTGGCGCGCTGCGCCGGGTCCTGGTCGGCGGGGTCGGCGCCCGGCTGACGCGCGAACAGTTCGCGCACCGCGTCGGTATTCAGCGACGCGATGCGCGCGGGCTGCCCGGACCGCCGTCGGTGCCGTCGCTGACAGACGCGCCCCGCGATCCGAAAGAGCCACGTCGCCGGCTGGCTCTCGCCGCGGAAGTCCGGCCAGTATCGCCAGGCGAGCAGGAACACCTCCTGCACCAAATCCTCGGCTTCATCCGCGGAGCCGCAGATTCGCGTGCCCAGGCGGTAGAGGCGGCCGCCGCAGGCGTCGAGCAGCGCGGGGATCGCCCGCTCGCGCGGCGTGCCGGCGCGGGGCAGGCGGGGCGTGACCGGGGCTGTGCGCGTCGTCATGTCGAATGTCCGCTGCAACCAGGTGCGTGTCCGCCGCGACGGGCGCTGCCCGAGATCGAACCGCGCTACGAGCGGCCGGCCGTCCGGTTCGCCGCGAGTGTCAGTCGCCATGCCGGCGCTGCGCGCCGGTGCGCACGCGTCTTCGGCTTACGGGCGGTGGCCGCGCGGCGCCACAACGCGAGAACGGCGGTGCACGCCAGGGCGTGTTACCGAGACCCCAGCCGCACCTCTCCGCTCCTGATGCTCGCGCGGACCTGCCTCGGAGTGTACCGCGCCTGTTGCGCGCTTGTTGCGCTGCGGTCGTGTGCGTGGGTTACCAATTGATAGAGCCGCGCCACCGTAGCCGGGCGTTCGTGCCGCGGTCGCGCGCCGCAACAGGAGAATCCCATGCACCGTACGATTCAGGCGCTCGTTTTCGGGGCGTTGTGCATCGCGCCGGCACCGGCCGCCGGCGGTTCGCTCGCGGAACTGGCTGTTGTCGCGGTCGGGTCCGATTCGGATCGCGCGGCCGCAGCCATTTCCGAGTTGCGGGCGGCCGGCCCGGCGGGTCTGGAGGCGCTGTGCGAGGCGCACGGCAACTGGCTGCGACGCTACGATGCGGACGAGGTGTTCCACGGCGATGATCTGGCCGCCTGGACCCGATTGAGAGCAGCGCTCGATGCGGTCGCCCGCCAGCGCGACAGCCACAGCGCCCGCCTCTACTGGTACACGGACCTCGAAGCGGCTCGGACGGCCGCCCAGGCGGCCAACAAGCCGATTCTGTCGCTGCGGCTGCTGGGCAATCTCGACGAAGAGTTGAGCTGCGCGAACAGCCGGTTCTTCCGCAGCGTGCTCTACGCCAATCAGGAAGTCAGTCGCGTGCTGCGCGAAAACTTCGTGCTGCACTGGCAGTCCGTGCGACCCGTTCCGGTGCTGACGATCGATTTCGGCGACGGCCGCAAGCTGACGCGCACCATCACCGGAAACAGCATCCACTTCGTGCTCGCGCCCGATGGCCGCGTCATCGACGGCATTCCCGGTCTGATCGCCCCACGCGTGTTTCTGGACCACCTCAGCGTCGACCTGAACATGGTGCGCTCGGCGCCGATCGCTCCAGCTGCGCCGAACTGGGGCGCTGAACGAGTATTCATTCGCCGGGCCCGCGCGCTGGCGGTCGCGTGGGAAGGCGCGCTGGCCCACTTGGCGCTACCCGCAGCCGAGCGCGAGGGACGACCGCACGCGGCGCACCCCGGAGCGCTCGAGGCCGCGCCGCTCGCCTTCGCGAAGCGCGCGGAAGATCTGCCTACGCTTGAGTCGATCGCGTCGCAAGTCGAACGGCTGGAGGCGCAGCAGGACTCCACGGCGTGGCTCAAACTCGCGGAGGTGTTTCAGGACGTCGCCCGGCTCGACGAAGGCAGCCGCCGGCTGGTCCGCAACAAGTGCCGGGAGGGCGAAGCGATCGAGCCGACGATCGCGCGGTTCGAGCAGTCGATCGCGGCGGACACGGCGTTCAACGAATTCAGACTGCATCGCCAGGTGTTCGAGTGGCTGGCCCGCGACCCGGCGGTGACCGTGGAAACCCTGACGGAGCGCGCGTATGCCGAGCTCTTCCTGACACCGTCGAGCGATCCGTGGCTCGGGCTGCTGCCCGCGGGCGTCTACAGCGCGCTGCCGAACGGCGGCGTCGGGGCGAGGTAGAGTAGTGAGTGGCGAGTAGCGAGTGGGGAGAGTCTCGTGCGAACGGATCTCGGAGCGGGGAGCATGGGCCTCCGGCCCGTGCGACCCGCTCGCGGGCGCAACGAACACGAATGAACGCGCCCGCGCGAACGCCCCCGCCGCACCAATCAACCGCGGCGCACCGCGCGATCAACCGCCCGTCAGCGGTACATCCAGCCAGTTCAGCACGACCACCGTCACCAGCGCCAGCGCTTCAAAAACGCTGACAGCTACCGCGGCCAGCGCGAAGGTGCGCTCGCCCGGAACGCTCAGCGCCCGAAACGACGCCAGCAGCGCCAGCGGAACACCCAGCAGCACGAGGCCCGGACCGAGCCCCGAGAGCGGATGCCCTCAGCAGAACGCGGAGGACGCCCACACGCCGGCGACGGGCAGGCTGCACAACGCCAGAGCCAACTTCCCAGTCATTTCGGTGCACTCCTCGCCACGCGGCCCGCAAAACTGCGGCCCGCTTCAACTCGAGATTCGGCGCTGCACTCGCCCCGCGCCGCGGCCTCAGTCCAGTCCCAGGCGCGCCGCATTGTCGCGGTACACGCGCTGCAGGATCGCGTCGGGCAGGTTCAACCCCGCCAGTTGCGGCGGCCCCTCCGCGTCCGGATCGTCGATCGGGCTTTCGCCGGCGTACGCCGTCTCCCACATCGTGCGCTGCGCCCAGTAACGGCTGGCGTAGTGGTCGAAATCGTACTTGTCCTCCACCACCACGTCGCTGCCGAACAGGATGCGGTCGCTGTTGCGCCGCACGAAAGCCGCCGCCCGCTCCGGTTGCCGGGCCACCTCCCGCACGATCCACTTGGCCGCGCTGGTGTCGAGGTAGAGGTTCGGAAGCTCGTCGAGCAGCCCCTGGAGGAAGTCCGGGTCTTCGATGTTGCCCCCCATGTGCGCCGCGATCACAAACCGCGGGGCCACCCGCCGGCAGAACCAGCGCAGCTGCGCGTACTGATCCGCCTTCGTGCCGAACCTGGCCGTGTCCGCGTACTTCCCGCCCGGCCGCCACCAGACGCTCGGATCGCCGACGTGCAGCAGAAAGTCGAACCCTAGCCGTAGCGCCTCGGCAATGATCGGCGCGAGAAACGGATGCTCCAGCGTGAGCCCGTGCCGCTCGCGCATCGGCGGCGCCATCCAGAACTTGCACAGCGCCGCGCCGTGCGACCGGAAGACGCCCAGGTCATGCATCCAACTGGCCGCGAACGCGTCCGACTGGCCGATGGCCTTCCAGTTTGGCACCGCAATGAAGCGCAGGATGTCGCCGTGCGCAGCGGCAAGTTGCTCGACTTCGCCGACGGCGCTCATCGAGAAGATCCGGCCGACGCCGTACATCCGCGCGGCCTCGATAAACGTCGCAGTCGTTTTCGAAACATGCACGTGGGTGTGAACGTCTACCAGCGCGGCCCCCAGCGCGCGCAGCCCGGTCGGCCGCCGGTAGTCCAGCCCCAGGCGGTTGGCCGGCCCGCGGGCGACGGCCGCTGCGGGCGAATTCGCGTTTGCCATGGCTGCGCAGGCTCCATATCCGGCCAAACGCGACTTGTTCGGCCCGAACAAACAAGCATAATGCCTGTCGGACGCTCCGTATTCCGCTCGTGGCGGCGGTGCTGCGATTTCCGTCGCTTCCGCGGGCCAGGACCGTGAGTCGCTCATGCTGCGCGGTTTCCGCCACACCCTCTTCCTGCTGCTGCAAGTCGGCGTCGTCGTCAGCGGCACGATCGCCGTGGCGCTCGAGCCGCAAAGCTGGAAAGCCGTGCTGATCTGCGTCGCCGGCGGCCTGGCGGCGTCCTTCATCTGCGAGCGGATCGCGCGGCGCTATCTGCGCTACACTTTCGGGCGCCTGCGCCGCGCCGCGCTGGATATCAGCCGCGGGTGGCCGTCTCTGCCGCTGCGGGCGGAAGCCGGCGATGATTTCTACAAGCTGGTCCAGGCCGTCAACGAAGTCGCCGCACGACTGGCGAAAGCCAGCAAGGAGGAGAAACGGCTGCACCTGGAGCTTCGCGAGCGCGAGCGGCTCGCGTTTCTCGGAGAACTGGCCGCCAGCGTGGCCCACGAGGTGAACAACCCGCTCGACGGCGTGCAGAGCTGCGTTCGCATCCTCCGCCGCTCGCTCGCCGACCCGCAGCGCTGCGCCCAGATGCTCGACCTGATCGACAGCGGCCTGGAACGCATGAATCTGATCGTCCGCCGCCTGCTGACGCTCGCCCGCGAACACGTCATTCGCCCCCAGCCGGCAAGCGTGCGCAGCATTCTCGCCAGCGCGCTCAGCGCGGTCGGTTCGCGAATCGACGAGAACCGCATTCAACTCCGCGAGGAGTTCAGCGTCGCCGACGATGAGGCGCCCGTCGATCCGCAACTGATCGAGCAGGTGTTCGTAAACCTGATCCTCAACGCGCTCGATAGCATGGAGGCCGGCGGCGTGCTGACGCTTCGCACCCGCATCGAAAACGGCGAGTCGGACCCGCCCGGCAGCGAGACGCTGTGCATCGACGTCGAGGACACCGGCGCAGGAATCGACCCGGAGGTCCTGCCGCGAATCTTCGAGCCGTTCTTCACCACCAAGCCCGGCGGCAAGGGCACCGGGCTCGGCCTGCCCATCGCCGCGCGAATCGTGGACGCCCATCAGGGGGCGATCCGCGTGGTCCGCCGCGCTTCGGGTGGAACCGTCTTCACCGTGCGGCTGCGCCGCCCGCGTCCCACACCTGCCGGCGGCGCGGCTTCGCCGGCGGCCGTCGCGCTGGCCGGAGAACCGCGATGACCGACGCCGCACCGACCCGGACGGCGGCCGACGCGACCGTGGGCGCGGCGTCGCGCGGTCCGTCCGTGTGGGCCGATCTGCTCAGCGGCGATCCGGGGCCGCGCTGGCGCTTCGCCGCGGCGGGTGGGTGTGCGCTACTCGGCATCGCGGCGGCGGTCGCCGAGCGCTGCGGCGCCGCCGGCACGATGGTCGTGCTGGTCGCCGCGGCGTATCTGGCCGGCGGGCTGCGCGCGACGCTCGAAGCGATCAGCGCGATGCAGGCCGGCAAGCTCGAAATCAACTTCCTGATGGTTCTCGTCGCCGTGGTCTCCGCGGCGCTGGGGCATTGGGACGAGGGCGCGATCCTGCTGTTCCTCTTCTCGCTCAGCGATGCGTTGGAGCGCTTCGCCGTCGAGCGCACCCGCCGCGGCGTCTCGCGCCTGATGGACCTGAGGCCGCGCACCGCCTGCCTGGTGCGCGACGGCGTCGAATCGACCGTGCCGCTCGAAGCCCTGCGCGTCGACGATCGCATCCGCGTTCGGCCCGGCGAGCGCTTCGCCGCGGACGGCGAGGTCGAGACGGGCAGCAGCGCCGCCGACGAGTCGATCGTCACCGGCGAGGGCCTGCCGGTGGACAAGCAGCCGGGCAGCCCGATTTTTGCCGGCACGTTCAACGCCAATGGCTCGCTGCTCGTGCGCGTCACGCGGGCCGCCGCAGACTCGACGCTGGCCCGCATCGTGCACCTGGTGGAGAACGCGCAGGAGAACAAACTCGGCGCGCAGCGCCTGATCGAGCGCTGGCAGGGGCGCTACGTCCTCGCGGTGCTCGTGCTCTCGGCGGTCACGATGGTCGCCAAGTGGATCACGGGCGCGCTTGACGGAGAGCCGCTCGCGGCGATTCGTCCGGCGATTCAGACCGGCATGATCCTGCTGGTGGCCGCTTCGCCGTGTGCACTGGTGCTGGCGACGCCCGTGGTCGTCCTCGCCGCGGTGACGCGCGGGGCGCGCTTCGGCGTGCTCTTCAAGGGCGGCTCGCACCTGGAGCACCTGGCGGGCGTCTCGACGCTGGCCTTCGACAAAACCGGCACATTGACGCGCGGCAAGCCGACGGTCGCAGACGTGCAGCCCGTCGGCGGTGCGACGGTCGAAGCGCTGCTGACCCTGGCCGCGGGGCTGGAATCGCACAGCGAGCACCCGCTGGCGCGGGCCGTCGTCCGCGCCGCGGCGGCGCGCAGCGTGCAGCCCGCAGCCATCGAAGACTTCCAGCGCGAGCCCGGCACGGGCGTCTGGGGCCGGGTCGCCGGACAGTGGGTGGGCGTCGGCGCCCCCGAGCTCTTTGCCCGCCACGGTCACGCGCTGCCGCCGGAACTCGCGGCCGCGGGAGCGCCGCGCCCTGGCCAGATACGCGTCGTCGTGTGGGGCGCGGCGGGCATCGGAGGCGTGCTGACGCTCCGCGACGAACTGCGCCCCGAGGCCGCCGCAACACTGGCGCGGCTTCGCGAACTGGGCATCCAGCATCTGGCGCTGCTCACCGGCGACCACCCCGCGGCCGCCGGTCAGATCGCCGAGGCCCTGGACATCCGCGATGTGCGCGCCAGCCTCAAGCCCGAGGACAAGCTCTTCGCCATTCGCCGCCTGGCCAAACAAAATGGCGGTGTCGCGATGATCGGCGACGGCGTGAACGACGCGCCGGCGCTGGCTGCTGCGACGGTGGGCGTGGCGATGGGCGCCGCCGGCAGCGACGTGGCGATGGAGACCGCGGACGTAGTCCTGATGCGCGACGACCTGCGCGGCCTGACCGACGCAGTGAACCTCGCGCGCCGCAGCCGCACGCTGATCGCCGAGAACCTGGCGCTGGGGGGTGGAATGATCGCGCTGCTGATCTGCCTGACGCTGCTGGGCGCGCTGTGGTTGCCGGTGGCCGTCATCTGCCACGAGGGCAGCACGGTCCTGGTCGTGCTCAACGGGCTGCGCCTGCTGCGCGAACCCTCGGTCGCTCCGGCGTGATGCACAGCGGCCGATGCTACGCGCGGCTGTTCCACAGCGGGTCCGCTGCGCCCATCTTCAGATTCTGGTAGCGGGCCATTACGAACAGCGTGTCCGACAGCCGATTCAGATAGCGCAGCACCCACGGCCCGATCGGTTCCAGCTCGCGCAGGCGAACCACGTCGACTTCCGCCCGGCGGCAGACCGTGCGCGCGACGTGCAGTTGCGCGGCGCCCACGCTCCCGCCCGGCAGGATGAAATTCTCCAGCGGCGACAGTTCTTCGCTCAGCGCGTCCATCTCCGCTTCCAGCGCCAGCACATGCCGCTCCTCGATGCCCGGCACGGGCATTTGCGGCTTATCGGCCTCGGGCACGCACAGGTCCGACCCCGCGTGAAACAGCTCGTTCTGAATGCGGCGTAGCGGCTCGCGCAGCCGCTCATGCACACCCGCGGCCAGGGCGACGCCGATATGCGAGTTCAACTCATCGACGGCCCCGTAAGCGACGATGCGGGCGGCCGTCTTCGGCACACGCTGTCCGCTGCCCAGGCCCGTGCTGCCATCGTCGCCGGTTCGTGTGTAAACGCGGGTGATGCGCGGCATGCCAGCGCCTCCAGGCCCGGATGCGTGACTCTTCTCGGACATCGCGGCGACCGGGCCGCGCCGCCGTGCTCCGGGCATGGTCACCGTCCCGCACGCCCGCGCCAAGCCCGGCGCCGGGCAAGTTCCGCGCACGCGCCGCGCACGCCGGAGCGGCCCCGCCGCCGGCCACCCCGCGAATCTGCGGCGGTTCGACTGGCCGCCGGCGCGGATTGAATTGTAGCCTTCTGATATACGCGGGATGTTGGTCGGCAAACAAGACGAAGGGCGCGCCGCGCGGCGGTCGCCCGTCGCGAACGACCGCCGGCCGCCGCCCCGTCGTCAAGACGCTTTCCCGCGGGGGACGCGGGAAAGTGCAGCGCGACGCGTGCGTTTCGCTCGGCCGGGCACGCCGGCGGGCGCGCCGCCGCATGGAACAGTCGGTATTCGGGGACGGCGCGCCGTCGGTGCGCGCCGCAGGCAGCTCAATCGTGCGGAGGAACGGCAATGGAAGACTGGCGCAGAAGTTTCGTGCAGAAGCTGGGCAAGGCGCAATCGCAGTGGGTGCGCCGTTTCGAGGACGTGCTGGACGAGGCCATCGTGCCGGTTTTCGATGAATTCGGCGCGTTCGTCTGCAACCACGGGTTCCGCGTCTCGACGCCGCTGCGCGAGCAGGGCCGCCGCTCGTTCAAGTTCGAGCTGGCGGAGAACGCCTATCTGCTGATCATCTTCCGTTCGGTCAACATCGGCGAGTTCGACATGGCCAGCGAGTCGTTCGTGCCGGGCCGCGAACCGCTGATGGACAAATCGACGGTGCGCATGGCGGACGTGGACCGCCGCTGGGCCGAGCGGCAGTTCCGCTCAGCGCTGGATTCGTTCGTCGACGCCCTGAACTCCGAACCGGCCGCGGCCGCCGCGCCGAAGGCGCCGGCCGACGAGATGCTGGTCGGCGTATAGGGCGGCGTGAGGCTTGAGCCGGCGGGTGGGGCGGGCATTCTGCGCGCCCGGTGCAGGCAGCATGCCTGCACCACGCCAGCCCGGCGCTTCCGCCGCGCGACGCAGCGACGAAGTCGTGGGCGCTGCGCGCCGCCCGAACCACGCCGCGCAGCGCGTCTCGTTCGCTCACTCCGCGACCGGCTTCAGGAAGCGCGATCCGCCACGAGTCCCCTCTTCAATTCGCCATTCGCCATTGTGTATTGAAACGACGCAGGCCGCCGGATCGCTCCGGCGGCCTGCGGGTTTGTTTGCAACTCGTGCTACGTCAGACGATGTCTGACCGCAGTCGAATTACGGGCACGGCGGGCAAGCGGTGAACAGGCACGCCAGGAACGGGTCGATGTCGAAGAAGTCGACCTGACCCGAGCAGTCGATGTCCGCCGCGCAGATGCTGCCGCCGCAGAACGTCGAGGCGTACTGTGCCGGGTTAAACAGCGCCAGCAGGAACGGATCGATATCGAAGAAGTCGATACCGCCGTCGCAGTTGGTGTCGCCGCGCTGGCCCGGGCAGCCGGTGCTCGGGCAGACAACCGTCGGCGTGCAGGCCGGACCGATGTCGACGATGTCGAGCGTGAAGTCGCCGCCCAGGTCGCCCGGGAAGTTGTGCACCAGCACCAGGTACTCCCGGCCGTTCTCCGAGCACCAGCTCGTCTGAGAAACGGTGCCCGAGCCCGGCGCGCCGCAGCCGTCGTCATCGGCGTTCACGCACACCAGGTTCTCGCACGGACCGCAGAACACGGAGATCTGCGAGTCGAACGGATCGAGCGAGTTGCACATCGAGGCCTGCAGCGTGCTGCCGTTGCCGACCACCTTGTACCACACGCCCTTGGCGCCGACGGTCACGCCGTTGCAATCGCCCGCGTCGACCGCGTTCTGGTCGAGCGTCGAGTTCAGCGTGGTGCCGTTGACGGTGCCGCCCACGGCCACGCTGACGGCGTCCGCGCACAGGTCATTGGCCGGAGCCGGCGGCGCCGGGCAGGTGACCCGCAGGTTGTAGAAGAGCTGCGCGAACTCGTTCACGCCGCCCAGCATGATGTAGTACGTCGTGTTCGGCAGCGCCGGACGAATCAGGATTTCTTCGTACTGCACGGCGCAGTTGTCGTTGGCGCAGGCCACTTCGGTCAGCTCGCCGCAGCCGCCCGGACCGGCGGTGTAGACCGCCAGCACCGAGTCGTTCACGCCGACGTTGACCGTCGTGCAGGTCTCGATCAGCAGCGACGCCGGCGCGTTGCCGGTGGTCACCGTGAACCAGACCGTGCCCAGCGCCGGAACGCCGGTGCACGACGGAATCGGATCGGCGCCGTTCTCGGTCGCATTGCGCAGATCCAGCGCAAGCGTCACGCCGGCCGGATTGCACGGGACCACCGTGGCGGTGGCGCAGTTGTCATTGGTCGGCGGCGTGGTGTTCGTGCAGCCGAGCGGATCGAGCAGGTTCAGGTCCATGCACCAGATCATGTCGCCCAGAATCTGGTCGTCGGCCTGAACGCCGTTGTTCTCGTTGTCGAACGCCGCGCGGTCGTTGCCGGCGGTCATGACCGACCGGCGGCCGCCCAGCCACCACCAGATGACCGGCTGCGTCGGCAGGTCGTTGGAGACGGTGAACCAGTAGCAGCCCGGAGTCATGGCGATCGGGGTGAAGCTGAGGACGTGCTCCTGGAACTCGGCAAAGCCGCCCGGCGTCGGACCGTTGAAGTCAAAGCCGATGCCCTGCGGCGTGCGGCTGACGACCGTCAGGTCGCCGTTGAGGACCGAGCGCGTCGCAACCAGAGTGTCCGGCAGGCCGTTCGTGCCCTGGCGGAAGATCGAGACGTTGAACAGATCCTGGTTGGCCGGCGGAATCGTGACGTTCGCGCCCGCGCCGTTGACGCCGTTCCAGTAAATGCCGGTCGTCTGGATCGTCGTCATGTTCGCCGTGTCGGCGACCTGGAAATCATCCCAGCCGGTGACGATCGCGACGTCGGACGGAACGATGATGTAGCCGCCCGCCGGGAGGTGCTCCTGGCACGACAGGCAGGGGCCGACCGCGATGCTGTACACGCCGCGCGAAGCCGCGTCGAAGGCCGCGAGCTGGATGAAGTACTGCGTGCCGGGGGTCAGGCCGGTGACGCACAGCTCGGACAGCGTGCCGCACAGGTCATCGTTGCAGGCGATCTCGGTGAGCGTCGCGCAGGTACCGCTGTAGACTGCGATGATCGAGTCCACACCGGGGCTGTCGCAGGTGGTGATGCGGTGGCTGGTCGCGGTGGCGGTGAAGCGATACCACACGCTGCCCGAGCCGTTGCCCGCGCCGCCGAACTTGCAGGAGAACTGCGGGTCCGTGCCGCTGTCGGTCGCGCTGCGGAGATCGACGGTCGCCACGGTGCCGTTGGTCGCCAGGACGGCGGCATTCGCGCACAGGTCGTTGGCCGGAACGTTCGGCAGGCAGGGGCCGACCGACGAGTCATCCAGCGCCAGGTTCAGGCAGAACGAGAAGTCGGTCGAGTTCACGTCGGCCAGGGTGTAGGCGTTGTTGCCGTCCTGCACCGAGTACGGCGTCGCGCCGCCGGTGCCGGTCTCCCAGAACCACGTGCAGCCGGTCACACCGTTGGTGATTTCCAGCCAGTAGCAGTTCGTGGCGACCGCGTTGACCAGCGTGCCGCTCAGAATCGCGCTGTACTCGTACTGCGCCAGGCCGGCGCCGAACGGCAGCGTCACGCCGGTCGCGGCGCGCGTCACCGCGGCGGTGGTGCCCTGCACGTACGTGCCGGCGACGGTGCCCGGCAGGCCGTTATTGTCGTTGTAGATCACGATGGTGAACGCATCCACCGCCGTGCCGCCGCAGTCCACGCCCGCATTGGCGTACACGCCCGTCCAGCAGACCTGCGTGATGTTGCCGCTGGCGGCTGGGTCGAAGTCGTCCGCGACGCGGAAGCCGCCGGTCGTCGAGTTGAACGCGTTCAGCCCGTCCGCCGCCTGGCAGTTGGCGCCGCCCAGGGCGCAGGCGGTGCCGCTGATGCCGCCGCCCTCGACCGAACCGAGAAACTCGATGCGGGCGGTCTGCTCCATCGGCGCCGGCACGGGTGTGCCGAAGCTGATCTCGCGGTTGCCCGCCATTGCGCTCAGCGTCGCGCCGAGGCTACAAGCCGCGATCGCGAGCATCCCAGAACGATACTTGTTTGTCATGCGTAACCCTTTCCTCTTAAGGACCGAAGGGAGGCATCTCCCTTCACTTTCGTGACTTCACAGCACGGCTGCGCGCAGCCGCACCGAAACACCCAGTTCCATGCAGCGTCGGAGCGGCCCGCGTCCCGGGCATTCCGGGCGTTGCGCCCAGGCTCGCGACCACCAGCCGACGACGATCCGTGCGCGTCCATCGCACGCACCGCCGCGCGCCGCGCCGCCCAACGGGGGTCGCGTCACGCCGACTCGTGTTGTCACCGCTCGGGCTCGCTTCTTCCTCAGGCCTTCGCGGCCATCCTCCTCAGCGAGCGAACCCATGCCCGGCCGGCGCCCCTATGGGAAGAGCACCGCCAGGAACGCGTCGATGTCGAAGAAATCGACGCTGCCATCGTCGTTCACATCCGCCGTCGTCAACGAGCAATTCGGGAACGCCAGTCCGTAAGCCGCCGGGTCGAACAGCGCCAGCAGGAACGGATCGATGTCGAAGAAGTCGACCGCTCCGTCGCAATTGGTGTCCGCATTGCCGAACTGCGGCGGCGCGGACGGGGTCTGCGCGGCGAACTGCACCTGCTGCGGCGTGTGCGGCTTGAACAGGCCCAGCGTCACGTTCGCCGTGGTCGGCGGGCGATCGGCCTCGAACCAGAAGTTGTACATCGTGCCCCAGCGCAGTGCGTTGCTGTTGGCGTTTTGCGCGAAGGTCTGCGGGCTGCTCCAGGTCACGCTTCCGCCGCCGACTGTCGAGGTCCAATCCGTGTTGTCGTACGGCTCGCCCGAGTGGTAACGCACGTCGTTGAAGCCGACGCCGGTGATCGTGACGCCGGCCGGCACGGGCACGCTGAACGAGCCGCCGCTGCGGTCGCTGTTGAGATTGAACACGGCGTAGTCGTAGAGCCAGCGGCCGTTGCCCAGGTCGCGGACCTTGCACGCGTAGTGGAAGCGGCCTTCGTCGGGCACGTCGATCATGCCGAGCTGCACGCTGTTGTCGGGCAGATTCGCCCCAAGACCGTGGTCGCGCCAAGCCTGGATCGCGGGGACGCCCACGTTGATCGAACCCGTCGGCGTCAGGTTGCCGGCGGAGTTCGTGGCGCGCTTGTACGAAGCGTTGTTATGGGCATTGGCGCTGTTGGCCGGTGCGTCGTCCGACGCGCTGTAGACGCCTTCGACGATGTACTGCGCCCCGGGGAAGAGCGCGGCGTCCGTATCCGTCACCGCAACCTGCAGCCGGCGGAAAATCGCATCGCCGCTGCCGGTGCTCTGAATCGGATATGCACCCGTGAAGGCGTTCACGGCCGAGCGCGGGCCGAGGCGGCTCTGACCGGCGTTGTAGCCCGAGCCGTAGAAGTCGCGGCAACCGCTGCCGAGCATCGAGCCGCCGACGCCGTTGCACGACAGGCCGGAGCAGCGTGAGTCGGTAACCGCGGCCGCGCAGCAGGCCTGCTTGCAGAAGCCCAGGCCGATCTGCATCAGTCGGCCGTTGTGCAGGCGATAGGCGTTGAAGCCGACGGCCGGACTGCCGTTCCACGAATTGCCCCAGCGCAGGTTGCCGCTGCCGATATTGCAGGTGTAAGTGTCGAACGAATAGGCGCGAAAACCACCGACCGGTCCGTACTCGGAAATGTCGGTGATGTCGCTGTAGACCACGTCAGCGCCGGCGGAACCGCCGCCTGTGCCCTCCGTGGAGGAGATGTTCAGCGTGAACGCCCCGAACGCGCCGCCGAATCCGGCGATGCGGATGTAATAAAGTTGCCCGTTCGTCATGCTCGTCTGCAAGAACGTCTGCACGCTGCAACCGTCATCCACGCACGCGACTTCCGTGCCCCCGCCGGACGGGCAGCCGTCGAAAACGGAGATCACCGTGTCCCACGTCGCGCCCTGACAGGTCTGCAGCGTGAGCTGGCCGTCGAACGGCGCCATGTAGCTGTACCAAACGTCGATACTGGTGCTCGAACTTCCGCACGAGCCGGTGCCGTCGCGCGTCGCACCAACCGTGGTGCCGTTGTACGTTCCCTCGACCACAGGAATCGCGTTCGCACAATTGTCGTTCGCCGGTTGTGCGAGCGCTGTCCCCGCGGCGGCGGCCAGCAGCGCCAGCGGAAGCGTCAACTGCGTCATCCGTGAACTCTTCATGTCGTTCCTCGCTCCACTTCGGTTTTCAGGCTCGCGCATCGGCAGACAATACTCGCGGCGGCCACCGGTCGGCGATGGCGGCGGCGCTGCTGTCGCAGTCAACCAAACAAGATCGTCAGAAACGGATCGATGTCGAAGAAGTTCACTCCGCCATCGCCGCTGGTATCGGCCCGCAGGATCGAGCAATCCGGGAACTCGCCGGCGTACGCCGCCGGGTCGAACAGCGCCAGGATGAACGGATCGATGTCGAAGAAGTTCACCGCGCCATCGCAGTTCGTGTCGCCCGGCGCCGTGCCCGGAACAACGGCAAACGCGAACGTCGCCGCGCCGCCCGGCAGCCCATCGCCGCTCGGCAGCGCCGGCGCCGACAACTCGCCATCGAGCGCCAGGCCGCTTTCGACGCTCAAGACGGTCGGCGCGATCGTCACGCTGTAGGAACCGGGCGCGAGTTGCGTCAGCGGCGTGACCTCGATCTCCTGCGTACCCGCGTTGTAGGTCGCGCCGAACGCGACCGCCGACCCGCCCGGCCCGGTGAAGGTCACATCCGCGGCGGAAACGCTCACCGGAACATGCGTCTCAACGCGAACCCGCGCGGCGTCCACCGGGAAGACCGTCGCTCCCGGCGACGGATGTATCGCGGTGATCTTCGGCGGACCGGGCACGAACGGAAGCTCTGTACTGTCAGTCCACAGAATCCACTTTTCCGGGTCGAAAGCAACGGAGTCGATCGGGCCGCCCACCGGCAGCAGGAAGTGTTCGAATTCGGCGTCGTTCCAGATCACCTGTAGAGTATCTACGCCTCCGGCGGTTGTACGGATGTCCACCGGCATGGTGTAGATCGGATAATCTACGACCTGAACCTGCCGCACCGCGAGTTCGACGTAGGCGCGGCCCCCGACGGTCGTTTGCCGCCAGCCGTACTCGTACTCCGGCGCTCCGATTTCGAAGATCCAGGGGAGAAAGAACCAATCCAGGTCGCGGCCGCTGACCGACTCGGCGACGGCGATGAAATCCGCCGTGGTCGCGGCGCTATACTCGTGCGCGGCGCGGTAGGCGATCAAGGTGTCGAAAAACACCTGATCGCCCAAAACGTGCCGAAGCATGTGGAGCACCCAGCCGCCTTTGCGATACGAAAAATTCCCTGAGAAGATGCGGTTCTGGTTGCTCGCATCGTAGACGTACACCGAACCGTTCACGGCGCTCGGGCGCTTCCCATCCATGTACGCCAGCAAAGCCGCCTTGCCGCTGCTTCCGGGCTTGAACTCCTCCCAAAGCGCTTCGGAGTACGTGGCGAAGCCCTCGTTGAGCCAGATGTCGTGCCACGTGGCGCAGGTGATCATGTCCCCCCACCACTGGTGGCCCAGTTCATGCGCCGTGATCCACTCGACGAACACCCCCTGGCCGGTCATGGTCTGATGCTCCATGCCGCCGCCGAAGTTGAACTGGTACATCCCGTACTTCTCGTCGATGAACGGGTACGGGCCGAAGAGGTCGCCGAACGTGCCCAGCATCGCAACGCTGGCCGTCCAGGTGTTCAGGTTGTTGGTCGTGTTGCTTTCCGGGTAGACGAAGAACTCCACCGGCATCGAACCGCCCGCATGGTTGTAGACTTGCGAGATGCGGTCGTAGTTCGTCATCGCGAAGCAGAACAGATACTCCGCGGTCTGGTAGTTCGTCGAGTATTCGTACCGTTGCAGGCCGTCCGACGGGCCGAGCGGGTCGATCTCCAGCATCAACCCGTTCGACGCCACGACCATCCCGTCGGGCACGGTGAACCACAAATCCGCCGTCGCCTTGTCGCGGTTGTTGTTATCGCCGTTGTCTTTGACGGGCCACCAGGTATAGGCGTACCACGGCTCGCTGAGCGTGTACACGACGGGTATCTGGCTGGGGCCGTGCGTGCGGAACTCGATCGACCCAAAGCCGCGCGACACCGTCGTCCCGGAGTACGCCACGCGGATCGTGATCGTCTCGCCCGTGTTGTAAATCCGACCCAGATCAACAGTTACGACCACTGTGTCGTTGCGCGTCCAGTTCGCCGGCAGGCTGTCGACCTCGATGCCCGAGATCGTGAAGTTGTCGCGCAGGCGGATGCGAACCTGCGTCACGCCGTCCTGCAGCGCACGCAGCGTCATCGTGTTCGCGCCGCTCAGGACGCGCGCGACCGCATCGATCGCGATGTCGAGGTGGTAGTGTTCCGCGTCCGTCTCGTCGCCCACGCCGGCAATGCCGCCCGCGTCGAACGGCCGGTCGGGCGTCCCGAAGTGCGGGGCGTGCCCTTTGCAGCCTTCGACGGGTTCCAGCACGTCCTGACCGGAGGCCGTGGCGACAGCAAGGGCTACAACGAATCCCGCGGCGGTCCAGCGCATCCAGGCTCCTCGACAGCGCGCAACCAAACACGACAGGAAGCGGACGAGTCTTACACAATCTTACCCCTGATTTTACCCCCCGGGCATCGGGAATCGCAACGAAATTCGAGCGCGGCACGCGACATTTGCACGTTCAGCAGGTGACGTAGTTGCATAAATATCGGACGAACAAGGGGTTTGAGCGGGGTGCGGGCGGGGTGGCGCTTCGGCGGGAGGGGCCACGCAAGTCGGCTGCGTGGCCGTACGGGATGAGGCGCCGGCGAGATTCAGAACGCGCAGGACCCGCCGTGGGGCGATCGGGCGATCGCTCGACGGCGGGTCCGGTTTGCGCGGTTGCGGGTTGGCCGATGGCGATCGGCCGCCGGCTTAGTCGCTGACGCCGGACGTGTTGAACGTCAACAGGTCGAAGCGGCCGAAGCTGCCATCCCCATCGGCGAGGTAGGCGATCGCGTACTTCATGTTGCCGCTGACGGTCATGGCTTCGCTCTGGCCCGGCAGGATCGCGTCGGTGACATACTCGTCGATCAGCTTGTCGTCCGCGTCATACGCCTCGAGCCGGGCGGTGGACGAGTCAAACGCCTCGCCGTTGATGAACACGAGCGTCACTTCCGTGCCGGTGCCGACGAACTGAACGCGGAGGCGACGGTCGTTGTTAAAAAACGGGATGTTCGCGTGGCCGAAGACCATCTCGCCGGTCGCGGCGTGGTCCTTGTCCTCATTGGCCGTGACGACGAAAAGCTCGACGATCTCGTTGTCGGCGGTGGTGGTATAGAG
Organism: uncultured Planctomycetales bacterium; assembly: GCA_964631045.1. Lineage (GTDB taxonomy): Bacteria > Planctomycetota > Phycisphaerae > UBA1845 > Fen-1342 > CAZVWB01. The sequence goes on from CAZVWB010000001.1 coordinate 29,213, forward strand.
CGTGACGTATTCGCTCACCTCCGTGAGTTCGTCGCCTTCGACGAAGTCATCCGGCTCGATTTCGAACCCGTTGCCGCCCGTCGGATTGCCCGTGTCGCCCGTGCTATCGCTCGCGTTCGTGTTGTCGCTGGCGTCGCTGAGCGTGGCGGTCGTTCCGGACGGGCATCCGATCAGGCCGGCGGCCAGCAGCGAAAGCGTCGCAGCGAGCGCAGCAGAGTGTCGAGTTCGGGTCATCGTTTCATCTCCGAGAGGGGGACTGGTCGGATTCGTCAGTCCCAAGAGCGCCTGAAGCAGGGCGCAGAAATCGCATGCGGCGCGTTGCCGATGGATCCGCCCCATGTAGTTTTCGAGCGGCGCAACCCGGAGCTTCAGGAAGAAACAGCTCGGCCGCGGCGGCGCGCGGCGCAGGGAGCGCCGCTCCCGCCCATCGCGTCCCGAAGGCCTGATATAATCCGTCGCATGGCTTGGCTGACGTTTACGCCGAACATCCAGCGGCACGTTGCGTGTCCGCGAAGCGACGCGCCCGGTTCGACGGTTCGCGAGGCGCTGGGGGCGTTCTTCGCCGAACATCCGAATGTGCGCGGGTATGTGCTGGACGATCAAGGCGCGCTTCGTCCGCACATGACCGTGTTTGTCAACGGTCAGCCGGTTCGCGACCGCGTGCATCTGGGCGACCCGATTGCGCCTGATGCCGAAGTGTTCGTGATGCAGGCGCTCTCCGGCGGATAGCTCCGCCGGCGCATGTGTTGGGTGACGGAGCGACCTGTGCTGGAAGCGGCGGGCAGAATGCCCGCATCCACCCAGGATGCGCCACGCTTGACCACCCACGACCACCCTTAATTACCGGAATCAGCGCGCGGACTCCGCAATGATCGCGTAATTCAGCGTGATCAGCGTTCGTGCGAACCAGGGCTGGTTGTTCGTCTGCAGCGCCAGGTTGGGCGTCGTCACCAGCAGGAAGGCCGATCCCTGCCGCCACTCCCACTTCGCGGCATTGCCCTTGGCCACGCAATAATTCCGCTGCCGCTCGAGATGCACATAGCCCGCCTCCGCACGACCGGTTTGCGGGTCCGCGTATTCGAACGCGAAACCCCACTCATGATCCGCCAACCGGCCGGGAACGCGCGTCAGCGTCACAAAGTGTCCGGCGACGCCGTGCCACAAGTGCCCTTCCTCGGCTTTCGCGTCGGGCAGCGCCGTCCAGGAACGCAGCATGAGGATCGGCGGCCGCCCGGCGCGCAGCGCGTCCGCCAGCATCTGGTGCACACGCTCCAGGAATGCCCGATCGTTCTCGCCTTCGTGGCGATCAAGGTACCCGCCGACGGCGCGCAAGCCGGCCGGCCCGACCGCGTCGTGCAGCATGTCCATCAGATCGACGCCGGAGACGCCGTCGGGGCGGTAGCGCGGACCGCTGCCGTAGTCGCGCGATGGTTTCTCGCCGAACTTGCTGATGAACGATTGCGCCTTGTCGATCAGCGACTCGCCTTCGAGCGCCTTGAGCGCCTCCTGGAACTCCGAACCGCCCAGCGACAGCGCGTTGACGACGCTGATCGGGGCGCACGCGTTCGGGTCGAGATCGCCCTGGCGCGCCAGCCGCGAGACATCGACCTTCACAGCGGCCAGGTCTCCCGCCCAAGCCGCCGCCGCGGCCAGACCGACCGTCAGAAACAACCGAAGTCCGAGCGTCATCGGCTTTTCTCCGCAGACCGACCGGGGTGGCTGCACGGGTTTGTTCGCTCAGCCGGCCCTCTCGCGTTCGCGAGTGGGAATAATACAATACTCCCTGCGCCGGCGGCACGGATCGCCGCCGGCGAGCAACGACGCGGTTTGCGAGCCGTCGGCCGTCGCGACAGCGAGCGCTCGGCGGTTGTGTTCATCGCACGGTTGAGCCGATGAGGCGCTGGAAGGCCGCGCACCGCGAAGGGGTCCGTTTCTGCACCGACGGCAAGGATGCCGCCGGGCCGGAGAGCAACACGATGCAACGGATTGCACAGTCGTTGGTACACCGGAACACAACAATCCTTGGCGTGTTGGCGCTGATCGCGCTCTCCGCCGCCACGGGCTGCAAGGGGCCGGAGCCGGTGCGCCGCAAGCCGCTGCCGCAACCGCCGGTCGTCACGCGGTCCACGCCGCCATTGCCCGCGCCGCTTCCGCGACCCAAGCCGCTGCCGATCGGCGGCACGGCGACGCACCGATTCCAGGCGCAGCCGTCGCCCGACGACTCCGCCTACAGCGGTGGACCGCTGGACGAGTCGCAGCTTGCGCCGCGCGGCGGCGTGCGCCGCGGCCTGTGGAAGGTGATCGTCGTGCACCACTCGGCCAACGACAAGGACTCGCCCAAGAGCATGGATGCGTATCATCGCTCGCGCGGGTGGGACGGCCTGGGATACCACTTCGTCATCGGCAACGGCGTGAGCTACCCGGACGGGAAGATCTTCGTCGGCTCACGCTGGCGGCGTCAGCAGACCGGGGCGCACTGCAAATCGGGACCGGGGCGGTACTTCGGCGTGTGGCGCACCGGTAACTTCTTTAACGAGAACGGCATCGGCATCTGCCTGGTCGGCAACTTCGACAGCAGCCGGCCGACCGCCAAGCAGCAGGCGGCGCTGCGCCGCCTGGTCGCCTACCTGACGCGCGAGACCGGCATCCGCGCGAATGCGGTCTACGGACACGGCGAAGTCACGCACAAGACGGCGTGCCCCGGCCGCAATCTGCGCGTTGCGTCGCTGCGCGCGGCGCTGGCCGCCGGCGATCTCGACGATGTCAGCATCGCCGGACTGGACGTGGAGGTCGCGTCAGCCGGGTGGGATGCGCACGACGCCGCGGCCGCGCACGGTGATTTCTACCTGCCCCTGCCGGGTGCGTACGCGCTCGCGAAAGGCGTGAACATCGTCAACCGTCTGGTTCTCGACGCGATCGATCCGATCGCCCACGGCCAGTGTGGTGCGGATTGCGGGACTGTGCTCTGCGATCTCGACGACCACTACGCCGGCGGCGACCGACTGATCCAATCCGACGCCGGGGTCACGCTGGGCGTCCGCTAGCCGCAGACCGCGCCACAGAATCGCCCCGTTTCGCAGCGCCCCCGTGCGTTCGGCAGTGCGCGCCGCCACCATCACGGAGACACACACCCGCTCCGTCCCGCGAATGGCCACGACCGGCAGCGCCGCGCCGATCGGCGTGCGTCCGGCCAGGTCAGCCAGATCGGCGGCGTCTCGAATCTCCCGCTCTCCGGCGCGAATGACGATGTCGCCCGCCCGCAGCCCCGATTGCAGCGCCGGACCATCGCTCTCGAGGTTCTCGATCTTCGCACCGATCGGGGTCTCGATCCCGGCGGCAGAGCGCTCCTGCTGCGTCGCGGAGCGGACCGACAGGCCGAGATAGCCGTGCCGCACCGCCTCGCCGGCGAGCAGTCGGTCGATGATCTGGCGGCGCGAAGGCGCCATGGGGATCGCAAAGCCGACGCCGTCATCGTCGGCGGTACGCGTGTGCATTGCAGTGACGATGCCGACCAGCTCCCCGCGCAGGTTGAGCAGCGGACCGCCGGAATTGCCGGGGACGATGGGCGCGGTTACCTGGATCATGTCGGCATACAAGCGGTCGTCCGCATCTCCCAGCCCGGGCAGGCGGCGATCCAAGTTCGAGATTACGCCGACCGACACGCTCAGCTTCCCATCGCTGCCGATGCCGTACGGATTTCCGAGCGTCAGCGCCCATTGCCCGCGGCGCACCTGCGGCCAGTCGCAGAAGCGGATCGTGGGCAGTCGGTCGCGGGCGATGCGCAGAATGGCTAGGTCGCTGCGCTTGTCGGCGGCGAGAACCGTCGCGGGCAGTGCGGCGCCGTCGTGCAGGAGCACTTCGATCTCATCTGCGTCCTGAACCACGTGTTCGTTGGTCAGAATGGCGCCATCAGCGCGGATGATCGCTCCGCTGCCGTTCACGATCACCATTTGCTCGATCACGCCGCTGTCGCCGCCGGGCGATTGGACGCTGAACTTGCGTCGCGCGCGAATTCCGACGACCGCGGGGGCGACCTGCTCCGCGATCTGGCCGAAGGCCCGCTCGATCGCCGCCAGGTCCGCCGTGGCCGCGGCATCGGTCGGCGGGTCGCCGCCGGCGGCCGGGCGCGGCGCGACCACCGCCAGCAGTGCGAAGATGACCAGCCCAATGAACCACGCGGACGGCCTGCGCCGCGCGGGATCGGCCTGTTCAGCGCGGAGGGTCACTCGGTCCATGACGGCACCCCGTGTGCAGCAGCGGGCGCAGCGCTTCCCGCGACGTTGCGAGACGCACAGCCCCCCGGTTCCTTCGGCTGGCGGGTGGGCTGACATCAGCGCAATTCCGGCCGCCGCCGCGGCGAAGCGCCGGTGTGCCGATAAACTGAGCAGCCGCGTCGCCCGTCGTCCGGGCATCGGCGGCTTTCCGTGCGGCGGCCGCGCGCCCGGAGAGACCGAAGCGCTCTTCGTCGTTCGGATAGACGGCATTGCCAGCGAGAAGGATGGTGCGGATGATCCGTTCGGACTTCACGCCCACGCCGAACGGCGGAGCGCGCGTGGAAGTGCGGCACTCATACATCGGCCCCGGGATCGGGCTGATGCTCTTCGGGCTGCTCTTCGGCGGCGTTCCCATGCTGATCTGGTTGAACGCCCGGGACAGCCCCGGCTGGTTCCTGGCGATCTTTGTTCTGGTGGGCGCCGCGGCCTTCTGCGGCGGCATCTGGGTGCTCATCTCCGGGATCATGGTGACGGGCCGTCTGGCGCCGGCGGCGCTGACGATCTCGCGCCATCCGCTCCGACTCGGAGAGGCGTTCGAGCTGCGCTACGAACAGCCCGTTCGCCGCCGACACGCCATCGTCGAGGTCACCGCCACGCTGGAGTTTCAGGAAGTCGCGATCTACCAGGTCGGGACCAACCGGCGGACGCAGACGCACGCGAAGTCGGTGAAGAAGACATTGCTGCTCGGCGGCGAGGCCGAAGCGGGAACCACCCTGGCCGCCGCGACCACGTTTGTCATCCCCGCGGATGGCATGCACAGCTTCGAAGCGACAAACAACAAGACGATCTGGCGCATCAAGCTGCTGGCGGATATCGCCGGTCTGCCCGACTTCAAGGCCGAGAGCAAGCTGCTCGTGGTCCCGCGCCTGGCGCCGCCGACGGACAGCGCGGCGGCGGCGGACTGGGTCGCGGTGGCGGAGGAAGACGACGGCGACGCCGGCCCCGAGCAGCACGGCGGCGAAGAGCGCGAAGGGGTCAATCCATGAGCGAAGTGTCGATGCGATTCGAGCTCGACCGCGGTCCGTGGGAAGGCGAGGAATACGAGCGCTGCTTCGCCGTTGGCGGCTCGATCGGCGGGCGGCTGATCGTGGACGTGTTGAATGGGCAGCGGGCGCGCGAACTTCGCGTCGAGCTGCGCTGGCGCACCGAAGGCCGCGGCGACCGCAATGAGGAGAAGGTCGCCGCGCAAACCGTGCTCAGCGGCGACCTGCCGGCAATGCAATCCGCCGCGATGCCCTTCACCCTCGACGTTCCGGATGCCGGTCCGATCACGTATGAGGGACACCTGATCCGCATCCGCTGGTTCGTACGCGGCGTGGTGGACGTGCCGTGGGGCAAGGACATTTTCGACGAAGTGCCCGTTACGGTTTTGCCCACCTACGAGGCGTAGCGCACTCTGCGATGGCTACGGCGCCGCGGCGCGCACCGCCGCATCGGCCGCGGCGATCACCCGGGGCGTCACTTCGTCCCACGCGCCCGGCAGGCGCGCGCCCGCCGCCCGCATGTGGCCGCCGCCGCCGAACTGCTGCGCCAGCCGTGCCACGTCGACCGTGTGCTTGCTGCGGAAGTTGACGCGCACCACGCCGTCGGGCTCTTCGGTAAACATCACGGTCGCCAGCGCGCAGCCCAGGCGATTGACCTCGTTCACCAGGTCCTCGGTGTCGGCCGCGTCGGCGCCGGCGGCGGTGAAGTCCGCGCGGCGCAGACGCAGGATCGCCAGCTTTCCGCCGGCCTCCAGTTCCAGCGTGTTCAGCAGTCGCGCCACCAGCCGCAGCTTGCCGGCGGAGTCGCGCTGGTACAGGTCGTCGTAGATTTCGGCGGGCCGTGCGCCGGCGGCCACCAGCGCCGCGGCGGCGGATAGCGTGCGGGCGTCGGCGTTGGAGTAACGGAACCAGCCGGTGTCGGTCGCCAGGCCGACGAAGAGCGCGGTGGCCAGTTGCGGCTCGATCCGCACGTCGCACGCCTGCGCCCACTCCGTCAGCAGCAGACACGTGGCGCTGGCGCCGGCGTCGCAGCAGCGCAGATCGCCGGGGCGGGCGCCGATCGGGTCGGCGGTGGCGTGGTGGTCGATCACCAGCGTCCGCGGCGCGGCCGCCAGCCAGTCGCCGACCGGACCGAGCTGCGAATAGGCGCACGTGTCGAGTACGACGACGCTGTCGCAGTTGCGGGCGACCGCCTCGCGCTCGTCGCGCCACAGCCGCCACGCCGCCATCGACTCCAGCATGCGATAGCGCGGCGGGAACGGTTCGAGCAGCACGACCAGCGGGGCGATCTCGCGCTGCCGCAGCGCCAGGGCCAGCGCCGCCAGGCTTCCGATCGCGTCGCCGTCGGGACGGCGATGCGAGACCAGCAGCGGCCGCCGGGACGCCGCGAGCCACTCCCAGACGCTACGATACGCAGTTGCGTTGCTCATGTTGGCGCGAATTCTAGTCTCGACGACGGGCGCGGGCGAACCGTCGGCGGGCGGGCCGCCTCGCGAGAGAAGTTCGTGGCGCATCTTCCCCAACTCGCAAACCCGGCCGCGTATCAGCCGTGCGACCGTGATTTCTGCGCGGACTCCGGCGGGCGGAGCGCGTGGGTGGCGGTGTTCGAGCAACACGTGCCGAGCCTTGTGCGGCGCATCCGCGCGCAGTACCCGCGGGCCGACGACGCGCGCGTCGCCGGCTTCGAGCGCGAGTATCGCGGCGTGCTCGGCGAGATCCTGGAGCATCCGCAGCGCTTTCCGCGAGCCGACATCCTGGCGTTGTGCGAGCAGCAGCAGGGTTTGCTGCGCAAGCACGGATTCGACGATCCGTACCTCGACATCAAGACGCGCGAGAACGCCGCCGCGCTCGCGGCGCTGCCGGCGGTGCTGCGCGAGCTGGATGCGGCTGCGCCGCAGCGCGAGATCGAGTTGCTGGCGCGCGGCCTGCTGGCGGGGAATCTGTTCGATCTGGGCGCGGCGATCACGGCCGAGCGCTATCACAACGGCTCGCACGATTTCTGGCGCTCGCGGGAGGAATTGGCGCCGCGTCCGTGGTTCATCGACGATCTCGACGCCTTTGCGGCCCGCTGGCGGACGGGCGCGGCGTATCGCCATGCGGCCTTTTTCGTCGACAACGCCGGCTGGGACGTCTGCCTGGGGTGCCTGCCGCTGGCGCGCTGGATGCTGCGGCATGGAACCCGCGTCAGCCTGGCGGCCAATTCGCACGCGGCGCTGAACGACATCACGGCCACGGAGCTGGTGCAGCTCCTGTCGGGCGAGGCCGCGGCGGACGACGAGATCGCCCGCGCCCTCAGCGAAGGCTGGCTGCGGATTGTCGCAACCGGCAGCGGCGCGCCGCTGCTGGACCTGACGGCGCTGTCGCCGCAGTGCGCGGCGGCGCTGGCCGATGCAGACCTCGTGATGCTGCACGGCATGGGGCGTTCGCTGGAGAGCAACCGCACGGCCGAGTTTTCGTGCGATGTGCTCCGCACGGCCGTGGTCAAGGACGTGCTCGTGGCGGAGCACGTCGGCGCCAGGGTGATGGACTGCGTTTTCCGCTTTACGCCGGGATGAACATGCCCGCCACGCACGCGGTGATCCAGCAGGCCATCGCGCCGGCGAGCATGGCCCGCAGGCCGAGCCGGGCCAGGTCGTGGCTGCGACTGGGGGCGATGCCGCCGATGCCGGCGATCTGGATGGCGATCGAGCTGAAGTTCGCAAAACCGCACAGGGCGTACACGGCCAGCGCCTGCCCGCGCGGCGAGATCGACTTCTCCTGAATCATCGTCGCCAGCGACTGATAGGCGATGAACTCGTTGCCGGCCATCGCCAGGCCGATCAGGCTGCCGAACGCCCGAACTTCCTCGGCTTCAATCGAGATCAGCCAGGCGATCGGCGCGAAGAGCAGGCCCAGCAGCGCGCCCAGGCTGGGCGCGGGGATGCCGATCGCGCTCAGCGCCGGCTGCACCCCCGGGATGCGCCCGAGCTGCACGAGTCCCTGATCGATCAGGAAGATGATCGCCAGGAACGCGATCAGCATCGCCCCGACGTTCAGCGCCAGCTTCAACCCGTCCAGCGCTCCGGTCGCCGCGGCGTCGATGATGTTCGCCGTGGTGCGCTCGACGCGCAGCCGCACGTGTCCGGCGGTCTCCGACTCGTCCACCTCGGGCAGCATGATCTTGGCCACCACCAGCGATGCCGGCGCGGAAATCAGCGACGCCGTCAGCAGGTGCCGCGCCATCGTGGCCGTCGCGGCGGGATCCTCGTGGCCCAGAATCGTGGCGTAAACCACCATCAGGCTGCCGGCGATGGTCGCAAAGCCGGCCGTCATGATCGCGTTGAGCTCCGAACGCGTCATCGTCGCGATGTATGGCCGGATCAGCAGCGGCGCTTCGGTCTGGCCGAGGAAGACATTCCCGGCGGCGCACAGGCTCTCCGCGCCGCTGACGCCCATGAAGCGCGTCATGACGGCCGCCATCGCCTTGACGAACAGTTGCAGGATGCCGAGATGAAAGCCGATCGCCGAGAGCGCCGAGAAGACGATGATGGTCGGCAGCGCCTTGACCGCGAAGACCATGCCCCATTGCTCGGGCCGCACGTCGACCAGGTTGCCGAACACGAACCGCGCGCCGTAGTCGGTGGCCGAGATCAGCACCGTTACGAACATGCCGATCTGCTGGAACACGTTGCGGCCGACGTCGGTGAGGAGTACGAAGGCCGCCAGGACAAGCTGCAGCGCCAGGCCGCCGGCGACGACCTTTATCGGGAACCGGCGGCGGTGGCTCGACAGCAGCCAGGCCAGCGCGAGAATGGCGATGATCCCGACGGCGGCGCGGAGTTGCGGCATGGGCGGGGATTATAGAGCGGAAGCGCCACCCCACACGGCCCGGGTACGCAACCCGGAGCGAAACTGACGATATCATTATGCGCGTAGTATGAGCACCGCCGCCGGCCCGCCCGCATGGAGTCCGCCGTAATGACCCGCATCCTCCGGCTTCAGTTCCCGCTTGTCGTTGTCGTCCTCGCCGCGTGCGCATCCGGTTGCGCCACCGCAGACAAACGCGGCCGATCCTACGCCGGCCCGGCGACGCAGCCGGCGACGCGCGCTGCCGCGGCGACGAACGACGCTGCGCCGGCAGCGCCATCCCGCGAAGATCAGATTCGCCGCGACCCGCGCGGGTTCATTCGCGAGGTCGCGGAGAAGACGCGGGCGCTGCGGCACTACACCGTAACGCTGACGCGCGAGGAGCGCCGCGGGCTCTTCGGCAAGGTCTTCGGTCCGGAGCGGATCGCCTGCTGGTTTCGCCAGGAGCCGTTCAGCATTCGCATGAAGTGGCTCGACCAGGACGTGAAGTACGGGGAGTCGACCTATGTCGCCGGGCAGGAGCAGAGCCGCGTGCGGTTCGTGCCGCGGCATGGGTTTCTGGGGCTGGAGCCGGGCATCACCGTGGTCGACGTGCAAACGCCGGTGACCTGGGGCGAGGCCAAGAACCCGGTGACCGACTTCGGCCTGCAGCGCATGCTGGAACGCACGCTGAAGTCGATGGGCGAAGCCGGAGACACAGTGAAGATTACATACGTCGGCCGGGTGAACATCGACGGTTATGGCGACGTGCATCATCTGACGCTGGCCTATCCGCCGGATCGCTGGAAAGTCCCTTATCAGGATTTGTTCATCGATCCGCAAACCGAGTTGCCGGTGGGCACGGTGTTGAAGCTGCCGGACGGGCGGCTGGATGCGGCGTACTTCTACACGGCGCTCGACACGGGCGCAAAGCTGAGCGACGCGGACTTCCTGCTCGAAATCGAGCGCACGCGCGCGGCCGCCGGCAAGAAATCCTCCGCCACGCCCGGCGCGGCCGAGCCGCGCCCCGCGGCCGACGCGGCCAATTGAGCGCCGATGCCCCGCTGGAACGCCGATGATGAGCGTTTCATGGCCCGCGCACTGGCGCTCGCGCGGCGCGGACGCGGGTATGTCGAACCCAACCCGATGGTGGGCTGCGTCCTGGCCCGCGGTGACCGGATCGTCGGCGAAGGGTACCACCGCCGCTATGGCGGCCCGCACGCCGAGGTCGAGGCGATTCGCGCGGCCGGCGGTGCGGCCCGCGGCGCGACCGCGTATGTGACCCTGGAACCCTGCAACCACTTCGGCAAGACGCCGCCCTGCACGGATGCGCTGCTGGCCGCCGGCGTTCGTCGCGTGGTCGCCGCGCATCGCGATCCGAATCGGGCGATCAGGGGCGGCGGGCTGGCGCGGCTGGCGCGGGCCGGCGTGACCACGGAGACCGGGCTGCTACAGGCGCAGGCCGCGGACCTGCTTGGCCCGTATCTGAAGGGGCTGCGCTGCGGCCTGCCGTGGGTGACGCTGAAGTGGGCGCAGAGCGTCGACGGCCAACTCGCGACGCGCGGCGGCGACGCCCGCTGGATCACCGACGAGACGATGCGCACGCACGCGAATCGCGCCCGGGGGCGCTTCGACGCTGTGATGGTCGGCGTCGGCACGGTGCTCGCGGATGACCCGCTGCTGACATGCCGGGCGCCGCGCTCCCCGCGGCAGCCGACGCGCGTGGTGCTCGATACGCGATTGCGCACGCCGCCGACCAGCCGCATCGTGCAAAGCGCAACCCGAACGACGACCTGGATCTTCGCCGGCCCCGCGGCGCCGGCGGCGCGGCGCAAGCGGTTGACCGCCGCCGGATGCAAGGTCTCGATCGTTCCGACGAGCAGCAGCGGCCTCGACCTGTCCCGTGTGCTCGCAGCGCTTGGGCAGGCGCGGGCGACGCATGTCATGGTGGAGGGCGGCGGGCGGCTGCTGGGCGCGTTCATCGACGCCGGCCTGGCCGACGCTGCTGAAATCTACATCGCCCCGCTGCTGATCGGCGGCCGCGAGGCGCTCGGAGCGTTGCACGCCCGCGGACCGGAGCGACTGCTCGACGCCACAACCCTCGAAAGCACGTCGCTGCGAGCGCTCGGCGGCGGCTGGCTGCTCTCAGCGCGGCTCAGGGTGCTGGGCTCGACGCCGGTTGGGTCGAAGCGGGGAACTCGGCGGCCAGTCCGCTCCTGATTTCGACCAGAGATTCGGCCGAGACCCCGGCAGTCGCGGCCTGCGCGAGAATCTCTTCGACGGCTGCGGCGTCGTCCGCCTGCGCGGCGAGCCACGCCTTCCAACTCCACGCGCGGACGTGGGCGGGGTGCAGCCGCAGCGCGGCGGCGAGGTAGGCGTCCAGCGCAGGGCGCGTCGCGGGCGGTTGCCGGATGTAAAGCTCGGTCAGTTGCACATACGCATTGGCCAGCGCGCCGGCATCCGCATCATCGCCGGCGGACCGCAAGGCCGCGGCGGCGCCGGCTTCGTCCTCGCCGGCCAGCCGGCACAGCGCCAGCAGGCGTTCGAAGGGTTGCTCCAGTTCCGCGCGCTTCAGAACCTGTATCCGCGGCAGATCGGCGAGTCCGGCTTGCAGCGTGGCGGCCGCGGCCGCCGCGGCGCGCGGCCCGCTGCAAAGCTGGTGCTCCGCCTGTTCGAGCAGGGCGATCGAGCGCAACACGGGAAATCGCGGCCGCATCGGAACATACAGCTCCGCCGCCTGCGCTGCGCTGGCCTGCGCCGCTGCGAACTGCCCGCGCCGCGCCTGAACCGTCGCCAGCAGGCGATGGGCCTCGGGCGCGCGCGAGAGCACGAGGCGATCCACGTCGGTGCGCGGCGTGATCGGCCCGGCGACCTGCAGCATTCGCGCCAGCGTGTCATCGAGCCCCGGATCGTCGATGACGGCGTCCAGCGCCCCGTGCCACGCTCCCGGCGGCGAGCCGGCCCGCAACGCATCGCGCAGGCACGCGACGAACTCGTCGAGATTCGCCGCGTAGCGCGCCAGCGAGAGCAGCGTCTCAACGTCCGCCGGCCGCTGGTCGCGGTGTCGCAGCCACGCCGCCACGGCCTGATCGCGCCACTCGCGTGCCCGGTTGTCGCCCAGCGCTGCGTAGAGTTGGACGAGGAGTTCGGCGCAGCGGGCGCGCACCACCGCCGCGCCGGGCATCGACGGGGCGCGCTGCTCCAGCCGCACGGTTGTCTGAAACGCCTCGCGCGCCCGGGCGATCGCCGCGTCGATCGCAGCGCCGGCCACCGGGCGGCCGCCGACCTCGGGTCCGGGGGCGTCGGCCTGCTGCGTCGCCGCCTCGAACGCCTGCGCGGCCAGCAGGTATCGGGCGCGGCCCTCCGCCTCGATCGCCAGCAGGACGCGCGACGGCGACAGCAACCGGCGCTGCGCGGCCCGGAAGTCGTTCACGCTTGCCGCAGGATCGCCGCGCTGCAGCGCGGCGTACGCCCGCTGTTCGACGATCAGGCCGGATGTGTTGATCGCCGCGAGCGTCACCGCAACCGCCGCCGCGACGGTAGCCCCGGCGGCCGCGGGCAACCGCCACCTTCCGGGGTCGGCGGCGGATTCCGCGCCGGTGCTGCGGGCCATGACGCGGCACGCGGCCAGCAGCGCTCCGGTCAGCGTAAACAGCAGCGCCGCGCCGCCCGGAAGACGGAGGTTGACGCCGAACTGCGCATCGGCCAGCAGCGCGGCGACCGAAGCGGCCAGCCCGCTCAGGAGCCAGCGCCGCTCGGGCGACATCTCGCGGCGGATCATGGCGGCTGCCGCGGCGAGGACGGCGACCCACGCCCCGACGAAGGTCAGTCCGCCCAGCAGGCCGATCTCGGCCAGCACCTCGAACACTTCGTTGTGGGCGTGGTCGGTCCAGTCACCCTGGAACGCGGCGGGGTCCAGGAACCGATCCGGCCCACTGTACTGCGTGGCGAAGCGCGTGAACGACGCGGCGCCGGCGCCGGCCACAGGGCGCAACTGCCAGATGTCGCTGGCGTAGCGCCACGCGTACAATCGCAGCCGAATGGTCGCCCCACGCGCCATCACGTCGCTCTCGCGCGTCGAGTAGAAGTATGCCGCGCCCGCCGCGACGATTCCGATTCCCGCCGCCACGACCCACACCCGGCGGCGCGTCAGGTAGAAGAAGGCCAGCGAGAACACGCCGACCGCCAGCGCCAGCAGCGCTCCGCGCGAATCCGCCAGGCGAAAAGCGCTCGCGGCCAGGAGCAGCGCCGCAAGCACAGCGATGGCAATGAGCAGCCGCGGCCGCCCGCCGTCGCGGCGCCAGCGCGAGAACGCCGCGCCACCCCACGCCAGGCACAACAACAGCGCGGGCAGCAGCGTGGCCGCCAGCGATGCGGGGTTGCCCAGCGGAAATCCGGGGCGGTTCAGGGGGTTGCGTTCCGCGTAGAACCACGCCGTCAGCCCGCCGGCGGCGGCCGACACCGCAGTGATTCCGGCGAGCAACCATCCCAGGTCCCGCAGTTCCAGCAGCCCGGCCAGCGCGATCACCCAGCAGATCGATATCGCATAGAGCGCGGCCTGTCGCGCCGAGAGATCGGCATCGCCGGACCAGAGTCCGCTCAGCAACGAGATACCGACCCACAGCGCCAGCAGCGTCAGCGCATGAAACCAGATCGCGCCGCGCAGGGCGTTCGCGCGGGGCGGCACGAACCACAACCGCACCGCCAGCAATCCGAGTCCCAGCGCCGCGGCGAAGTGCAGTGCGATGTCTTTGGCTTCCGCCCCGCGCTGCGTCACCACCAGGCCCCCCAGCGACATCGCCTCGGTCAGCACCCGGAGCACCGAGCCGTCGCGCCACGGTATGTGCCCCGGATACGTTTCGCCGGGCCGCGGACTGATCCAGAACGCGGTCGCGAAAATCACCAGCAGCGCCAGGCTCGCGGCGATCCGCGAGAGCGCGAGCCGTAGCGGCAACGCGGCGGTTTCCGGCGTGACGCGCAATTCGCGCTGCATGCGCACTCCTCGGGAGCCTGGCGGGCATGGTAGAGCAAGCCGTCCTCGCACGCCGCGCGTACAATCCGGCCCCCCGGATGGTCCGGGACGGGTGTTTCTGGGAGCAGCGCATGGCGTCCGCCGTGATCTTCGACATGGATGGGGTTCTCGTCGCCTCGGCCACGGCGCATGCGGCCAGTTGGCGCATCGTCGCTCGCCAGGACGGAATTCAGATGAGCGCCGACCACTTCCGCGAGACCTTCGGCCGTCCCAGCCGCGACATCATCCGCATGACCTGGGGGCAAGACCTGAGCGCCGAACAGGTCCGGGCGATCGACGACCGCAAGGAGCACGCCTACCGCGACCTGATCCGCGGCATGGTCCCGCTTACGGTGGGCGTACGCGAAGTGCTCGCGGAGTTGCGCGCGGCGGGTTTGCGGACGGCGATCGCCACGTCAGGACCGCGCGAGAACGTGGACCTGATGGTGACGGAGAAAAATCTGTCCGCCGCGTTCGACGCGATCGTCACCGGATTCGACGTGAAACATGGCAAGCCCGCGCCGGATTGCTTTCTGCTCGCGGCCGAGCGGCTGGGCTTGCCGCCGAGGGCGTGCGTCGTCGTCGAAGACGCGCCCGTGGGCATCGAAGCGGCCCACGCCGCCGGCATGCCGTGCATCGCATATGTCGGTACGCACCCGGCGGAGCGACTGCGCGCGACCGGAGCGGCGGCGGTCATCACCCGGCTGGACGAAGTCGTGGGGCTCGCGCCGCGGCTCTGATCTGGGGCGGACCTCGCCGCGCCGTGCCGCTCGGAGGGTCGGCTCACGCGCCGCCGGCGGCACGCGCCGATGCGCCCATCAGCCGCTCGGCGGCCTCGACGTACTTCTGTTGCGTCGCAGTCAGAACGTGCCCCGGGATCGGCGGCGGCGGCGGACGCTTGGGCCAATCCAGGCCGTTCAGGTAGTCGCGAAGATACTGCTTGTCGAAGCTCGGCGGGTTCTCGCCCGGCCGCCAGGCATCGGCCGGCCAGAAGCGCGAGGAGTCGGGGGTCAGCACTTCGTCGATCAGCAGCAACTCGTCGCCGCGCAGCCCGAACTCGAACTTCGTGTCGGCCAGGAGAATGCCGCACCTCGCCGCGTGTCGCGCCGCTTCTTCGTACAGCGCCAGCGAACGCCGCCGGGCGATCTCCATCGTCTCGCGACCCGCGATGGCGCAGGCCTGCTCGAAGGAGATCGGCTCGTCGTGGCCCTCGGCGGCTTTTGTGCTTGGTGTGAAGATCGGTTGCGGCAGGCGTTCAGCCAGGCGCAGACCGGCCGGCAGCGCCACGCCGCTGACGCTGCCGCGCTCCTGGTACTCTTTCCAGCCGCCGCCCACCAGGTAGCCGCGCACGACGCACTCGACCGGCACGACGCGGGCCCGCTGCACGACCATCGCGCGGCCGCTGAGCTGGTCCGCAAACGCCGCGTAACCCGTCGGAACGCGCTGCGGCCCGACGACGTAGTCGAGGTGGTGCGGCCGCGCGGCGGGCAGCGCGCCCAACCAGAAGGCGGAGAGCCGCGTCAGCAGGACGCCCTTGCCCGGCACCGGCTCGTTCATCACCACGTCGAACGCGGAAATGCGGTCCGTGGCGACGATCATCAAGTGCTCGCCGAGGTCGTAGATGTCGCGCACCTTCCCGCGCGCGAGCAACCCCGGTAGCTCCGTTCGCAGCACGGCGTCGAACCCGGCGCTCATCGGTCCGGCTCCTCAGGGTCCGGCGGCGGCGTGCGCGGCGTCTCGCGTCCGGGAATCGGATCATCGGTCTCGCGCGGCGGATGATCGACATCCGCGCCTTCCGCCGGCGGGTCGCGATCCGGCTCCGCACTGTCTTCGGGTTGCGACGCGGCCGGCTGCGACGAAGCGGTGAGTCGCCGCAGCAGCGTGCCGCCCGCGCCGGATCGCCGCAGAATGTCGAGGAAATCCTGATTCTGCGGCTCGCCGGCGGTATAGCCCTTGAGCGCGATCACTCCGGCTGCGAAGCGCGCCAGGGCGGTCCGCAGCGTGACCAGGCGCGCGGCCTGGTCGCGCGAGCCCCGCAGACGCGGATCATGCCGCAGCCGCGCGGCGATCATTGCAGTCGCCAGCCGCACGTCCGCGACCATTTTGTGCGTCTCGCTCGTGACAGTGGCGTAGCGCGGCTCGCCTTCGACCCAGGAGGCGATCGAGCGGCTTTCGTACTCGCGCTTCAGAATCTGTTCGATTTCCGACTCCAGCAACTCGCCCAGCGCCGCGCCTTCATAGCGCGTGACGCCGCGCAGGCGAAACGAGCCGCGCCGCCGGGCCTCGGCCAGCGCCTCGCGGAGCCGCAGCTCCGCCAGCATGTGGGCGAGCGGGCGCTGGTGGTCGAGATGCGCGCGGCGATCCACCAGCGCCAACACGTCGCGCGGCGCGTCGCCGACCAGCCGCTGCAAAGCCCGCCGCGCTCCAGCCGTGTCTCCATCGGCCAGCAGCTCGCAGGCTTCGCGATACATCTGCTCATAATCGGCGGGGGTCAGCGACGCCGGGTCGCCCGCGGACGGCGGCGGCGCGACCGGCGGGGGGGTGTCCTGACCGCTGCGCTCGATCCGTTCCACGCGGTCGGCGGCGAACTCGCGCACCACGCGCACGCCGCTGGGCGTGTTGACGCGGAAGACGACCGCGTCCGCCTTTTCCTCGATCAGCAGACCGTAGTAGCGGGAACCATCGCGCATGACGACAGTATCCGCCCGCGCGTACTCCGCGGCCTGAAGTGCGATGCAGATCACCGCAGCCGCACAGGCCGACCGCGATCCGCGGCCGCTCGGGATGTTTGACGGCGGGCACACAGTCTGGAGTATAAGAACGCTCATGGACAGCGGCCACACGACCGAGCGACGCGAGCAGGACGCCGTGCGCGTCGGCGTGGTTGCGGCGGCTGGGCCGCTGGCGGCCCTGGCGGCCGCCGTTTCTCAGACGCCCGGCCTGGCGCTGTGCGCACAGTGCGGCTCGCGGCAGGCCGACGCCCTGCCCGACCTGCCGTGGTTCGACGACGCCCGCATCATGCTGGGGCAGGCGGGTATCGAGCTGCTGGTCGTGGGCGGGGCCACGCGGCTCGCCACCGAAATCGCACATGCGGCGCTCGACGCCGGTGTTCACGTCTGGCGACAACCCCCGCTGGGGCGCAACGTCGCCGAGGTGATCGCCGCGGCGCGGCTGGCCGCCCGCGGCCGGCCGCTGTACCGCGCGGCGTCGCACTGGGAGGCGATCGCGGACGCCGTGCGCGCGGCCGGCGGCGATCCCGCGACATTTCGAACCGGACTGACCGAGATTCTGCTGGCCGGCCCCGGGCCGGGCGCGGCCGCGCCGGCCGCTGGTCGTCCCGAATACGGCGGCGTGTTGCTCAACGACGGATATGCGCTGCTTGAAACGCTGGTCGCGCTTCGCGGGCTGCCCGAGACGGTCACCGCTACCGTGGGCGTGCTCCGCCGCCGCGCCGATGGAGCGCTGCGCGACGGCGAGGACACGGCTGCGGCGATTCTGCGGTTCGAGGGCGGAATGGCGACCGTACGCGCCGCCTGGGATCTACCTCTCAGCGAGCGCGTTTTGACGCACCACGCAGCCGGTCAGACGCTGCGAATCGTGGATGCGCGCCTGGAGCGCATCGACGCGGACGGCGTGCTGCAAAGCGCCGGTTCGCTCAGCGAGAACCCGCTGGCGGCCGATCTGCGCCGCACGCTGGAGCAGATTCGCGCCGGTCGGCCGGACGCCGGAACGATCGAGCGCCACCTGGCGGTCACGGCTTTGATCGACACCATCCACCTGTCCGCGCAAACCCAGCAACCTGAGACCCCGCGAAAACTCTACGAGGTGCAAGGATGGCCCTATCCGCCCCTCTGAATCGACCGAACCCGCAGGGCGGGGTCGCGCTTGCCGTGTTCGCGCTGGCGATCGCCGCGGCGAGCGGGTGTGCGGGTCGCGGCCCGGGCAGCGTCACCGCGTGGATCGCGGACGAGCGCAGCGAAGTGCTCGGCGATTCGCCTCCGGCCCTGGAAAGCGCGCAATACTCTGCGGCGCGCGGCGAGGCGCGCGTGTTCGCCGCCCGCAATGAAACGGTGGCGCTGCAACTCGTGGTGCGCCCGCAACAGACCCCGGCCGGGCCGTTTCAGGTGCAAATCTCGGATTTCGCGGGCGCGGAAGCGACGCTCGCCGCGCCGCAGCTTGTCCGACTGTATCGCGCCCGCTACGTGACCATCGAGACGTTCGACTCGTGGTTCGCCGAGCACACCGATCGGCCGCTCGAGCCCCTCGCCATTCCCGACATGCTCGTTCCGTGGGAAGCGCCGCGCGGCGGAGGGCCGCTGCGCCTCGATGAAGCACGCAACGAGATTGTCTGGATCGACCTGCACGTTCCGGCCGACGCCCCACCCGGCGTCTACACCGCGCAGCTCGCGCTGCGCGGCAGCCCGGACGAAGCCCCGGCGTTTACCGCGCAGCTCGTGCTGGACGTGCTTCCCGCCGTGGTGCCGCCCACGCCGAGTCTGCCGGTGATCTGCCAGCTCAACCCGACGGACCTGCTGGTGAAGCAGGCCGGCTTTCCGCGCACTGCGGCGGAGTCGAGCCGGCTGCTGCCCGATAGCCCCGCGCACGCCGGCGCGATCCGCTCCGTCCACGCGGCGATGGAGCTGCTGCAATCGCATCGCACCAATCCGGTGCTGTGGGGATCGTTCCCGAAGTATCGGCTGGTCGATGAGGGGCAGGTGGAGCTCGACTGGCAGCCGTATGACGCACTGGTCGGCGGCTGGCTCAGCGGCGAGGCGTTCGCCAACGGGACGCCGCTGTCGTACTGGATCGCACCGTTCTCATCGGCCTATCCGGATGCAGCGCAGCACGGCGGGTTCGATTCGCCGCGCTATGCGCGCGTGCTCTCGGCGTATGCAAAGGCGTGCCAGGCGCACTTCGACGAGCGCCGCTGGCCCGCGCAACTCGCGGCGCGCGTGCTTCCGCCGGAGCGGCTGACGGCCGGGGCGGTCGAGCGGGTCCAGCGCGTCGCCGGCATCCTGAAACAAAGCGGCGCTGCGTTTCCGCTCGTCGCGCACCTTCCCGCCGCGTCGTTGCGCGGGCTGGGCTGGCACGCGGCGCCGGAGATCGATCTGCCGGAAGTCGGCGTCTGGTCGCCGCCGGCCGAGTGGTTCGAGCCGGAAGCGCTCGCCGCGCAGCAGCAGTACGAGCGTCCGGCGTGGTTTGTTCCCGGGCGGCCGCCCTACAGCGGGTCGCTGTCGCCCGGCGCGCCGCCGGCCGATCCGCTGGCGGTTCCGTGGCAGGCGTTCCGCTACGGCGTCGATGCGATCTGGATCGAAAACGCGGGCGCGCTGGACGCCCGCAGCGGTCCGTCGCCCGGGCTGCTGTACGCCGGCAATGTCTGCGGGCTGGAGAACCAGGTCGCGCCGTCGATGCGGCTGAAGCGCCTGCGCCGCGGCGTTCAGGACGTGCAATTGCTGCACGAAGTCGCCGCCGCCGGCATGCCGGGCCTGTCGCAGGCCACGGCGCGGCAGGTCGTGCGCTGGGCCTTTACCGACGCCTGCCGCGATCACCTGCTGGACTGCCGCGAGTCGGGCTGGAGCCGCGACCCGAGCACGTTCGGCCTGGCGCGGCTCCTGCTGCTGCGTGAGCTGCGCGGACCGGCCGCGTCGCAACCGGCGGAAGACCCGCTGGAGCGGAACACTGCCGACTGGGCCCGCATCATGACACAGAGCACGCGCGTCTCGCCCGAGGTCGACGGCGTGCGGCTCGTGCAAACCGAGGCCGGGTTCGAGGCGCAGGCGTTTGTATCCGTGTCGAACGGCATGAGCCGGGGGCTCAGCGCGGTCTGGGATTTGCCGCTGGCGCCGGTCGGCTGGACATTTGGGCGGGCGGTGGCCGTCGAGTGTCCCGCCGGGGCGCGGCGATCGAGCACGCTGAAGATCTCGCTCGACAGCATCGCATACAACACGGCCGGCGCGTACCCGTTCCAACTCGCGCTCGATACCGCCGAGAGCGGCGCGTTCAACGTCGCGGCGCGACTCGCCGCGGCGACCTGCCCGCAAATCGACGAGCCGCCGGAGATCGACGGCGACCTGAGCGACTGGAACCTGGCATCGAGCAACGCCGCGGGCGACTTCCTGCTGTGCCGCGGCGTGCGGATCGGGGCGGATGGCCAGCGCAACCGCGCGCCGACCGCGGCGACGCAGGCGTTCTTCGCGATGGACGGCGCTGCGATCTACATCGCGATCCGCTGCGCGTTGCCGGATGGCAAGCCGCCGGTGTGGGCGGCGGAGAACACCGTGCCGATGGATGGCATCGTCCCGTGGGGGCAGGACGTGGTCGAAGTGCTGCTGAACCCGCGCAACGTGCTGAAGGGCACGCCGGCCGATCTCTTCGTGCTTCAGGTGAAACCCAATGGACTGCTGATCAGCCGCCGCGGCGCGCTGACCGATCCGCCGATGGGGCCGTCCGAGGACTGGCCGAGCGCGGCCCGCGTCGCGGTGCGCACGTTCCGCGACGCGTGGGTGGTGGAGCTGGCGCTGCCGCTCGCCTCGCTGGGACCGGCGGCGGGGCAGAATCGCGTCTGGGGGTTCAACATCGCGCGACTCGACGCGCGGCGCGGCGAGTACTCGTCATGGTCCGGCGCCCGCGGGCACTCCTATTCGCCTTCGTCGATGGGCAATCTGGTTCTGCTGCGCCCGTAGGGCGCGCGTGGAGGTGTTCGGGTGGCAAGCGATCGGCTCTCGGTCCGCACGTGCGTCGCACTCGTCCTGGCGGCGCTCAGCGCCGCGTCTGCCGGCGGGCAGGGCACGCGGCCCGCGGGCGCCGCGACCGACCCGCCGCGCCTGATCCGCGGCGCGGGCGAGCACCGCTATCGCCTGACGGCCAGCGGGAAGAACGCGCTGGGCGAGCCGCGGCTTGAGCTGCGCTGCGAGTTTGTTCTGCGCGCCGATCGTGCCGGCGAGCGGATCGAGCTGCAGATGATCGACACCTTGCAGCCGCCGGAGCGCGACCGCACGCCGCTCAAGGTCGACCTGGGCTGCCGCAGGGTCGCTGGCGGCGATGAGCAGGCGCTGGCCCGCTTCACCCTCGACGCCCGTGCGCGACACGCTCCGGGCGACGTGCTGCCGCCCTGCGCGCCGCGCGAGCTGTACGACACGATGAACGACGTCGTCCTCATCCTCTCTATCCAGAGCACCGAGTTTGGGGTTGACCGGCTGCGCGCCGTCGGTGATCGGCAGGCCACGCCGCGATTCGAGGTCGCCTGGTCGCATTCGCCGAACTCGGTTCACGAGCGGCGGGTCTATCCTGGCGGCGAAATCGTGCTGGAGAAACTCGTGCCGGACCGCGCGACGCTGCGTTGGAAGCCGCACCCCGTGGAAAGCGGGGTCGTCCGCGATTCGCCGATGGGTTTCGCGACGCTCACCGCCGGTACGGAGCAGATGGAGTACACAATCGAAGTTGATCCCCGCAGCGGGGCGCTGCTCCGCGCGCATTGCGGCCGGCACGCGATCGACCTGCAGGGCTGGTCGCCCTTCAACGGCGCGACCGTGCCGGACCGCGCCGAGTGGCCGAAGACCTCGGGCATTCCCGTCCGCGCTACGCGCGAACTGACTCTTGAGCGATTGAGCGGCGAATGAACTTCCTGTCGCACTACGTGTTCAATCACGAGGTGTTGAATCTGCCGCGCGACGCCTGCTTTGCGATGGGTGTCGCGCTGCCGGACATCTGGCCGCGCTTCTCGCGCCGCAGGCGGATTCGCTGGGCGCACGTCGCCGCCGCCGCGCCGCCCACGCCCGACGGCGCCGCATTACGGGCGGGACTTCTGAATCATGCGGCGGCGGATCGCGCGTTTCACGCGCTGCCGCTGTTCGCGACGTGGCAGCGCGCGGTGCAAAATCGCATGGATCCGGGCGCGGCGTCGGGCGCCGTGCGCGACTTTCTGGCGCATATCGCGGTTGAACTGGCGCTCGACTATCGGCTGCTCGGCGATGACGCCGACCTTGCGGAACGCTACTACGCCGAATTGCAGTCGTGCCCGGCGGCGCACGTGGAGCGGCTCGCCGAAGCCGTGGCGGGGGTAGCGACCCACGGCCTGGCGGCTGTGCTCGATCAGTTCTTCGCGCGTCGTTTTCTGGGGCGCTATCGCGAGGCCGGCGGCATCAGCGTCGCGATCGGACGGGTGTTCGAGATCACGGCGGTTCCGTCGCCCGCCGCCGGAGAGATCGAGCAGGCCGTGCAGACTGCGATCGATGTAGTCGACCCGCGGCGGTTGTGGCCGGCGCTGCTCTCCGCGTGGCCCGGGGGCGCGGCGCCGACAATAAGCCGGGACGCGCCGGGGGCGGCGCCGGTCGAGCTGAGCGCGGTCGCGGCGGCAGCCGACCCCGCGGCGGAGCGGCGCTGATGAAAGACCGTCACAAGGGACGCAAGTCGCGGCGACGCGGCAGCATCCGCAAGCCGCCCGGTGGCCCGGCGGACGTGCTGCACGTCGATCCGACGGCGCGGCCGCCGCAAGTTCGCATCCTGGCGTACGGCCCGGGCGGCGCGCGCGAGTTGAACGCGCTGTCCGGCGTTGATCTGGGGGCGCTGCGGCGCGAGTGGTCGGTGTTGTGGGTTGACATCGACGGCTTGGGCGATGCGAGCGTCATCAAGGCCGTGGGCGAGGCATTCGGCCTGCATGCGCTGGCGATGGAGGACATCGTCAACACGCAGCAGCGGCCCAAGCTGGATCACTTCGAGGACCACGACTACATCGTGGCGCGGATGATCGCGCACCGCGATTGCCTGGAAACCGAGCAACTGAGTCTTTTCCTCGGCCCGGGCTTCGTGCTGACGTTCCAGGACGGTGCGCCGGGCGATCCGTTCACGCCGGTGCGCGAGCGCATTCTGCGCGAGGGCGGCGCGTTTCGGCGGGGCGGTGCGGATTATCTGGCGTACGCGCTGCTCGACGCAGTGATCGACGCGTACTTCCCGGTGCTGGAGGCGTTCGGCGAGCGGCTGGAGACGCTGGAGGACGAGGTGCTTTCGCGCCCGGGGCGTGATGCGGTCGGTCGGATTCATGCGGCGAAGCGCGAGTTGCTGACGATCCGCCGGGCGATCTGGCCGCTGCGCGAGGCGATCAACGCGCTGATCCGCGATCCGAACCCGCGCATCTGCGACGAGACGCGGCTGTTCCTGCGCGACTGCTACGACCACGCGGTGCGGATCATCGACCTGACGGAGACGTGCCGCGAGCTCGGGGCGGATCTGATGGACTTGTACGTGTCGAGCCTTAGCCAGCGGCTGAACGAAGTGATGAAGGTGCTGACGATCATCTCGACGGTGTTCATCCCGCTGAACTTCATCGCCGGCGTGTACGGGATGAACTTCGCACCGGAAGCCTCGCCCCTGAACATGCCGGAGTTGAAGTGGTACTACGGCTATCCCTTCGCGCTATCGTTGATGCTGCTGATCGGCGTGGGGCTGCTGGTTCTCTTCGTCCGCTGGGGCTGGCTGGGCCGCGCGGCCGCGCGGCGCGGATGATCCGCCCGCGGAGTCGCAGAACGCTCAGCGTCGTCCGATAACCGGAATCTCGCAGTGAATCAGCCGCTCAAGATGCGGCGATCGGTGATGCGCCGGAATATAAAACTATATAGATAAATAACTTATGCCATGCCCTGGCGTTGACTGACACGGATGGCACACAAAGTCGTTTGTGTGACACAAAACGGCGTTTCGTGTCACACAAACGAATTTGAGGTGCAACAATGTCACTCAAAAGACCTCGTGACCCTCGGAGATGTTGAGGAGCGCAGGGAACACGAGAACCGTCGGCTGCCGGCCGCGACCGAGGCGCAGCGTTCGCAACATACCCGCGCGGCGCGCCACGCCCAGGATTCGGATGGCCGTTCGGCTCGGGATTCGGGAAGACGCTTGGAAGTCGGATGACTTGAAGATGGGGCGGCTGAAGAACCAGTCGAGCGCGCGGATTGCGTGTCGCGATCGCACGGCTTCGGTGATCCATTCCTTCTTCGCGTTGTAAAGATCGATGATCGCTTCCGCCTTGGACTGATTGTCGCGCGCCTGAGCAGTCAGCGCCTGCAAAAAGAACACACACCAACCGGTCCAGTCGTCGTCCCGCGATACGGCGAGGAGCCGGTCGTAATACTCGTCACGTCGTGCTTCGAGGTACGCGCTGATGAAGAACTCGGGGCTGTTAAGCAGCCGCTTATGCACGAGGAACAGGGGCACGAGCAGACGACCGAGGCGGCCGTTGCCGTCCAGAAACGGGTGAATGGCCTCGAATTCAGCGTGGAGAATTGCGAGTTGCACGAGCCGATCCGGCGCTTCGGCGTGCAGGTACTGCTCCCATGCCGACACGAGATCCAGCAGACGATCGGCGCCGGGCGGAACGAATCGGGCCTCGTTTGCACTGCATCCGGGCGGACCAATCCAATTGGCGGTCCGGCGGTACTCGCCGGGTGACTTGTTTTCGCCGCGGACGCCCTGCATCAGGACGCGGTGGGCGTCGCGAATCACGCGCTGCGACAGCGGGAGAGTTTTCATGGCGTCCACCGCGTGCCGGAGCGCGTGCCGATAGTTCAGCACCTCCTGGATGTCGTGGCGTTTCTCCGGGCTTGACGACTCCTGTGTCGCCTCAAACTCGAGCACCTCGCCGAGCGTCGCCTGCGTTCCCTCGATCCTGCTCGATAGCACGGCTTCCTGTGATGCGAGCGGCGAGAGGAGCACTTGTGCATTGGGAATGCCGTGCAGCAGACCCTCGTAACGCGCGATGGCGGCATTGGCAGGGCCCACCAGCGGGATCAACCGCTCCCAGCTTATCTGCAACGGCGGAAACCGACCTTCGTGGTACAGCGTCGCAGCCATCAATGCACCGTCGCTCGCAAGTCTGACGCGACATGGGCCGGATCCGCCGCCGCTGCCGCCGCTGCGCTCCGCTTCGAGTCGATGCGGGCGGCATCAGGCCCCGCGTTTGGCGACAGAGAACCAGCGCTCAATCCCCCGCCGCCTTGCGGCGCAGGTATTCGACCATCAGGCGGATGCCGAACCCGGTCGCGCCCTTGCCGATCGGTCCGTTGCCGCCTTCGCTGTTCGCCACCGCGGCGATGTCGATGTGCGCCCACGGCGTCTCGGGCTTGACGAATTCGCGGAGGAACATGCCGCCGACGATGCAGTGTGCGTCGCGCTTGCCGGAGCTGTTGCGGATGTCGCTGTCGGCGCCCTTGATCAGGTCGCGATAGTCGTCCCACAGCGGTAGTCGCCAGAGCCGCTCGTGCGTCACGCGACCGCACTCTTCGAGCAGCGCGGCCAGGTCGTCATTCGTGCTCATCAGCGCCGCCGCCGCCACGCCCAGCGCCGCCCGCGCGCCGCCGGTCAGCGTGGCGAAGTCGACCAGCGCCGCGGGCTTGTACTGCTGCTGTGCGTACCACAGCGCATCGCCCAGCAACATGCGGCCTTCGGCGTCGGTGCTGATGATCTCGACCGTTTTGCCGCTCATCATCGTGACGATGTCCGACGGACGGTACGCGCGGTCGCTGATCGCGTTCTCCGCCGCGGCGATCAGACCGACCAGGTTGCACTTCAGCTTGAGGTCGGCCGCGGCCTTCAGAATGCCCAGCACCGCCATGCCGCCGCACTTGTCGAACTTCATCTCCTCCATGTTGGCGGCGGGTTTGATCGAGTAGCCGCCGGTGTCGAACGTGACGGCCTTGCCGACCACGACGGTGACGGCCCGCGCGGCGGGCGCATTCATGTATTCCAGCTTGATGAGGCACGGGCCGGGGTTGGCGCTGTCGCCGACGCTGAGGATGCCGTTCATCTTCAGCTTGCGAAGCTGCGGTCCGTCGAGCACGGTGCATTTGATTCGCGACTGTTTCGCCAGCTTGCGGGCCTCGGCGGCCAGCGTGGCGGGATTGAGCACGTTGGGGGGCTGATGGGCGATGCGCCGGGCGTAGTTGATGGCGTCGGCCAGCGTCAGGGCGTCGCGGATTTCGGATCGCGTGCGGGCCACGTGCGCGGCTTCGTGGCCGCAGGGCCGCACGCGGACGCGCTCCGGCGACTTGTCGGCTTCTTTCATTTCGCCGTAGCGAAAGCCGGCCAGGGTCATCGCCCCGGCGAACTCGGCCACGGCGCTATCCAGCGAACACGAGGCGAAGCCATCCACCCATAAGTCGGCCGACTTGAGCTTTTCGCCGATGATCCAGCCCGCGGCCCGGCCGCCCGCCGTGCGCACGGCGCTGGCGCTGAGCTTCGCGCCGTCGCCGAGGCTGACCAGCAGCACGCGGCGATAGCGGCCGGCGCGCGTCGTATGCGCCAGCGCCCCCGCCTCGTCGCGCAGCATCTGAACGCCGAGCATTTCGGAGACCGCATCGTCGCAGACGGCGTCGACGTGCGCCGCGAACTCCAGCGCGGGCTGCGGCCTGGAGACCACCGGAACGATCAGTACGTCGGACGAGCCTCTCTCGGGCCCGAGAAAGTCGAATACGGTGCCGTTGCGCGCCATGACGCTCCTTCGCGAGTATGCGGATGTCGTGAATTCGGGAAGCGTAACGCCCGTGGCGAAGCATGAGTAGGGCCAGACCAATGTCGCGGCGGCCGCCGCGCGAGAAGTGCGGCGCGCGAGCGGCTGCGCGGTTGCAGGGCGGGACGGGATGGGCGCGGCGGCGGCCGGCGAGCCGCCGGGGCTCTCACAACCGCTGAACCCACCCGCCGGCGAGCGACAGAATTGTTACGAGCAGCACGACGCCGATCAGCGACACCAGGGTTCCGCAGGTGATGATGTCGCGCGAGCTAATCTGGCGGGTCGCATACGCCATCGCGTTGGGCGGCGTGCTGATCGGCAGGCTCATCGACAGCGACGCGGCCACGGCGACCGCCAGCGCCCCGACCTTCGGCGTGACCCCGTCGAGCGAAAGCACGATCGGCACCAGCAAGTTCGTCCCGGCCGTGTGGCTCATGAAGTTCGACGCCAGCACCGTCAGCAGTGCGATGACCGCGATCAGCAGCGGCTCCGGCAGCGCCGCGACCCGCAGTTGCGCCACCAGCACGTCCGACAGTCCGCTGACGCGCAACACGACCCCCAGCGTCATGCCGCCCGCCAGCAGGATCAGCACGTCCCAGTCGAACTGTTTCAGATCGTCGCGCGTGATGATGCCCGTCGCCGCGAAGACCGCCACCGGCAGCAGCGCGACGACCGCCGGCGGCAGATGGTGCAGCGGTTCGGTCAGCCAGAGCAGGATCGTCAGCACAAAGGTGGCGACGACGATCGCCAGCGACGGTGTAACTTCCAATTCCGCGGGAAACACCAGGTCCAGCGGCTCGCGGTCGGGCCGCAGCACGAGTACGAGCACAACCCAGACGGCGCTGACCATCACGACCACGAACGGAGCACCGAAGAGCATCCAGCCGAGGAACGAAATCCCGTGCTGCGGCCCGAGTTGCTGAAGCGCGATCGCCGCGACCGCATTGGGCGGCGTGCCGAGGATCGTGCCGATTCCGCCGACGTTAGCGGCGAACGGAATAGCCAGAATCAGCGCCTTCTTCAGCGCCTGCCGCCCTTCGATCTGCTGCATCAGCGGCGCGACGACCGCCAGCATCATCGCGGTGCAGGCGGTGTTCGACATGAACATGCTGAAGAGCGCCGTGGTCGCAATGATCCCGAGCAGCACGCCGCGCGGCCGTCGCCCGAACGGCGTCACGAACGCCCGCGCCAGCCGCACGTCGAAGCCGTGCTTGGTCGCCGCCGCCGCCAGCGTCAGCCCGCCGAAGAACAGCACCAGCACCGGGCTGGCGACCGGGTTGATGAACATCTCCCAGCTTCGCAGCGGGCCGTGGTCTTCCAGTCCCAGAGGCCCGCCCGGACGGCCCAGCAGATAGATGCTGAGCACAATCACGATGATCGACGTGGCGTATGGCGGGATCAGCTCGGTAATCCACAGCGTCGCGGCCAGCACGAATATGACCAGCGCGATCCGCGTCGCGGCCGGCTCCAGACCCGGCAGCGGCGCCAGCCACGCGGCGAGCACCGCCGCGGCGCAGAGCGCCGCCCGCAGCACCGTCACCCACGACAGCGCGATGACCAGTCTTTCACGGGTGAAATGCACTTTGAGGGAGCGAGGCACCGCGCCATCCATTCGATTTGCCGCAACCACGCACGACCGAACAAACTCTCGAACGCAGGATAGCCGTTGGTCGCTGTCGCCGGGAGCCGTTCGTCGGGCGCACCCAGGTCAGACGTCGCGCCGGCGCGAACCGAAGTCCGGGCGACGCCCGGCACAACCGCGGCGCGGACAATTACCGCAGTTTCTGCGCGAGTCCGGCGGATTCACCCGCATACACGCGGCGTCCGGCGATGCCCACCGATAGTGCTAACGAAGCCGGACGACCTTTGTACTACCGGGCAATCCGCATGCCTCGTTCCCGCCGCCACGTGTTTCTGATCTGCATCGACGCCCTGCGCTACGACTGCGTCAACTGGCAGCCGGAGCAGCCCTATTTCAAGCGCTTCAATCTGAACCGCCGGCTGGACACCCCGACGCTGGATCGGCTGGCGGAGGGGGCTGTGCGGTTTCCGCGGGCCGTCAGCCACGCCGGGTACACGCCGCTGAGCATCGCGACCACGCTGACTGGCGCGTACGCCCGTGCGCATGGCGTGGTCGATTTTCAGAATACGACGCTGCGCGAAAGCGTCGCGGCGCTGCCGACGCTCTTCAAGCGCGGCGGCTGGCGCACGGCCAGCGCGTTCGGACCCGATTTCTTCGAGACGATCGGCCTGTCTCGCGACGTCGACCACGCCCACAACAACGAACGCCCGTTGCTGGAGATGCTGGAGCGCGACCCGCAGACGCCGACGTTCGCGTTCGTCCATTTCAACGACGTGCACTCCCCCTACGGCTATTTCTATTGGGACGATCCGCAGGTCGACAATCGTGACTTCGCCATGTTCATGTGGCTCACGTTCGGCTTGCAGTGCGACCTGTCGCGGCGCGAGTTCGTCGACGCGCAAGGCCGCCGGCTGGGGTTTGAAGAGTGGGATCGCATCGTCGCGTCGCCGCTGCCCGAGCATCAGCACGCGGCGCGCTGCGCAGCGCTCTTTCGAGCGTATGTCCACGGCGTGCAGAAGTTCGATCAGACGCGCCTGCGGACATTCGTCGAGCGACTCCAGGCGGCGGGCGTGTGGGACGACGCGATCGTGGTGCTCTTTGCCGATCACGGCGAAATCGTCGCGCCGCGCCTGCCCTACACGCTCGGGCACGGCAAATTCGTGCTGGATCAGTTGCTGCGCGTGCCGCTGCTGGTCCGCGCGCCGGGTTTCGCGCCGCGCGACGCTGCGCCGCTGGTCGGCCTGGCCGACCTGGCGCCGACGCTGCTCGAACTCGCGGGTCTCGCGCCGGCCGAGTGCGGCGTCGCGCACGCGATTGACGGCGTCAGCCTGGTTTCGTGCCTGACCGGCGGCCCGGCCGTACAGCAGGAGTATTATCAAGAGGGCTGGTCGGTGCTGGTCGCGGCGGAAAAGCGCCGCCCGGTGCTCTATCAGCGCGCCCTGCGCCGGCAGGACGACGTGAAGTACCTGCTGACGGGCAATCTGATGCACGAGCGCGAGGTGGACGCCGTTCCTGAGGACGAGTTTCCTCGCGCGGTCATCGAACGCGCCCTGGGCGAGATTGCCCACGAATCCATGCAGGCCGAGATCCGAAAGCTGCGCCAGGCCGGAACGCCGCGCGACCGCATCGCGATCTCGATGGCGGCACGCACGCCGCGCTTTATGCGCTATGACCTGGCGAGCGACCCGTTCGAAGAGCAGGGCGTGGCGATGAGCCCGGCGCACGCGGACTGGCGCTCGTTCGCCGCCGGCGTGCAGCGCATGGCCGCGTTCACCGGCCGCCCGCACTTTCCTGCAGAAAGCGCCCTGTCGCCGGCGCAGGAGGCGCGGCTCCTCCATCAGCTTTCGGAATTGGGATACGTCGAGGTGTAGTCCCTGGATCGGTGGGGCGGACATCCTGCCCGCTCCTGATCAACGTCTGGCCGGTCAGGGGGCCGCCCCACCCAGAAAAATGCCGACCCTGGCCTTCCTACCCGCCCCACGTTTGCAACATGTGAATGTAGTTCCCGCGCTCCAGCGCTGCCGGGTCCGGGCAGCGCAGCACGCTCATGTTGCCGCGCATCTGCGTCAGCGACACATACTCGTGCTCTTCCATCCACGAGCGCAGCAGATGCTCCAGCGCCCGAACGCGCCCCGGCCCGTGCCGCAGCAGCGTCGAGACGAGCTGCACGGCCTGCGCGCCGGCCATGATCGACTTGACGCTGTCCTCGACGGTGTGCACGCCGCCGGTCACCGCCAGGTGCGCCGCGAGCTTGCCGTACAGCAGCGCCAGCCAGCGCAGCCGCAGCAGCAATTCCGGCGAGTGCGAGAGGTGCAGATGGGGCGCGTGCTCCAGCCGCACGATGTCGATGTCCGGTTCGTAGAAGCGGTTGAAAAGCACCAGCGCATTGGCGCCGGCTTCGTCCAGTTGTGCGGCCAGGTGCGCGATCGCCGTGTAAAACGGGGAGAGCTTCACCGCCAGCGGCAGCCGCACTTCACGCCGCACCGCGCTGACCATCTCCACCAGCCGGCGCTCGACCACCGCGCCCGACTCTTCGAAGCGCGTCGGCACGTAGAACACGTTCAGTTCGAGCGCGCTGGCCCCGGCCTGCTCGATCAGCCGCGCATACTCCAGCCAGCGTCCCAGGGTCACGCCGTTCAGCGACGCGATGACCGGGATGTTCACGGCCGCGCGCGCATTGCACAGGTGATCGAGATACTCCTCCGGGCCGATCTTGTACTCCGTCGCCGGCGGCAGATACGAGAGCGCTTCGCCGTGCGATTCGGTGTGCGCGTCGGTCGAGCGAAACGCGGCCACGCCCTCCGCGGTCAGTTGCTCCTCGAATAGCGAGCGCAGCACGATCGCCGCCGCCCCTCCGTCCTCCAGCCGCCGCACGCCGTCGAGCGTGTCGGCCAGCGGGCAGGCGCCGCTGATGAATGGGTGCGGCAGCGTGAGGCCGAGAAACTGGGTCGTCAGGTCCGGCATGTTCGCTCTCCTGCAAGCCTGCGGCATTTCGCGGGTCGCGCCGCCGGCCGCCGCAACGCCGATCGCTGGTTGCGCTCGCAATCGTCTGCGCCGCCGCGGCTACCGCTCGGCGTCCGCCGTGGCCGTTGGCGTCGCGGCGGTCGTCGCCTTGCCGTTGCCGTCGCCTGCCGGCACGCGCAGGCCGGCCATGTGTTCGTACACGGCGATGCGGCGCTGCGCCGCCTTCTGCGCCTCGCCCGCCAGCCACTTGAAGCGCTGCGCGTCGATCTTCTCCACCATGCGGAAGCGCGTCTCGTTCCGCATGTACTCGGCCACCGTGGTCTTGCCGCCGTGCGCGTCGAGCGTCAGCGGCGGCTCGCCGGCGGCGGCGCGGCGCGGGTCGTAGCGATACAGCGGCCAGATGCCGCTTTCGACCGCCCGCTTCTGCTGCGCCGGCCCGTGCTGCATGTCGTAGCCGTGCGCGATGCAGTGGCTGTACGCGATGACCAGCGACGGCCCCGGATAGCTCTCCGCCTCGCGAATCGCCCGAACGGTGTGATTGTCGTTCGCGCCGAACGCGACGCTGGCGACGTACACGTGGCCGTAGGCCATCGCCATCAACCCCAAATCCTTCTTGTTGATCGCCTTGCCCGCCGCCGCGAACTTCGCCGCAGCCCCGATCGGGGTCGCCTTGCTCTGCTGACCGCCGGTGTTGCTGTACACCTCGGTGTCTAGCACCAGCAGGTTTACGTCGCGGTCCATGGACAGCACGTGGTCAAGCCCGCCGTAGCCGATGTCGTACGCCCAGCCGTCGCCGCCGACCACCCACACGCTCTTGCGCACCAGGAACTCGGCCAGCAGGTCCAGTCGGGCCGCCTCCGGCGTGTTGATCGCGGCCAGCTTCCGCCGCAGCTCCGCCACGCGGGCTCGCTGCGCGAGCAGCCCGGCGTCCCCGGCCTGATCGGCGTCGATCAGGCCGCTCACCAGTGTGTCGCCCAGGCTGCCGCCCAGCGCCTTCAGAAGCGTGCGCGCCGCGTCGACGCCCGAGTCGATCGCCAGCCGCATGCCCAGCCCGAACTCGGCGTTGTCCTCGAACAGCGAGTTCGACCACGCCGGGCCGCGTCCGTCGCGCGTGGTCGTATAGGGCGTCGCCGGCAGGTTGCCGCCGTAGATCGACGAGCAGCCGGTCGCGTTGGCGATCAGCATGCGCTCTCCGAAGAGCTGCGTGACGAGTTTGACGTAGGGCGTCTCGCCGCAGCCGGCGCACGCGCCGCTGTACTCGAACAGCGGCTGCAGCAGCATCGCGCCCTTCACGTCCAGCCGTTCGATCCGCGTGCGGTCCACCTCGGGCAGATCGAGGAAGAAGCGGTAGTTGTCGCGCTCGGCGGCCCGCAGCGGCGGCTGCGGAACCATGTCGATGGCCTTGTGCCGCGGGTTGCTCTTGTCCTTGGCCGGGCAGACCGCGACGCACACCTTGCAGCCCGTGCAATCTTCCGGCGCGACCTGCAGCGTGTACTTCGCACCCTTGAAGTCCTTGCCCTTCCAATCAACGGACTTGAACGTCGGCGGCGCGCCGGCCAGGGCCGCCGGCTCGTATACCTTCGCGCGGATCGCCGCGTGCGGGCAGGCCATCGCACACTTGTTGCACTGGATGCAGATTGCCTCGTCCCACGCGGGAATTTCCAGCGCGATGTTTCGCTTCTCCCACTGGCACGTCGCGGTCGGCCACGTGCCGTCGACCGGGAAGGCGCTGACCGGCAGCAGATCGCCCTTGCCGCGCATCATCATCGCCGTCACGCGCTGGACGAAGTTCGGCGCCTGCTCGCTCACTGTCGGCGGCCGCCGCCTCGTCGCGGCTGCGGCGGGCGGCAGCTTGACTTCGTGGAGGTGCTTGAGGGTCTCGTCCACGGCGGCCCAGTTGCGCCGCACGACCTCGTCCCCCTTTCGGCCGTAGGTCTTCTGGATCGACGTCTTGATGTGGCCGATCGCCTCTTCCCGCGGGAGCACGCCGGAGATCGCGAAGAAACAGACCTGCATGATCGTGTTGATCCGCCCGCCCATGTCCGTCAGTTTCGCGACGTGGTTCGCATCGATCACGTAGAAGCGCAGCCGCCTGGCCAGGATCGCCTCCTGCACCTCGCGCGGCAGTTGCTCCCAGACGGCGTCCGGCCCGAACGGCGCGTTGAGCAGGAACACGCCGCCCGGCTTCGCATACTCCAGCACGTCCAGTTGATCGAGGAAAACGAACTGGTGACAGGCGACGAACTGCGCCTGGCGGATCAGGTAGGTCGAGCGGATCGCCCGCGGCCCGAATCGCAGGTGCGAGATCGTGAACGCCCCGGACTTCTTCGAGTCGTACACGAAGTATCCCTGGGCGTAGTTCGCCGTCTCCTCGCCGATGATCTTGATGGAGTTCTTGTTTGCTCCCACCGTGCCGTCGGCGCCCAGGCCGAAGAACACGCCGCGGAATACGTCGTCCGGCTCGATGTCGAACTCGCCGTCGACGTCCAGCGACAGCCGCGTCACGTCGTCGAAAATGCCGACCGTAAAGCGCCGCCGCGGTTGCGGCTTCCGCAATTCGTCGAACACCGCTTTCACGCACGCCGGCGTGAACTCCTTGCTGGACAGGCCATAGCGCCCGCCGATGATTCGCGGCATCGCCGGCGTCGGCAGCGTGCCCGCGACCTGTGCCTCGTGCAGGGCCGCGATCACGTCCAGCAGCAGCGGCTCGCCGATCGCGCCCGGCTCCTTGGTCCGATCCAGCACGGCGATCGACTGCGTCGACTTCGGCAGCGCCCGCACGAAATGCTCGATCGAGAACGGGCGATACAGCCGCACGACGACGACGCCCACCTTCTCGCCCTGCGCGATGAGGTGCTCGGCCGTTTCTCGCGCCGCCTCCGCCCCGGAACCCATCAGCACCATGACGCGCTCGGCATCCGCCGCGCCGTAGTAGTCGAACAGCCGATAGACCCGGCCGGTCCGCGCTGCGAATCGCGCCATCGCGCGTTCGTATGCGCCGGCCGCCGCGTCATAGAACGGGTTGCACGCCTCGCGGGCCTGAAAGAACGCATCCGGGTTCTGTGCGGTGCCCCGAATCGCCGGCTGATCGGGCGAGAGCGCCCGCCGCCGGTGAGCCGCGACGAGTTCATCCGGCGTCATGTGCCGCAGATCGTCGTCGGTCAGCAGTTCGATCTTCGCGACCTCGTGCGACGTGCGGAATCCGTCGAAATAGTGCAGGCACGGAATGCGGCTGGCCAGCGACGCGACCGTGCCGATGCAGGCGAAGTCGTGCGCCTCCTGCACAGATCCGGAGCACAGCATCGCGAAGCCCGTCTGCCGACAGGCCATCACATCCGAATGGTCGCCGAAGATCGACAGCGCGTGGGTCGCCAGCGTCCGTGCCGAGACATGCATGCAGAACGCGGTCAATTCGCCGGCGATCTTGTACATGTTCGGGATCATCAGCAGCAGACCCTGCGACGCGGTGAACGTCGTCGCCAGCGCTCCGGCCTGCAGCGCGCCGTGGATCGCGCCCGCCGCCCCGCCCTCGGACTGCATCTCGGTCACCGACGGCACAACGCCCCAGATGTTCCGCTGCCCCCGCGCCGACCACTCGTCGGACAGTTCGCCCATGGGCGAAGACGGGGTGATTGGATAGATCGCAATCACTTCGTTGAGGCGGTGGGCGACCGACGCGACGGCTTCATTGCCGTCGACCGTCACGGTGGACTGGGCTTTCATGAGGCTGCTCCGGACGTGCCGCAGGTGAGCAGAGACGGCCACTGTCAGAAGTGCCTTGCAAGCCGCGCGCCGCGGCGGATGAACCCCGCCCCGTTCGTGGAATTCGCACGGCAGAATCACCCCGGTAGCCGTAAGATATTGTGTGCACAGGTTTTGCGGCTGATCGGCCGCCGGCCTCAAACCGCCCGCAACACGGGCTTCCGCCCACAGCGCCATTCCCGCTGCGCGAAACGACCACGCGCCCGGCGAATTACTCCAACTCGCGCCACGCGTCGGCGACCGCCCCGATCAGCGCGTCGATCTCATTCTCCGCAACCGTGCGCAGATCGAGCACCAGCCGTCCCTGCCGCACCCGCCCGAGCACCGGCGTCTCGCGCCGCCGCAGCGCCGCCGAGAGCGCATCGACGCGGCCCCCGACCCCGGCGATCTGCACCGTCCACGTCGGCCACTGCGACGCCGGCAGCGCCCCGCCGCCGACGTACGCCACATCGGCTGCGGCGCAGATGGCGGCGCCGTCCAACGCCTCGCGCAGCCGCGCGGCGACGCGCTCTGCGGCCAGTTTTAGCACATCTGCAGGGGTGCTGAGCATCCGCAGCACCGGCAGCCGCTGCGCGAGCGTCGCCGGGTCGCGATAGAGGCGCAGCGTGGCCTCCAGCGCGGCCAGCGTCAGCTTGTCCGGCCGCACAGCGCGCATCAGCGGGTCTTTGCGCAGCCGGGCGACCCGCGCCGCGCGACCGACGATGATTCCCGCCTGCGGTCCGCCCAGGAGTTTGTCGCCGCTGAAGAGCGTGACGTCGGCGCCGTCCGCGATGCTGTCGCGCACGCTCGGTTCGTCGATCATCGCCGCCACGCCGGACCGCGGGTCTGCGCGCTCGTCTTCGCGGTCCGGTGCGCTCTCCACGTCGTCGGTGCGGGCGCTCGCCCCAAGTGCGTCGGCGTGCAGCAGTCCGCTGCCAAGGTCGTCGATTACCCAAATCTCCCGCGGCCGCTGCGCCGCGGCCAGCTCAACCAGCGCTCGGAGCGATGCGCTCTCGGTGAACCCGACAATGCGGTAGTTACTGGTGTGCACCCGCACGAGCGCCGCCGTCTGGTCCGTCAGCGCCGCGGCATAATCGCCGATTCGCGTGCGGTTGGTCGTGCCGACCTCGACCATGCGGCAACCTGCGGCGGCCATGATCTCCGGCATGCGGTACGATCCGCCGATCTCCACCAATTGCCCGCGCGACACGACCACTTCGCGACCGGCCGCCAGCGCCCGCAGCGCGAGGTACGTCGCCGCCGCGTTGTTGTTGACGACCAGCGCGTCTTCCGCCCCGGTCAGTTCGCGCAGCAGCTCGCGCACGTGTGTGTGGCGATCGCCGCGCTCGCCGCTCTCCAGGTCGAGTTCGAGGTTGCTGTATCCGCCGGCGATCGCCGCGACCGCCTCGACGGCCTCTTGCGCCAGCGGGGCGCGTCCCAGGCCGGTATGCAGCACGATGCCCGTCGCGTTGATCACCCGTCGCAGCGACGCGACCGAACGCTGCAGCAGGCGCTCGCGCACCGCCAGGGCCAGCGCCGCGAAATCGTACCCGCCGGCTTTGCCGGCCAGGATAGCGCCGCGTGCATCGTCCAGCGTCTGACGGATTGCCGCGAGCACTTCTCCCCGTGGGTGTTCCTGCAGCAGCGTCGCGGTGGCGTAGTGCCGCAGCACCGCGTCCACGGACGGCAGGGCCCGTAGTGCGGAGGCGATCGAATCGTGCGCGGGGGTGGCGTCCATGAACGCGAATGTTACGCCCTGGGTGGCAGTTCCGTCGTTTGTCGCGCGACCCGCGCTGCCGCGTCGGCAATCTCGGCCTCTTCAATCCGGCTGGGGATGCGGCCGCGCTCGGCGTATCCCTGAAACAGCTCATAGAGAATTCCGAGAATCGTGTGCAGATTCGGCCCGGCGACGCGCAGCAGCGCCGCCGCTTCCGTCGCGTGCAGGCGTCCCCGCGGGCCGCCGGCGAACGCATGCAGCGCGATGCGCTCGGCGTATAGCGTGCACACGTTCGCCTCCGCCGGCGCCCGGAGTTGGACTGTGCGGCAGCGTGCGCCCACCGCGGCCGCATCGCTCGCGAGGGAGCGGTGTGTTCCGGCAAACAGCCGCGCGCCGGCCGCGACGGCGCCGCGCAGCAGCGCCCGCAACCGCCGCCGCGGCAGCCGATCGGCTTCGTCTACGAACCACGCTCGCGCCGCCGCGGGGATCTCAACCTGCGGCTTGTGCGGTTCGACGTATTGCCACGAAGTCGAGCGACCCGCGCGCCTGAGCTGGCTGCGAAGGATCATCAGCCGCGTGGTCTTTCCCCAGCCACGCTCGCCGACGAACTCGACGACAGGCGCGGCGTCGATCGACCAGCCGCTCGCCTCCAGCATCATTTCCGAGCCGAGCCACGACAGCTCCAGCTCATCGTCGCTCAACTCGCGAAACGGGTTCCCGCGGAGTCGCAGTGCTCCGAAAGGATCGGGCGGCAGCGGTGGGTGAGGGTTTTTGGCTGCGCTCGTGCGCGTTCCCGGCGAGGGCATCGGGCTATTCGCCTTCCGTGTCTGAACTGTCAGGCTGGCGCGGCGCGGGACCGGTGCTGCGCCACCGCGGCACGCAGAATGATGGGAAGTCTTGCGTGCAACGAAACATATCGACGACGGTTTCCGATAATAGCATTATACTAGTAGCGAGCGCGGACGCCCGTCTGAGGCCCAAAACGCGACGAGACGATGATCGAAAAGACCTGTGATTTGTGGCTCGAAAAGGCCGACAACCGCTGCATTCTCACCAGCGGCGCGGTGAGCGGTTCCGGGGAGGCGATCCTCGACACTCCGAGCGCCATCGCGGCGGCTAAGCGCTTCAGCGGGGTAGAAACCGACCTCGGACGACTGATCAGCTCGCGCGGCAACCACGTACACATTATCAGACCCGGCCTGATCTCGTTCCCCATCAAGCAGTTTCAGTGGTCGGGCGCCAACTTGCAGGTTATTCAGCGAAGCACGGCGGAGCTGATTCAACTCGTCGGCGCCGCCAAGACATTGCTTCCGCGGCCGTTGCAGGGTGCGGTCCCCGCGTGGGAGCAGGTCGCACCGCTGCTGGCAAATCTGCCGGACAACATCATCGTCGTAACGGCCGCAGCCTGACGCGAAGCGTCACTTACGACCCCGTCAGCGCGCGCTCGCGCAAGCGCCAAAAACCCGGAACGTCGAGCGAGCGGCGACACCGCCCGGTTCGGGTCGGCGGGGCCGCCTCAAATGCTGTTTGCAAGCTCACCGTCGTTGGGGGGTAGCATCCTGCCAGCCCGCGAGTGTGGTTGCGCCGGGCAGAATGCCCGCGCCACGCAGCGGGCAGGATGCCCGTGCCACCCAGCGGGCAGGATGCCCGTGCCACGCAGCGGGCAGGATGCCGGGCCACGCAGCGGGCAGGATGCCCGTGCCACGCAGCGGGCAGGATGCCCGTGCCACGCAGCGGGCGGAATGCCCGCGCCACCCAGCGGGCAGGATGCCGGGCCACGCAGCGGGCAGGATGCCCGTGCCACGCAGCGGGCAGGATGCCCGCACCACCCATGACGCGGCGCGGGCTGTCTGCCATTCGCTCTTCGCTCTTCGCACTTCGCTCTTAGATTCGATATCCCAGCACGACCGGAATCGCTCCGGGCAGAATCTTCTTCGGCGGCGTGACCGTAACGGCCAGCTCGATCTGCGTCGGCGCATCCTCGGCTGGGCGAACCTGCACGGCGACCTGCTGCTCGTCCGTCGGCTCGCCTTCAAACTTCAGCCAGTCCTTGACGTGCGTGTGGACGAAGCCGGTGACCTTGTCCTTATCCATGCCGTGCAGCGACGGCTTGATCGCGAAGAGCAGATTGGACAGCCGCGTTGCGAAGAGCTGGTACGGCAGGCTGACTTCCTGGAATGCGTCCACGTCCACGCGCAGCGGCCGCGCCGCCGTCAGCCCGTTCCAGATGATCGCGTCGTTGTGGTCCTTGATGCCGACCGCCGCATTAACCCCGGCCGCGGCGAGTTCCTCGATCTTCGGAAGCGGCATCAGCGTATCGGTCGGGCCGAACTTCTTGTCCTTGTTCTTGCCGCCCTCGGCGACGGCGAAGCCTTCGATGCGGCCGTGGACGTAGCCGGCCATGGCGGTCGGCCAGCCGGTGTCGTTTACGCTGCGGGCGACGGCGCACGCCGCGGCCAGCGCGCCGGTCGTCCAGCAGAAGTCGCGATCGGCGACGGCGTCCTCGCGGAAGTGAAACTCGAGGTCGCCCGGCGGCGCGGTCTCGCCGTAGGCGCTGCGCAGAAGGCACTTGCCGAAGAACACGCCCAGCGAACGCGCGTAGCGCTGCCCGCGCAGCGACTTCCACTTGGCGTACTGCCACTGGTCGAACATGCTGACGATCGGCGGGAGCGTCGCCATCTGCCAGGCCTGCTTCGCGCCGAAGAACCCGGGGGCCGCGCCGGTGAACACCACCGCGGGGATGCTCGCGCCGTGCTGCGCCATTTCGTCGAGCAACTCCACGTCGGGGGCGCTGTTGCCGAACTCGAAGTTCAGCACGATCAGGTCGGGGGCGTCGGCCCCGGCGTCGAACACCGGGTCGATCACGCGGGTGATGAACCGCGGAGAAATCTCGCCGCGATGCGCGTGCAAGACGCTGATCCGCAGGCCCTTGCGATAGTCGCTCTGCGCCACCAGGAACGCCAGCCCGCGCCACGCCGCCTCGCACTCCTGCACGCTGGGCGCGTGCAGCACCGCGTTGATCCAGACATTCAGCCGCCGGTCGAGCTCGGCCAGCGTGTGTCGGCACGTCGACGCCTCTTCCGCCGGGATCGACACGCCGCCGGCCGAGGCGGCCGCCGAGATGATCGAGCCGATGGGAGACTTGGGCGCGGGCGAGTCGCCGCCGCCGTCGCCGAGGTCGATGCCGCCGAGCACGCTGTCCACAGCCTCCGCCGACACGGGCTTCCCGCCGCCGGCTGGTTTCCACGTCAGGGACTCGGGCATCCACGCGATGGCGGGCTCGCGCTGGGCGTGGCTGGCGATGGTGCTCTTGAGCTGCTCGGCGCTGATCTTGCCGAGCATGCGGTCGACGATTTTCTGTCGCGCGTCGAGCAATGCGGCAGTCGCCGGAATCTGGCGGGCGATGTTCCCGGGGTGGAAGTCCTTCATTGAAGCGAAGCACAGCTTCACTTCGGTCATCACGTTGCCGGTCTGCAGCGGGTCGGTTGTGGTGTAGGTAATGCTTGGGGCCGCGGCTTTCATCACGTCGTCAAACGTCTCGGGGCGCAGTTCGGTCACACCCTCCGCGAGTGCTGCGGAGACCGTGCCTTTTTCGCTGCCCGCGAAGTCCGCGACCACCAGGACGCGATACGGCCGGTCGAGCGTGACGCTCAGCCCGCCGCCGCTGCGGCCGCCGGGCATGTCGTCGTGAATCTCGATGTCGGGGATTTCGGGTCGATCGGCCATGACGAACTCTCCGTAGCTCGCAGTTTCGGGATATGCCCAGCCGCATGAGCGGCCAGCGAACCTGCGACAGTGTAACGGTGGCGAGCGCGGTGTGCGACCCGGCCCGCACGTGCGGCGGCGGACGCCTTCGTCGTTTCGCCGGCGCTGGCGCGCGGTTTGCCGGAGAGTCGCCTACGGCTTTGCAACATCGGCGGGGCGTCGTGCCGACGCTCCGCGGTTGGGGGACTCTCCATTCCACGCCCGACCCGACGCGTTCGCGGCGATCGTTTCAGACCGAGCGGGCTGCAGCGCCAGCGGCCTGAAATGCGAGGAAATCTCGCAAAGACGCGTAAGTTCGGCAGCACTTCTTCGCCTGATGTATTGGGGACGAGTTCGGGCGGGGAGCGTGGAGATCAGCCATGAGTACAGGCAGCACCGTCGGCCTCGGGCACTGCTGGCGCCGCGCGCCAGTCGGCCTGGCAGGCCTCATTGTTCTGGGAGCGACAAGCGCGACGCGCGTTGACGGCGCGCAGCGCTGCGCGTTCTCGTGGTTACCCGTCGGCGAAGGCTTGAACGGAAGTGTCACCGAGATGATCGAATTCAACGGACGTCTGGTGGCGACAGGCTCGTTCGAGTTCCCGGGGTACACGGAGACCGTCGCCGTTTCAATCTGGGATGGGATGCACTGGCGTCCGCTGGGCGCGGACGGTCCCGGGCCGTTGCTCGGTTCCGGCTCCACAACGATCGTTGATGACGCCGACGGTTCGCTGCTGGTCGGGGGCCAATTCGAGCCGAGTGAAGACTCCGCTCGGTGCATCGCTCGGTGGACTGGGGCTGGCTGGGAGTTTGTCGGAGGCGCTTTCAGCGGAGGAGAGTCAGGTCTGCCGCGCGTGTTTACGCTCTGTCGCTCCAGCGTCGGCGGCCAAAGCGTGTTGCTCGCGGGCGGGTATTTCGGGAGTGCCGGGGGCGTCGCGCTGACGAGCATTGGTGCGTGGGATGGGCACGGATGGTCATCGTTGGGGCGCTTCGACCCACCATACTTCGTCTTCGGACCCCCACTTATTGGCGCCATAGTGATCGCCGACCTCGGAGCCGGGGATGTTGTATTGGTCGGGGGAACGTTTGATGAGGTGGACGGTATTCCGGCCTCAGCGGTCGCCGCGTGGGATGGCGATGCGTGGTCTGCGCTCGGCACGAATATCAGCTTGGAGACGAACATTCATCCGGTCGTCCTTTACCTCGGACAGCACGGCGGTGAACTCTGGGCGGTTGGCAGTATGCCCTTTCCGGGGAGGGGCGTCTGCGTCTGGGACGGGATCAACTGGGCACGTCGCGATAACGGAGTCGCCAGCTACGCCTCG
The DNA here is from genome assembly GCA_964631045.1 of uncultured Planctomycetales bacterium. GTDB lineage: Bacteria > Planctomycetota > Phycisphaerae > UBA1845 > Fen-1342 > CAZVWB01. Next base: position 70,875 of record CAZVWB010000001.1, read on the forward strand.
TGGTACTACGCCGTGCTAGATCTCGCGTGGTTCGACGATGGTCGTGCAACCGATGCCTACATCGGCGGCATGTTCGCAGCGGAGCACATTCCGCTTCACATCGCCCGGTGGGACCGAGAGTTGGCGCGCTGGCAGAGTGTCGGAGCCGGACTCGGCACGTACCCTGGTGGAGGACAACTTGTGGGCACCGTGCAGTCCTTTGACGACGGTACCACTATCGGGGAAGCGCTGTACGCCGGCGGGATTTTTCGCGTCGCCAGCGGCCGCCCCGTCCGGAATGTCGCCCGCTGGGGCTGCCTGCGCGGCGACGTGAACTGCGACGCGCGCGTCGATTTCTTCGACATCGACCCGTTCCTCGTCGCCCTGTTCGCTCCCGGCGACTATCCGACGCTCTATCCGGATTGTGCGGTGATCCACGCCGATGCCAACGGCGATGGCGCTGTCGATCTGTTCGACGTAGACCCGTTCATCGAGCGGATTCTGGACAGGTTGTGATCGCGGCGGCGCGCAGCCGCGCAAGCAGGCAGTTTCGCCGGTGGTGTCGACGCGTGTTCGTCGGCTGCCGACGTGGATGTGCGATGCGAACACGCCCATCCGCGGCTGGCTGGCGCAAGGCGTCACTCGGCCTGCGTCGGAGCTTCCTCCGGCTTGGGTGGATGCATCAGCGACGCGCCGACGGCCAGCGCCAGGATTCCGCCGACGATGCCCAGCGAGACGCCGATGGGTATCTCCAGGCCGATCGGCAGGTGGTCGGTGTGGGCGGCGTCGAGCAGCATCTTCACGCCGACGAACATCAGAATCGCCGCCAGACCCACGGGCAGATAGCGGAACATCTGCATCGAGCCGGCCAGCACGAAGTAGAGCGAGCGCAGCCCAAGGATGGCGAAGACGTTGGACGTGTAGACGATGAAGCGATCGGTGGTGAACGCCAGCACCGCCGGAATCGAATCGACCGCAAAGACCAGGTCGGTGGACTCGACCGCGAGCAGCACGACGAACAGCGGCGTGGCCATCAGCCGCCCGTCCACGCGCGAGAAGAAATCGCCGCCGACGTAGGTGGGCGTGACCGCGAAGCGCTTGCGGAACATGCGCAGAATCGGGTTGTGCTCCGGATCGACGTCGGAATCCCCGCCGCGCAGCATCTTGAAGCCGCTGTAGATCAGAATCGCGCCGAAGATGTAGATCGTCCAGTGAAAGCGGTCGATCAGCGCGGCCCCGGCGGCGATGAACACGCCGCGCATCACGAGCACGCCGACGATGCCCCAGAAGAGCACCTTGTGGTGATACTGGCGCGGCACCTTGAAGTAGGTGAGGATCAGGATGAAGACGAAGATATTGTCGACGCTCAGCGCCAGCTCGATCAGGTAGGCGCTCAGAAACGTCAGTCCGGCCTGCGCGGGCGTCATGCCGCTGTGCCCGGCGGGCCAGAACAGGAAGACGCAGAGATTGAAGGAGAGCGCCAGGCAGACCCAGAACGTGCTCCAGCCCACCGCTTCGCGAAACCCCAGGCTGTGGGAGCGGCGATGAAAGACGCCCAGATCCAGCGCCAGCATGGCGCAGACGAACAGCACGAAAATCGGAATCCAGACGATCGGCTCGAGCATGGTGGCCCTTGTGGCGGATGCGACGCCGGCATCCGCCGCGCGCGGTTCGCCCGCGACCGGAACAGCGTCGCGGTCGCCGGCGGAGGGCGACTGTATGGGGCGGGTCCGCAGGCGTCAACGAAGCGGCCGCGTGCGGCCCCGCGGCGGCCGTGAACGTGCACGAGCACTTGCGACCTGCGAAAGTTGGCATATGATGCAGAGTTCGAAAATTCTGCATGTACCGTCTCGTACCAGGGAGTGCACGCACAATGCCGCAGGCGACGCCGGATTTGAGCAGTTTCTTCACCGCCGAGTTCACCCGCGAGACCGTCGACGGCTTCGCCGATGCGGCGTACGCCAACTATCGCACGCGCGAGCAGTTCGACAGCGCCCTGCAGGAGCAGCGCGCCGCGGCGAAATCGGGCGAGGCGGCGCTGCGAGTGGGCGTCGGCCTGCTGATTCTCGGAAGCTATCGCGACGCGCTGGAGACGCTGGCCGGCGCGCCGGCCGAGAAACTGCGGCACTACTATGCCGCGCAGGCGTGCCTGGGGCTGGGGCGGATCGACGAAGCCATCGCCGAGTTGACCAAGGCGGCGGCCAAGGGCTGGGACGGGTTCGAATGCGACATGCTGATCGCTGCCGCGCAGGTGCGGGCGGGCGACGCGGCGGCGGCCGACAAGACGGTTCAGAAGCACGCCCGCAGCGGTGCGGATCGCGCCGGGTGGTATTACGTGCAGGGGCTGCTGGCCGAAGCCCGCGACGAGCGGGAGGAAGCCGTCAACCAGTTCGAGAAGGCGCTGACGCTCGACCCGGACCACTGCGAGGCCAGCTTCCGCTGCGCCCGGCTGTACGACCTGCTGGGCGACGATCGGCAAGCGACCGAACTCTACGAGCGGCTGGCGCTGCAGCCGCGGGCGCACGTCAACGCCCTGCTGAACCTCGCAGTCATGTATGAGGACTGCGGACGCTTCGACGAGTCGATCGCGTGCCTGCATCGCGTGCTCAAGACGCATCCGAGTCATGCCCGCGCCAGGCTGTTTCTGAAGGATGTGGAGAGCAGCCGGCAGATGGTGATCGACGAGATCGGCGATCAGAAGGCCGAGACGCGCAACCGCCTGCTGGACACGCCGATCGTCGAGTTCGAGTTGTCGGTGCGTGCCCGCAATTGCCTGAAGAAGATGCGGATTCAGACGCTCGGCGACCTGCTGCGTCAGAGCGAGGCCGAGCTGCTGGCGTATAAGAACTTCGGCGAGACGTCGCTGAACGAGATCAAGGCGCTGCTGACCAACCGCGGCCTGCGGCTGGGCCAGCGGCCCGAGGAGATCGACCTGACCGTGCTGCCGCCGCCGCCGGCCCCAAAGGTCACCGTCCCCGCCGGGAGCGAGGCCGTGCTGGGCAAGCCGGTGTCGGAGCTGGAGTTGTCGGTGCGGGCGCGGCGCTGCCTGCAGCGGTTGAATATCTCGACGCTGGGCGATCTGATTCAGCACAGCGAGTCGGACCTGCTGGCCAGCCGCAACTTCGGCGTTACGTCGCTGAACGAGATCAAAGCGCGGCTGACCGAGTTCGGTTTGGGCCTCGCGGCGAAGCGATAGATCGGCTCCTCGTTTGGCCCGCGCGGCACGACGGCCGCGTCCCCGGGGTCTGTCCGGACCCGCACAAGGCCCGCGCCGCGCGATCCGCCAGTGAGCAGGAATTTGACGGGCAAATCAGCAGCTTCGCCGACGAGCGCGGCATGATCGCGGGGTTCTCGTTTGAACTGGCGCGGGTCGATGGCCGGGCGCGGTGCGGCGCGCTGACCACGCCGCACGGCCGGGTGCTCACGCCCGCATTCATGCCCGTCGGCACGCAGGCCGCCATCAAGTGCCTGACGCCGGAGCAGGTCGCAGAAACCGGCGCTCAGATCGTGCTGGCGAACACGTATCACCTTCTGCTGCGGCCGGGGGCGGAGACCGTCGCGCACTTCGGCGGCTTGCACGCGTTCATGGACTGGCAGGGGCCGATCCTGACCGACAGCGGGGGCTTTCAGGTGTTTTCGCTGGCTGACCTTCGCCGCATCGACGATGACGGGGTGGTGTTCCGCTCGCACGTCGACGGCGCGGCGATCGCGCTGACGCCGCAGCGCTCGATACAGGTGCAAAACCAGCTTGGGGCCGACATCATCATGTGTTTTGATGAGTGTCCGGCGCTGCACGCGAGCGCCGCGGAAGCGCCGGCCGCCGGGCGGGCCGCCGCGCCGCGCGGCGGGGCGGCCGATCGCGATCGGGTTTCTGACGCGGTGCGGCGCACGATCGCCTGGGCGCGGCGCTGCAAGGCCGCGCACGCGCGCGTCGAGGCCACCGAAGCCGGGCCGCCGCAGGCGCTTTATGGGATTGTGCAGGGCGGGCTGGACGTGGCCCTGCGGCGGCAATGCCTCGCCGAATTGGCGGCGATCGGCTTCGACGGCTACGCGCTCGGCGGACTGTCGGTGGGCGAGCGGCCGGAAGAGATGTGGGCGCTGCTCGACGCATTTGCGTGCGAGTTGCCGGCGGATCAGCCGCGCTATCTGATGGGGGTGGGAACGCCGCGCGATCTCGTGGAGGCGGTCGCGGCGGGCATCGACCAGTTCGACTGCGTGCTGCCGACGCGCAACGGCCGCAAGGGCTACGCCTTCACCACGCATGGCACGCTGCGGCTGAAGAATGCCGCGCACCGCCTGTCGCACCAGCCGCTGGACGGCGATTGCGACTGCTATTGCTGTCGGCGATTCACGCGCGGGTACCTGCGGCACCTGTTCATGACCGGCGAGATGCTTGGAGGGACGCTGGTGTCCATCCATAATATCCGCTTCTTTCAACGGCTGATGCGGTCGATGCGCGACGCGATCGCCGGCGGAGCCTTCGATGCGTTCCGCCGCAGTCTTGCGGCCCAGCCGGCCGGCGACGAGAACGAGGATGCATGATGATGGAAGCGCTGTTGTTGCTCGCCCAGACCACCGCCCCGGCCACGCCCGCGCCGACCCGACCGCCGGGATCGGACATGCTGTGGGCGCAGATCGTCCCGCTGGTGCTGATGATCGGCGTGTTCTACTGGATCATGCTGCGCGGCAACCGGCGCGAGCGGGCGCGGCACGAGGACATGCTCAAGAATCTGAAGCGCAACGACCGCGTTCAGACGATCGGCGGCGTGCTCGGCACGGTCGTGGATGTGCGCGACAACGAAGTGGTCCTGAAGATCGACGAAGCGACGAATACGAAGATGCGTTTCGTCCGCGGGGCGATCAAGGAAGTGATCGTGGACGCGCCGGCGGAGGGCGGCAAGAAGTAGCGTCGGCGGCCGACTACAGGTGGCAGGTCTGCGGTGCAGCGCCGTAGCGCTGCAGGCGGGCGGCTTCGACATCGACACCCAGCCCGCCCGCGGCAGGCGGCCGCAGCCGACCCCCGCGGCCGAAAGCTAGCGGCCGGCGCGCGATGTCGCCGGAGAGCAGGAAGCGACCATACGCACCCTCGACGAAGCGCACGCGCGGGCAAAGCTCCAGGAAGACCGCCCCGGCGGCGCTGAGCACGCTGGTCTCGCCAACCAGGCAGCCGAGCTGTACGTCAAGCCCCGCCGTAAGCGCCGCGTGCGCCAGCCGCAGGCTGGGGAGCAAGCCGCCGCACTTGGCGATGCGGATGTTCAGCACCCGAACCGCGCCCGCGGCGATCAGGCGTGCGGCGTCCCCGGCGTTGCGTAGCGATTCATCGGCGATCAGATCGATCGCGCCGCTCGCCGCCGCGCTGTCGCCGGCGGCGCGCGCGAGTTCCGGCAGGCGCGCGTCATCCGCGGGGGGCAGGGGCTGCTCCAATGCGCAGACGCCCGATTCGCGCAGCAGCGGCAGGGCGTGCATCGACTGCGGCAGCGTCCAGCCGGCGTTGGCGTCGGCCCGCAGGGTCGCGCGCCCGCTGCGCAGCGCGGGGCGCAAAAGCCGGGCCGTGCGGCGCAACCGATCCTCCCAACCGTCGACCGCGACTTTGATCTTGAAATCGCGCAGGCCATAGCAGCGCTGCAGCCGAACGCCGAGCGCGAGCTTGCGCGCTCCGCGACCCACGACGATGCCCGAGTATGACGTACTCGCCAGGCACCCTGGCGGTCGGAAGCCGGGCAGGTCGAGCCAGCCGGACATGTCCGCCAGCCGACGGTTGAACGCCCGGCCGGCGAGATCGAGCAGCGCGAGTTCGACGGCGGTGCGGGCCGCGTGCATCAGCCGCGGGCCATCGGCCAGCGGCAGGCTGTCGACGAAGTCGAGCGCCTCGGCGAAAGAACTCGGGCGGAACTCGAGCAACAGCGGTAGAAAGACGTTCTGCATGTCGCGTTGCACGCTCTCGGCCGTCTCGCCCGTGACATACGGGCGGGCCAGCGTCTCGCCGAAGCCGGAGAACTGCGCAAACGGGGCGCCGGCATGGAGCTGTACGACGATGGGGTCGGCAACGTCGCGCCCGGCGGCCGCGTGCTCGAAGCGGAAGCGCATCGGAATCGCCAGCGGCCAGATGCGCAGGGTTCGGATGCGAAGGGCGGCGCTCATGGCGTTGCCGGGCGGGTGGTCGTGTTCGTCGCGGCCCGGTCGAACGGCACGGGCGTGACGCCGGCGGCGCGGATCGCGGTTCGGCCGCGCTCGCTGAACAGGAAGTTGACCGCGGCATCGGCCCGGCGATTCTCGAACGGCATCACGTATACAAATATGACGCGCGCCAACGTGTACCCGCCGGTCTCGATGTCTTCCACCGTCGGAAACGCCGGCGAGCCGCCGCGGTGCAGGCGGACGCCGAGGTAGCGCGCGGCGTGATCGTAGCCGACGGCGGCGATGCCCAGCGCGGCCGGGTCGTCGGCGACGCGATCGACGATCGCCAGGTCGCCGGGCAGCGGCGTCCAGCCGGGCTGGGGCGTCCAGACGCCGGCGTCGCGCAGCAGGGTCTGCCCAAGCGGTCCGCAGGCTTTGGGTCCGTAGACGCGAATCGGTCCGGGGGCTGCGCCGAGTTCCTTCCAGTCGAAGACCTGGCGTTCGAGCACCGCGCGGACGCTGCCGGCGAAGACGGAATCGAGCGGGTTTTCGGGGTGTACGTAGAGCGCGTAGCCGTAGTAGGCGATGCGGTACCCTTCCGGCCGGCGGTCGCCGAACGCCGCGAGTTCCGCGGGCGTGATGGCGCGATCGGTGCAGGCGGCGTCGGCCTGGCCGGTGCGCAGCGCCTCGAAACCATGCTGCGAGAGATAGACCTGGCCGCGCTGAGTGGCGATTCGCGGGGTGGTGGAGCGCGCCAGGCAGCGCTCGACGAGATCGACGGCCAGCGGCGCGCCGGCCAGCCGCAACGGCTGCGGCCGTTCAAAGAGCGCGCAGCCGGGCGCCGCGAGCAGCGCGGCGGCCAGCGCCACCGCGGCCGGGAAGCGCTGCGCGTTTTCGCGGGCCGCTCGGCCCGCTACACTTGCCGCGTTTTCGAATCTTCCGGGAAAGGATCGCACAGTATGCCGGCGCCCACGACCATTGCGGAACTGAAGAACCACGTCGGGCAGACAGTAACGCTCAGCGGTTGGCTCTACAACAGCCGCTCAAGCGGCAAGCTGCTCTTTCTCATCGTGCGGGACGGCACCGGCCTGTGTCAGTGCGTGCTGGAGAAAAACGACGCCACCGCGGCGGCCTTCGAGAAGGCCCGCCACCTGGGGCAGGAGTCGTCGCTGTGCGTCGACGGGCTGGTGCGGGTAGACGAGCGCAGCGCCGGCGGGTTCGAGCTGACCGCCAGCGACGTGCGCGTCGTGCAGGCGGTCGAGGGCTTCCCGATTACGCCCAAGCCGCACGGGATCGAGTTCCTGATGAAGCACCGCCACCTGTGGTTCCGCTCCCGGCGGCAGTGGACGATTCTGAAGGTGCGCTCGACGCTGGTGGACGCGATTCGGCGATTCTTCAACGACCGCGGCTTCGTGCTGATCGACACGCCGATCTTCGCCCCGTCGGCGGGCGAAGGTTCGCAGACGCTGTTCGACGTCGATTACTTCGGCGAGAAGGTGTATCTGGCGCAGACCGGGCAGCTCTATCTGGAGTCCGCGTGCATGTCGCACCGCAACGTCTACTGCTTCGGCCCGACGTTCCGGGCGGAGAAGAGCAAGACGCGGCGGCACTTGACCGAGTTCTGGATGGTCGAGCCGGAGATCGCGTATGCCGATCTGGACGACGTGATCGCGCTGGCGACTGATTTCATTTGCGCACTGGTCGAGCGCGTGCTGCGCGACCACCGCGCCGATCTCGAGTTTCTCGGCCGCGACATCGCGGCGCTGGAAAACGTCCGCAAGCCGTTCTACCGGTTGACGTACACGGAGGCGGCGGACCTGCTGCACGGCGACCGCGTGCAACAACTGCTCAAGGACGACCTGGAGCGGCAGACGGCGCGGATCGCCGAGCTCACGACGCAGATCGCGGAGAAGGAAGCGCAGCGCGCCGCGCCCGGGACCAAGGCCTGGCAGGCGGAGAAGCTGGCGCACGAGATCGCCGACGCCCGCGAAGAGCTGGGCGATCTCGAAGAATCGGTCGTGAACATCCCGAAGCACATGGACCTGGCGCGGCACTTCGAGTGGGGCGGCGACCTGGGCGGCAGCGACGAGACGATCATCGCCCGGCTGCACGACCGGCCGGTGTTCGTCACGCACTACCCGCGCGACTGCAAGGCGTTCTACATGAAGCGCAACGAGCAGGACCACCGTGTGGTGAACAACTTCGACCTGCTCGCGCCGCAGGGCTACGGCGAGATCATCGGCGGCAGCCAGCGCGAGGACTCGCTGCAAGTGCTGGAGGAGCGCATGGCCGAGGAAAAGCTGAACCCGGCCGATTACGAGTGGTACCTCGACCTGCGGCGGTTCGGCACGGTTCCGCACGGCGGGTTCGGGCTGGGCGTCGAGCGGACGCTGGCGTGGATCTGCGGTCTGAAGCACATCCGCGAGACGATTCCGTACGCGCGGATGATGGGGCGGTTTTATCCGTAGCGCTGGTGCGACCCGTTAGCCGCTGCGTTGTTGCGTAAGAGGAGCTGCGAAAGTGCCGAAAAAACCTGCGTCCGTCCCAAAGAAGACGACCCGCGATCGCGCCGCCGCCGGGGAGCGCATCCGGCGGATGGGCGAGGGAATCGTGAAGCTGATTCACAAGCAGGATGATCCGTTTCTGGACATTCCGTCGCGCACGCTGAGCAACGTCAGCTTCAACGAGAAACGGCGGATCATCGAGATGGGCGACGCCCGGCAGCGCCGCGCGTTCTTCAGCCTGCTGGGCCGTCGCAAGGGCGAGGGCAGCCAGGCCAAGAAGTTCATGCAGACCGTCCGTGTGGCCGAGGTGTGCAAGCGGCTGATCGACGAGAGCGTGAGCACCAGCCTTCGCGACGTGTTCTACAGCCTCAAGATTCCCGTGAAGGACAGTAAGGAGCTGATCTTCTACGAGCAGTCCGAGTCTGACCCGATCATCGAGGACATCGAAGTCACGGTGGCCGCGCTGCGCGAAGAGCTGGGCGTGCACGCGGAAATCAAGGGCAACATGGTCGGCCCGATGACCATCATCGACAGCGGCAACGCCATCGACCTGACCGCGATGGGCTCGGGCGGCTGGGGGGTGCCCAGCATCGTCGAACCGGATGTGATCCAGTTCGGCAAGGTCAAGGCCGAGTTCATCCTGCTGATCGAGAAAGGCGCGATCTGGACGCGCTTCAACCAGGACCGCTTCTGGGACAAGCACAAGTGCATGATCATCCACGGCGGCGGCCAGCCGCCGCGCGGCGTGCGCCGGCTGTGCTATCGCATGCACCACGAGCTCAAGCTGCCGCTTTACGTGCTGGTCGATAACGACCCGTGGGGCTACTACATCTACAGCGTCATCAAGCAAGGATCGATCAACCTGGCGTTCGAGAGCCAGCGCATGGCGATCCCCGGAGCGCGCTTCATCGGCATGAGCAGTTTCGACGCCGACCGCTTCGACATCCCGTCGCAGGTGCCGATGCCGCTGACCGAAGAGGACATCCGCCGGGCGCGCGAGATTCGCGAGTATCCGTGGTTTCAGAGCAAGCCGTGGCAGCGCGAGATTCAGCAGATGGAGAAGCTCGGCGTGAAGCTGGAGCTGGAAGCGTTCAGCAGCAAGAACTTTCGCTTTATCACCGAGGAGTACCTTCCTCGGAAGCTGCGCGAGAAGGCCTGGCTCGACTGACCGCCGCGCGGCGACGGTGTGTACTGCGTTTTGCGCGGCGCGGGCGCCGCGCTTGCGATGGAGGCTTCGCCCATGATCCGCCGCGTTCGCCGAATTGCGCTCGGTACTCTTGCGACCATGCTCCTGGGGCCGGCGATGCTCTGCGCGCAGACGACCGCCCCGGCGTCGCTTCCGGCGGATGCGGGACCGCCGGCGTCGATGGCCGGTTTCGCGGATGAAGGCGTCTTTGTCACGTATCGCGACGAAGAGCAGCTTGTTCGGACGAAATTCACCTGGCGGGCCGACGGCGGCTACGAGTCGCAGGCGGTCGTCAGCCTCGCCGGGCAGTCGCTCGCCGTCGACTGCGTGATCACGCCGGCCGCCGACGGCCGCTTCGCGAAAATCCTGTTCACGCTGCCCACCGGCGAGCAGTTGTTCGAAACCGACGGCGCGACCATTCGGTTCACGCACAAAGAGACCAAGCGCACGTTTCCCTGTCGCACGGACGCGCTGCTGTTCGAGAACGTCAACCCCGCGTTTCTGTCGCTGGCCGTGCGGAAGTACGACCGCGCCGCCGGCGGAAAGCAGAAAGTCCTGCTGCTGGTGCTGAACGGCCTGACCGTGGCGGACGCGACCCTGGAGCGAGTCGATGCGGTCGAACGCAGCGTCGGCGGTCGCGACTACACGTTGCAGCGCTACAAGCTGAGCATGCCCGGGGTCGACCTGAAAATCTGGGCGGACGGCGAAGGCAGAGTCTACTTCGTCGACTTCCCTGCGCAGCGGTCCGCCCAATTGCGCGAGGGGTTCGAAGCGCTGCGCACGGACGGAACGGCCGACGCGAGAATCTCGCAGCCGACGCACGAAGTGATCGAGGAGCGCGGCGTCGGCATCCCGATGCGCGATGGTCTGAAGCTCGCGACCGACATCTATCGCCCCAAGAGCGACGCGCCGGCGCCGGTCATCCTGATTCGCACGCCGTACAAAAAGGAGATGTCGGAGCTCGACGGACGGTTCTACGCCCGCCGGGGCTATGTCGTGGCCATTCAGGATGTTCGCGGGCGGTTCGCGTCGCCGGGCGCTTGGGAGCCGTTCGTCAACGAGAAAGAGGATGGTTTCGACACGATCGAGTGGCTGGCGGTGCAGCCGTGGAGCAGCGGCAAGGTCGGGATGATCGGGGCTTCCTACGTGGGGTGGGTGCAGTGGTTCGCGCTGTCGCAGAAGCCGCCGCACCTGGTGACGATCATCCCGAACGTCTCTCCGCCGGACGCTTTCTTCAACTTCCCCTACGAGTACGGTGTGTTCTTCATCTATGGGGGCATCTGGTGGGCGGAGATCGTCGCGACCGACGCCACCGGCGACCTGAGCGGCGTAAAGATGTCCGCGATTTTCGACCGCAAGTATGGCAAGCTGCTGCGCGACCTGCCGGTGATCGATCTCGACAAGAAAGTCCTCGGCGGCGAGAACAAGTACTGGCGCACGTGGATTCAAAACAACACCAATAACGACTACTGGGCGCGGGCCAGCTTCAGCGACGCGCTCGCGGACGTCCGCATTCCCGTCTTCCACCAGTCCGGCTGGTTCGACGGCGACGGGATCGGCTCGAAGCTGAACTACGCGGCGCTCGCCCGGCACGGGAAGAGTACGCAGAAACTGATCCTGGGACCGTGGGGGCACACGCCCGAAGCGCACCGCATGCTGGGGGATGAAGACCTGGGGCCGCAAGCGGCGCCGGACCTGTCGAAGCTGTATCTGCGCTGGTTCGATCATTGGCTCAAGGGCATGGACAACGGCATCATGCAGGAGCCGCTCGTCAGCCTCTATGTGCTGAACGCCAACCGCTGGGTGCACGGCGAGAAGTACCCCCTGCCGCAAACGCAATTCGAGAAGTGGTATCTGACCAGCGGCGGATCGGCGAACACGTCGAAGGGCGACGGCGTCCTGACGCGCGCAGCGCCGGCGGCCGGCGGCCCGCCGGACCGCTACACGTACGATCCGGGCGACCCGACGCCGAACCCTGATTTCTACGAAGATCCCAGCGACGCGGACAACCGGGAAAAGAGCATGGCGGAGGCCAAGGCGCTCGCGAAGAAGCGCCACGAGAACACGACGGATGCCCGCCGCGACATCCTGGTGTACACCTCCGCGGCGTTCGAGGCGCCGTATACGCTTGTCGGGCCGATCTCGGCGAAGCTCTACGCCGCGTCGTCGGCCAAGGACACGGACTGGTTCGTGCGGCTGGTGGAGATCGATCCGGACGGCGAACTCAGCACGCTGGTCGAGGGACGCTTCCGCGCCCGTTTCCGCGAGTCGATGCGCGATCCGAAGCTCCTCACGCCGGGCGAGATCGTGGCGTATGACATCGATCTTTGGCAGACCGGCATCACGATCCAGCCGGGCGCGCGGCTGCGGGTCGAAGTGGCGTCGGCCTCGTACCCGTTCTTCTCGCGCAACCTGAACACCGGCGGGCACAATGAGATGGAGACGGACTATCTTGCCGCCGAGCAGACGATCTATCACGATGCACAGCGCCCGTCGCACGTGCTATTGCCGATGATTCCGGCGGCGATGCTGGAGGGCGAGGCGCGAATGCCGGGACAGCCGTGAATGCGGCGGTCGTGACGACGCGCCTGGTGCCGTGGCGGCGGAATGAGAGTCCCGGCGTTGCGTAATGTCGCCGCCGGTGAGTTCTGCTTGGATGCTTTGCGTCGGCGTCGCTACACTGGGACTCGTCGTGGCGGTTGTTTCGCCGCTCGCAAGGACACACGGAGATTCGGGTGACGCGCCGCTTCACCGCAGTATTCAACGGAGCCGCCTTCGTGCCGGAAGCGGCGTGCGACCTGCCGGTCGGCTCGCGCGTCGAGCTCGAGTTGCACGGACCCTTGATCGTGCGCCCCGCTGCATCGGATCAGGAGCGGGCTGCGGTGCTTGGACGACTGATCGACCGGCTGCAGCGTTCGCAACTTGATCCCGCCGCGCCGCGGCTGAGTCGAGACGACCTGCATGATCGCCGTTGACACCAACGTCCTGCTGTACGCCCGCGATCCGCGTGCGCCGGCGAAGCAGGCACGCGCGCTGGAGCTGATTCGGACATTGTCAGACGCCGCGCTGCGCTGGCAAGTCGCGTGCGAGTACGTCGCGGCGTGCGTTGAAGCAGATGTAGGCCGACTCTACACCAAAGACTTGTCCGATCAATCTCAATCAGTCGGGCTTGAGGTCGTGAATCCCTTTTCCTGATGTCTACGCGCCGTCGCTGAGACACCCGCAACGAGACCTGCCCGATGAACACGCCCGTTGTCGCCGGTCTGCTACGCAAGCTCGTCAGCGGCGACCACCGCGCGGCGCTGGATGCGGCTCGCACGCTCAGCAGCGCGGCGACCATCGCTACCGGCGGCGACAAGGAGCCGGCAAACCCGATCGAGACCTTCTCGCGCATGGTGCAGCGCGCCGTCGCCGCGCGCGATTTCGACCTGCGCTCATTCGGCGATGCGCTGTACCGCACCCTGCAGACCGCGCAGGCCGACCGAACGGCGGCGCTGGAACGAGAAGACGTGCGGTTTGACGCTGTCGCCGACCGGCTGGCGAAACAGATCGAGCAGGCCGGCAGCGACGCGGAACGCGAAGCCGCGCGGCAGGAGTTGTTCGACGCGGTGCAGAACGATGACGACCCGGACGGGCAGTTGCAGAGCGAACTGATGGAGATCGAGCTCGCCGCCGGGCTGGTGTATTCCGCGCTGGGCGACCGGCTGGTCACGTCGTCGGACGTGCTGCAGCGCACGCTCGCCGATCCGCGGCAGGCCTACCTGGCGTATCAGACCATCGCCGGGCTGGGCCCCGCGGCGCGCGAGTTCGCACCGACGCTGCTCGACCACGTCAGCGCGAACCGCTGGGATTTGTCGCTGCTCGACGCGGCCGTCGCCGCACTGGGCGGCAGTCCCCCGCTCATCCGCACCGCGATCGAGCGCTGGTGGGCGCAGCCGTGCGGATACCCGTCGATGCTGGCGGCGCTGCTCGCCGCGCTGGGCCCGCAGTGCGCCGCGGCCGATCCGCAATTGCCCGGCCGGCTGCTGGCGGCGACGCGCGGCGACGACTCCCACCGCGTGATCGCCAGCATCGTGACGCTGGGCGGCGTGACCGCCGACATGGATGTCGCGATCGATCGCCTGCTGGAGCTGACCGGCGACACGAACGTGATCGTGCAGGGCTGCGCGATTACCGCGCTGGGCCAGATCGCGCGACAGCCGGAGCGCGTCGTGCCGCGGCTGATCGCGCTGCTCAGCGCGTTCGAGGAGTTCGACACCGACATGGGCTACGGCGGACCCTGCGCCCGCGTCGCGGCGGCGCTGGCCGCGTTCGGCCCGGCGGCCGCACCGGCGACCGCGGCGCTGGCCGCCCGCATCCGTCCGCAAGATGAAGACGACGACACCCTGTACGATGGTTCCGTGATCGACGCGCTGACCGCGATCGGTCCGGCGGCCGCCGCGGCGCTGCCGGCGCTGGAGGCCCTGCTCGCGGCCATGGGCGAAGGGGCGGCCGACACCGAGCGCGTGAAGGCGGCGATCCAGCGGATTCGTCGCCCAGGTCAGTAATCTCCGGATCGGTTGTTCTGCGGGGCGCCCGTCCCGCGAATCGCAGCGGGGGTCTGCGCGATTCAACTCCGGTCGGCGCCCGGCAGCGGAAATACCCGCACGCGCGCGCGGATTCTCGCGCTGGTTTCGCGCTAATCACTGTTCGTCGTCGGTGTGACTCGTTGCGGACGCCGGAGATTCGCGCGGCATTGCTGGAACGCTGCTTGCCGGACCCTTCGTAGTCCTGTCAGAACGGTGTACGGGTTGCGGTGCTCTGTGGCCGCGCCGCCTCAGCACACTCCGCACGGAGAAGAACCAATGAACCGTGATTACTGCTCGGTCGTATGTCGCCTTGTGCCGGTTTGGACGCTCGTAGCGGCCGGCGGGGTGCTGCTCCTGATCGCCGGGTGCCCCGGACTCCCGCCGGTCGACGACAACATGAATGCGAACCTGAACGACAACAACAATGCGAATGTGAACGACAACATCGGCGACAACAACAACGACAACAGCGACGCCGACGGCTCGAACACGACGGACAAGACCAACGCCGAGGCCCGCTACATCGGTGCGAACGCATGCCGAAACTGCCACACCGACATTGCGGCGTGGCACTCCCTGCATGGCCATGCGCACAAGATCACGGCAGTCGACGGGATCGCGCCGCAGTTCCCCGCAGGTACCTCGGTCGGCGTGCCCAACCCGCCGGACGGCGTGGCGTGGACGGATGTATCGTGGATGATCGGCGGGTACACGAAAAAGGCGCGGTTCGTCGATCAGGACGGTTACATCCTGACCACCGGATCGACGGGCAAGAAGGTGCAATGGAATCTGGCGTTTGGTCCCAACGGCACGCTTGCGAGCTTCGGTAACTACGAAGCCGATCGTCCGGAGCGTAAGCCGTTCGACTATTCGTGCTTCGTGTGTCACACCACCGGACCGGCGCCGCTGGACGAGGACTTCCCTGAGTTCCAGGACAATCGCCCCGGAATGCGCGGCACATTCCAGGAGGCGGGGATCCAGTGCGAAGCCTGCCACGGCCCCGGCTCCAACCACTTCACTACGATCGACGGACAGGTCGTGGTTCAGACCAATCGCATCTTCCGCGACCCCGAGGGCGACGACACCTGCCGGGCTTGTCACAATCGGCCGTTCGACGACCTGACCGGCAACATCGTCGCTTCGGGAGGCTACATCCAGCATCACGAACAGTGGCCCGAGCTGCGCGCCAGCGGCGGCCACGCGAGCTTGCTCTGCATCGACTGCCACGACCCGCACCGGTCGGTGTATTTCGACCGCGCCAACGCCTTCCGCAAGACCTGCACGGACTGCCACGCGGACGCCACCATGGCGGGACATGAGGGCAAGGTCTACTCGCGCTCCGACGGTTACAGCGAGGCGCTTACGTGCGAAAGTTGCCACATGTCCTATACGGTGAAGAGCGCCACCAACGTGTCCGCAGCGCTGGTTGGGTCAGTGGCGCGGATCGGAGACGTGCGGTCGCACATCATCCGCATCAGCACGCAGCCGGTCGATTACAAGTCGTTCTTCGCAGCCGACGGCAAATCGGTGCAGCGCGACGCAGAGGGCAACGCGGCCGTCACGGTCGACTTCGCCTGCATCCGCTGCCATAACGGCAACGGTCTCTTCGAGCTCAGCGTCACGCGCGCCGCGGAGATCGCTCAGAACGTGCATCGACTTCCGTAACTTGTGTGCGCAGCGCCGCGGCGAAGGGGCTCAGCGGCGAAGAAGCGGCGGCGACCGCCGCTGACGAATTGCCGGGCGCGGCGGCGACTTCTCTCGCTCGCCCGGCAGCTATCCGGGTGCTGCTTCGAAGGCACACGCTCGGCTGCACCGAGGCGGTTGGCGCTCGTCGTCACGTTCGCCACAACCAGCGCAGCCGTGTGAACAGCGCCGTAAGCGCCGCCAGCAGCAGCGTCTTCAGCACGCCGCGCACTACGCCCAGCCAGGGCGATGCGAGCAGCCGCTGTCCCAGCGTTTCGAGCCCGGTCAGGTGCACCAGCGGCGGCACAAGCCCGCGGATGCCGGCATAGGCCAGCATCGGGTTGCGACCGCACACGACCAGCAACCCGAATGGGCGTTGTACGCGGCAGCCTTCGAGCAGCGCGACGAAGGCCAGCAGCGCGAAGCCCGCCAGGCCGGCCGTCGTGAACAGGTAGCTGAGCGTGTGCGGGTCTTTCCGGATGCCGCCCTCGTAGCTTTCCAGCAGCAGACCGAGCAGCAGCCACGCGGCGGCCCAGCGAAACAGCGCGGCGATCTCCGCGGCGGGCGGCTCGATCGGCGGGTTGCGTCGCGAGCCGACGAAAAGCGGACGCATCGCGGCCAGCATCGCCAGCGTCGCGACGCCCGTCCACGGCAACCAGCGGGCCTGCAACCCGGTCAACACTCCGACAATCAGCCCGATTGCGAGCACCGCCTGCCACCCGCACCGCGCGCGGCGCGGCTCGTCGAGCGACGCCGCGAGCACGGAGGGCGCGTGCCGCAGCACATCGCCCGCGAACGTGCCGGGGAGCACGATGAGCAGATACTGCTGGTAATAGAGTTGCAGATATTTCGCGAGATAGGGCTGCACAGGTTCGGCCAGGGCGCGCCACTCCGGCGACGCACCCGCAAGCGGCCAGCTCCAGAGCAGGCGCAATACGCCGCCGTCCTCGTGCGCAAGCCGCAGTGCGATCAGCCCCAGCATCACGACTAGCCGCGTCGCCGGCGACTCGCGCGTCGCGATCCAGATGATCGACGCCGAGGCGACAACGTTGGCGAGCACCACGATGATGATGTCCGCCCGGAGGAGAGAGAATCCGCCGCCGTCGGCGAACGGCTGAACCGCCAGCCACGCCGCGCAACCCGCCCAGCCTGCAAGGCGAACCGCTGCGCGAATCGCCAGCGGCCAGCGCTGCGGCAGGCGCGTGAGCGCCGGAAACAGCAGCGCGAACCCCAGCAACGCCTGCCACCACGTCGCCGCGCCGGGTTGCGACGCCATGCGCCAGGGATTGAGGTGCTCGACGTACACCGCAAACAGCAGCAGCGACCCGCCGCGCCGCAGGGCCGCCAGCATCAACCCGCGCGGCGCGGCCCCCGCCGCCAGCCGCGGACCGAGTGCCAGCGGTATCGCCGCGCCCATCGAGAACAGGAAGAACGGGAAGACCAGATCGACCCACGTAAGGCCGACGACGGCCGGGTTGAACTTATGCGTCGGAGGCGGCAACTGCGCGTGGTACATCCACGCCGGCAGCGTCGCGTCCCAGCCGGGTTGCGCGCCGAACGGGATCATTCCCGAGAGGGCCATCGTCAGGATCGCGAAACCGCGCAGGGCGTCGAGTGCGGCGGAGCGCGGCGCGGGTGTCGCATGGGGTTTCATCACCGGATAGCATGCCGCGGCGGGAGCGACTTGAGAATGCTGGCGGGCTGCAAACGCGGTTTAACCCGTCTGGTCGCGGTGCGTGTCGCCGCGACGGCCGTCGTTTCGGCTGCGCTGGCCGTGGCGCAGCCGGCGTCGCAGCCCGTCGGCGCGTCGGCGCCGGCGAGCGCACCGCAGCCGCGCGAAACCGTACCGGCCGGAGAGGCCCGCGCGCTGTCGTGGATCAAGCAGTTTACCGAGGCGCCCGTCGCACGATACGGCGGCGAGGTGACGGTCTTCGCACGATCCTACGCCGCGCCGCGCCCCATTCGGCTCTGGTGGTTCCGCCTGCCGCTGGACGCGGTCGGGTTCGTCGTGACGCCGCCGGCGGATTTCGCGGGGGCGGGCGAGAAGTTCGAAACGCGCTGCGCGACCACGCTGGACTTCGCCCGCCAGACCGGCGTGCAATTGGCGATCAACACCAGCGCGTTCGGTCCGTTTCGCAGCCGGATGGGCGCGCCGATGGAGGTCGTCGGGTTGGCCGCGGAGGCGGGCCGGGTCTACTCGCAGCCACAGAAGGACTACGCAGCGCTGCTCATCGGTCGCGATAGCCGCGTGCGGTTCGCCAGCCCGCCCGCCGACGAGACCGACGTGTGGATCGCGATCCCCGGCTTCCGCATGCTGCTCGCCGGTGGGGCGATCGCGGTGACGGAGCATGACCACAACACCAGTTTCGGCGGGCTGAATCCGCGTACGGCGGTGGGCGTCGACGCGGAGGAAAAACACCTGATCGTCGCGGTGGTTGACGGTCGCCAGCCCGGCGCGAGCATGGGCATGACGCTGGTCGAACTCGCGTGTCTGATGCGCATGCTGGGCTGCGCGGATGCGCTCAATCTCGATGGCGGCGGATCGAGCACGCTGGTGGCCGAAGACGCCGGCGGCGGGCACGCGGTGCTCAACTGTCCGGTCGGCCAGAAGGCGCCGGGGTCGCTGCGCCAGGTGGCGAACAACCTGGGTTTCGCCCTCGCGGGTGAAGCGCCGCCGCCGACTGCGGACGCGCGCGAACCGCTGCGCGACTTCATCATCGAGGCCGTCGGCCGAGCCGACGCCGCCGCGCTCGCGGGACTGGCCGCGTGGCTGGCCGCGGGGCCGCAGCGCGTAGCCGCGTCGCTGCCGGGCGTCAGTCGTCGAATCGACGATTGGTCGCTGCTGCGGCGCGGCGATCTGATCTGGTTCCGCAGCACCGCCGGCAAAGGGCTGGCCGGGGTTTTCTGGGCGCGTCGCACGATCGACGGGCAGGAGTGGGTGTGGTGCCTTGCAGATGACGCTCCTGCGGCGATACCGGACGCCGCGCGACCGCGCTTGGCGGCTCCCGCGGGTGTCGGCGCCTGGCCGATGTCCGCGATCGAGCGATCGTCGCTGCGCGCGGTAACGTTTACGCAGTCGATCGCAGGTTGCAGCACGTCGCCGGCGGAGGCGCGCAGATGAGCGCTCGGTCCAGCGCCGCCCGGTTCGCCGTCGCCGCTGCGCTCGCGGCGGTCGCCCTGTTGGCATTCGGGTCGTCTGGGTGTCGCGGTCCGGCGGCTGGACGGGGGCTGCGCGTGCCTTTGCCGAAGGAGACGGATCGCGTGAGTCTGTCGGAGGCCGCGCAGCGTTGGGAGCTGGGGCCGGCGACACCGGTCGACGCGGAATTGCAGGCGGCGATCGCGGATGCCGACGCGCGCATCGCGGCGGAGCTGGGCATCGCCGCAGAGCAGCGGGCGTTCGGCGTCGTCGATCTCGCGGGTCCGCGCCTGGCGCTGCTCAACGGCGATCGGATGTTCTACGGCGCCAGCGTGCCCAAGATCGCCATCGTGCTGGGCTACTTCGCCAGTCGGCCGCGAGCCGTCGATGAGCTCGACATCGCCACGCTTGTCGAGTTGCAGCGGGTCATCAAGCTGTCCGACAACGACCTCGCCGCGAAGTACAGCCGACTGGTCGGCCTCGACTATCTGCAGGAACTGCTGCAATCGCCGCGGCTGGCGCTCTACGATCGCGAACATGGCGGCGGCCTGTGGTGCGGCAAGCACTACGGCCAGGACGCACCGCGCCGCGGCGATCCGCTCGCCGATCATTCGCACGCCGCGACGGTGCGGCAGTGCCTGCGCTACTACCTGCTGATGGAGCAGAATCGGTTGATCGACGCGCGGGTCTGCGCGCGACTGCGTCAGGTGTTCGCCGCGCCGCAGCTCGATTTTCACGATGACAACTTCGTTCGCGGCCTTCGGGGCCGCCCGGCGACCCTGCTTCGCAAGAACGGACTTTGGGAAGACTGGCATCTGGACACGGCCCGCGTGCAGCACGGCGACCGCGTCTATCTGCTCGCCGGCATGGTGAAACACAGCCGCGGACCGGAGTATCTGGCGAAGATGGCGGCGGCGGCGGACGACCTGCTCTGCGGCCCCGCGATCCAGCCGCCGCCGTATTGGCATGAGACGATTCTGCACGACCGGCCGGAGGCGTTCGAGGGCGGCCCGCCGCTGGTTCGCGCCGACGGTGTTCACCTGCACACGACGCCCGCCGCGCCGCGGCCCGAGTTCACGTCACCCATCGTGGCCTGCTCGTCGTTTTTCAATGAAGCGCTCTTGTCGTGGAATGCGGATGTGCCCGCGGGCGCGGGCTGCTGGTTCGAACTGCGCGTCGGGCGCTCCTGGGATGACTCGTGGTCGCCGTGGCTCTATGTCGGCGACTGGGGCGCGGCGCCGACGGACGTGTCGCGCGTCGTCGCGTTCGACGGCGGGCGGATCGACGTGGATTACTTCCGATCCGAGCAGCGTTTCGACCGCGCGCAGTATCGCGTGACGGCTTGCAGTGACAAGTCCGACGCGGACGTGCGCGTCGAGCGCGTCGCGCTGTGTTTCAGCGATCTGAGCGGCATTCCACTCGCGCAGCCGCGGACGGCGCAGCGGATCGTCGCCTGCGCCACGCCCGGCGTGCCGGTCGTCGCACCCGCTTACGACGCGACCGCGCTGCGGCGGCTGCCGGTGCCGTTTCGCAGTCAGAAAACGCAGCGCCCGGAGATCGCCGGCCGCATCTGCAGCCCGACGTCGCTGGCGATGGTGCTGGAGTATCGCGGCGCCACGCACGAGACGCTCGCGGTGGCGGAGGCCTGCTATGACGCGACGCATCAGATTTACGGTAACTGGCCGCGGAATGTGCAGGCCGCCTACGCACTGGGTGTCCGCGGGTTTCTGACGCGCATCGGCGACTGGGAGACCGCGGAGCGCCTCATCGCCGGCGGCTGTCCGCTGATTATCTCGATTCGCGTCGAGCGGCCCGGCGATCTGCGCGGGGCCCCGTACAACACGACCGATGGACACCTGATCGTGCTGTGCGGCTTCGACGCGGAGGGCAATGCGGAAGTCAACGATCCGGCCGCCGGCGACGCGGCGACCGGCGTCTTGAGGTACTCGCGCGGCGATCTGGAGCGCTGCTGGATGCGCGGCAGCGGCGGCGTAGCGTACGTGCTGGACGGCGCTGCGCCGCCGGTAGCGCCCGTCGCGCGCTAGTCGTGCGCGATCTCGCATCTTCGGAGTTGGCGAAAGCATGCCCAAGTTCGATTTTCCGCTCGATCAACTCGAGACCTATCAGCCGGCCGTCGCCGAGCCGCCGGACTTTGACGCCTTCTGGGCGCGGACGCTGGCCGAGACGCGCCGCCACTCGCTTTCGGCCAGATTCGAGCCGCTCGCCGAGCCGCTGCTGCGCCACGTGACGGCGTATGACGTGACCTTCGCCGGATGGGCGGGACAACCCATCAAGGGCTGGCTGCTCACGCCCACGGGCGGCGAGGCGAAGCTGCCGTGCCTGGTTCAATTCGTCGGCTACGGCGGTGGGCGGGGTCTGCCGTGGGAGCACCTGGCCGCGCCTGTCGCCGGCTTCGCGCTGCTGGTGATGGACACCCGCGGTCAGGGGGCCGGCTGGTCGCGCGGCGACACGCCCGACGAGGCCGGCAGCGGCGCGCAGCACCCGGGCTTCATGACGCGCGGCATCGAACAGCCAGATACATACTACTACCGGCGGGTGTTTGCAGACGCCGTGCGGGCCGTCGAGGCCGCCGCCGCCGCGCCGCGTGTCGACCCGGCCCGCATCGGTGTCTGCGGCGCCAGCCAGGGCGGCGGCATGGCCCTCGCCGCGGCCGGGCTGCTGGCGGAACAGGTGGCGGCGGTCATCGCGGATGTTCCGTTTCTGTGTCACTTCCGGCGGGCGGTCGATCTGGTGGACACGCTGCCCTATGTCGAGATCACGCGCTATCTGCGGGCCCATCGCGACCGCGGCGAAGCGGCGTTTCGCACGCTTTCCTACTTCGACGTCGTGAACTTCGCGAAGCGCGTGCGATCGCCCGCGCTGTTCTCGGTCGGCCTGATGGACGCGATCTGTCCGCCGAGCACGGTCTACGCCGCTTACAACCGCATCGCCGGACCGCGGCGCATGTGCATCTACGAATTCAACGAGCACGACGGCGGTGGACCGCAGCAGCTTGCGGAGCGGCTGCGATTTGCAGCGAAAACGATGAAGGCTGAACACTGAGGTTCGAACGCAGAACGCCGAATGCAGCGAGCGCGGCGCGCCGCTTCGAACGCTGAATTGTGAACGCATGCGGCAGGCCAATGCGCCTGCGATTTTCGACGCCGCGCGCCGTCGCGAGCGGTTCGCGCGGGCTGGAGAGCTTGTGAGTTTTTCTGCTGCACTCAATTTCGTGAGCGGTTTGCGAGGGCGGCGGACGGGAAGGATGCCCGCGCGACCCAAAAAAACTCACAAGCTCGGAGGTACGGGCTCCCAACGTATCGGCAGAAAGACTCACACGTTCAGCTTTCCGTGTCGCACCGACCTCCCCTGACGCCGGCGCTCCGCACGCGGGAAGCAGCGGCCAACGATTCGTGCGCCGGCATTCGCTCTTCGCTCTTCGCTCTTCGCACTTCGCTCTTCTTCACGCCCCTGCCGCCACCTCCACGCCGAGGATCGTCGCTCCGCCGCGCAGCCGCGTCAGCGTAGCGTCGTCCGGCCGCTTGTTCAGGCGGATGTGGGCCGCCGCCGCCTTGCCGCCGTCGTAGATCACGTGGTCCATCTCCTCGACGTTGATCCCGGCTTCGGCGATGTTGCTGAAGATGTGCGCCAGTCCGCCCGGCTTGTTGTGCATGCGCACGACGAGCAGACACGCCGCGGGCGTCAGGCTCAGGTTGACGCAGTTGAGCACCTTTCCGGTGGCCTTGTAACTGGCGACGATGCGGACGGTCTCCTCGGCCACGGCCTGCTGCGCCTGTTCGGTGGAAGCGCCGATGTGATGCGTGCCGTAGAAGTTCGGCGTTTCGCACAGCGGCGAATTGCACTCCTTCGCATCCGCCGGCGGCTCATTGTCATAGACGTCCACCGCGGCGCCGCGGATGCGGCCGGAAGTCAGCGCCGCGATCAGCGCCTTTTCGTCGATGCAGTTTCCGCGGCTGGTGTTGATCAGCAGCGCGTTGGGCTTCATCAGTTGGATGCGCTTTTCGTCGATCAGCCGCTCGGTCGAGTCGCCGCCCGGAACGTGGATGGTCACCACGTCGGACTGCCGCAGCAGCTCGTCGAGCTCCACGCGCTTGGCGGTGGGGAATTCGGCCAGCCGCACGTTGCGCCCCAGGTGGTAGTAGAGTACGTTCATCTCGAACGCCAGCGCCCGCCGCGCCACCTCGGTGCCGATGCGGCCCGCCCCGATCACGCCGATCGTCTGCCCCTTCAGGCCCAGTGCGTTCTTGCTGTAGAGCTTCTTGTTCCACTTGTGGGCCCGCAGGTCGGCCACGTTGTCGGGTATGCGGCGGTCCAGGCAGATGATCAGCCCCATCGTCAGCTCGGCGACGGCGACCGCGTTCATCCCGGGGCAATTGGCCACGTTGATGCCGCGCTCGCTGGCCGCGGTCACGTCGATATTGTCGGTGCCCGAGCCGGCGCGGACGATCAACTTGAGCCGCCGCCCGGCGGCCAGCGCCGCCGCGGGCACCTTGGTCGACCGCACGATCAAAACGTCGGGATCGTACTCCTTGATCCGCGCCGCCAGCGCGTCGCCCTTCAGACCCGGCTCGCAGCTCACTTCATCGCAAATGCGCTGAAGCCCGGCGACGCCGCCGGCCTCGAAGCTGTCGGCGATCAGCACTTTCATGGGGAGTCACTCCTGCATCGAAGGGCAGCCGCGGTTCGAAGGCCGGGCCCGGCGGGGGCGCACGGCGACCGCGGACGGTGTTTTCGTCGACTATTCTAGTTGGGAAGGGCCGGGTCGGTCGATTCCGCGCGAGTGCCGCCTTCCGATTCAGGGCGTTTGCGGATCAGCGTTCCGGAGCGCGGGCCGCGTGCGGGGCCCGCGGCTCAGGGAATCTCCGGCTCCACCAGGGCGGCGAGCATCTGGAGCGATTCCTGCCATCCCAGGTAGCAGAACTCGACCGGAATCTGCTCCGGGAGATTTTCCTGGACGATGCGTAGCTCCGTGCCGCAGGCGACGCGCGCGAAGGTGATCGTCACGCTCATTTCGCCGGCCAGGTTCGCGTCGTCGAACTTGTCCGTGTAGCGAATTCGCTCGCCGGGCGCCAGCTCGACGTACTTTCCGCCGAATGCATGCGTCTGGCCGGTGTTGAAGTTCGTGAACGACATCCGGTAGCTGCCGCCGACTTTGGCGTCGATCGCGTGAACCTCGCCCACGAAGCCGTGCGGCGGAAGCCACTTCACCATCGCCCGCGGATCGAGGAAGGCGCGATAGAGCCGATCCGGCGGGCAGCGGACCACGCGGTGCAGTGTGACGGTGTTTCCCATGCGGATAGGATAGTGCGGCGCCTGCGGCCGGCAAACCGCGCCGCGCAGCGATCGCGCCGCACTGCAGAAACAAAAGTGGCGGCGGACATCCATGCCGCCGCCATCCACGTCTGCGGGTTTGCGCCGCCGGCTGGGCCGGCTACGAGCGCGGGGTTCGCAGCTCCATCTCGATTTTGTCGAGAAGCTCCGCGAGCCGCGCCTGCTGCTCGCCCGCCGACGTCTTCCACACGACCGCGCCATCCGCGGCAAGTGTCTGCTCGATCCGAGACTTGGCCATCAAGACCGTCGAGTGGTTCTTTCCGCCCAGCATGCGGCCGATCTCCGGCGAGCTCAGCCGCGTGTGGCGCCGCAGCAGGAACATCAGGATGCCGCGCGCCAGGCTCACCGTCCGGTCGCGCGCCCCGGAGCGGAGCCGATCGGCCGAGACGCCGAAGTGCAGCGACACGACCCGCTCGATGGTCGCCGCGTCGATCGGCCGCGGCCGTCGGGCGATCTCGTCGACCAGCCCGTTTCGGGCGAACGCCACCGTGACCGGGTCTCGGGTCAACGCCGCCAGCGCCGCCAGTTTGTAGAGCGCGCCTTCCAGTTCGCGAACGTTGTCGGTGATCTGGTCGGCGATCCACTCCAGAACCTCCGCCGGAACCGCGAAGTGCATCGCATCCGCCCGGCGGCGGAGAATCTCGCGGCGGGTGGCCTGGTCCGGCGGATCGATCGTCACGACGATCCCGGCGATCAGGCGGTTGATCAGCGCTTCCGAGAGATCGGCGATGGCGCGCGGGTGACGATCGGACGAGAGCACCACCGTCTTGCCGCAGGCGTCGATCGCGTTGAAGGTGTGCAGGAACTCCTCCTGCGTCGAGCGCTTGCCGGCCAGGAAGTGAATGTCGTCGATCACCAGCACGTCGACGGAGCGGAACTTCGCGCGGAACGCGTCGATCCGCCCGTGTTGCAGCGAGTAGATGTACTCGTTGGTGAACGCCTCGCCGGAGATGTAGCGCCACTCCAGCGTGGCCTGCGCGCGGCGCAGGCCGTTGCAGATGCCCTGCAGCAGGTGCGTCTTGCCCAGTCCCGGCGCGCTGTGATAGACCACCGGCGAAACCGCCGCGATGGGCTCGCGCACGACGCCGCGGGCGGAGGCGTACGCGAGTTCGTTCGAGGGGCCGACGACGAACGACTGCAACTCGCCGCGCAGGCGTTGCGCGGTCGATACCTTCGGCCGATCCGCGCCGCGCGGTTCCGGAGCGGCGGCCGCGGTCGCCGTCACCGCCGGCGCTGCCGCAGTCGTGATCGCCACTCCGTTCTCCCCGTTGCGCACCAGCACGTTGATCCGCGGCTCCGCGCCGAGCACTTCGCGCGCCACGTCGACCAGCTCGCGCCGGAAGTTCGTGCGGATCCACTCACGCGCGAAGGGCGTGGCCACCTGGATGCTGACGGCATCCTCGGCGAGCACGATTTCGGTCGCGTCGCCGAACCATGTGCGAAAGCGGTTCACCCCGATTCGACTGGCCAGCGCGTCTCGAAATAGACATACCCTCTCCGCGGCCGATGGGTCCACACCACACCCCTCGGACATTCCTGTCCGGTCTGGCGTTTTTCCGGAGTTTGGTCTGACGAACTTACGGAAGAAAAATTGTGCGTTGCAGCTTTCGCCGAGTACGAGCGTGGGAACTATAACAGCGCGCCATACGGCTCGCAAGAACTCAGCGCGCCGCGCGGCAGCGCGCGGATCGTAACTGCCCGTTGCGGTTCGCTTTGCCGCGGAAAAAAATCGCTTAACGAATTATCAACATTTTGCTCACGATTGTTCGCATCCTGGCGCGGGTGCGGCGCCGGCCAGCGGCGATTCGCGCGCAGGTCGCGACAGGAAGTGGAGATACACGTCGCGCCGCGCGACTTCGGAGAACCCGAAGCGCGCGTAGAGCGCGCCGGCCGCCGCGTTGCGCGAGTCCACACACGTCGTGATCCGCGCGCAGCGTTGCTGACGCGCGATCTGAAACGCGCGCCGCAGAAGCTGCCGCCCCACGCCGCGGCGGCGCGCGGCCGGCGTCACGCCGACGTAAACGACTTCGAGCAAACCACCTGCGGGCATGCTCGTGAGAACGCAGCCCAGCGGAGACGCGCCATCCCCGGCCGCCTGCCACATGTCCGCCGACCAGCGCCCCGCGGCGCGATGCGACGCCAGCGCGTCCTCGACCGTACGGGCCCCGGACACCTCCGGGCAGTCGGCGCTCGCGACGTAGCTTTGTGCGAGCGTTTCGGCGAACA
Source organism: uncultured Planctomycetales bacterium (assembly GCA_964631045.1). Lineage (GTDB taxonomy): Bacteria > Planctomycetota > Phycisphaerae > UBA1845 > Fen-1342 > CAZVWB01. The sequence goes on from CAZVWB010000001.1 coordinate 97,626, forward strand.
GTGCGTGCGAGCCGGCAGCATACGGCGTCCAGTGCAGCGCCGGGTCATCCGGCGGCTCGACCCAGGGGTAGCGCACCGCACGCTCGAGATACAGCACGTCGGTAACTCGTACGAAACCGCAGCGCGCCAGCAGCCCGGCCGTCTCGCGATCCGCCGGCGGCAGCAGCGCTTGCAGAAAGCAAAGATCGGCCGCCTGGCGCTTCGCGACGACGCCGGCGAGCAACGTCTGCTGCTCCGCGGGCCGAATGCCGTGCGCGCCCGGTTGCGCCGGCATCAGCAGGCTGACGCGTCCGGGCGTGCGGAGTTCGGCGATGGCCGCGACGAGCGCGCCGCGCACGCGGCGCTCATGACCAACGCACTCCAGCCCGCACGTGTCACAGAATTGAAGGAACGCGTCGATCCGTTGAGTATCGGCGGGCCGCGCGTCGCCCGGCTCCGCCAGCGCATGCGCGAGAATGGCGCGCAGTTCGGCGTGGGGATCCGGCGGCGACAAGCGCGTCCTCCGGGCGGTGCGGCCTGCGCCGTGCGATCGACGCGGCGGCTTGGCGAGCCGCCCGCTAGCGAGTACGATCACCGGCGTTTTAGCTGGGGATGTGTCGGAACGCAAAGGAGTCAGGCGAAATGTCGAATGCGATGCTGATCCGGTCGATGGTGCTTGCGATCTTCGCGGCGGCCCCGTGCCTCGCGCAGCAGGACGAGAAGGGCGGGGAGACCGGGGCCCGGCCGCAGATCGGATCGGCCGCGCCGGAGTTCGAGCTGCCCGGGATCGACGGCAAGTCGTACAAGCTCAGCGACTACAAGGACAAGATCGTCGTCTTGGAGTGGGTGAATAAGGAGTGCCCGTTCTGCGTGAAGGCGCTCCCGAAGATGAAGGAACTGCAGAAGGCCTATGCCGAGAAGGGCGTCGTGTGGCTGGCGATCGACAGCACGCACTTTCACTCGCCGGGCGACAATGTGCAGTGGGCCAAGGACGACGCGATCGTCTACCCGATCCTGATGGACACTGACGGCAAGGTCGGACGCCTTTACGGCGCTCGCACCACGCCGCACATGTTCATCATCAACAAGGGCAAGCTGGCGTATATGGGGGCGCACGACGACCGCAAGGACCGCAACTACGTGTCCGAATCGCTCGACGCGCTGCTGGCCGGCAAGGATGTGCCGCTGGCGGAGACGAAGTCGTACGGCTGCTCGGTAAAGTACAAGTAACTTCCGGCGCCCAATTGCGGATGGTGCCGGCATGGTGCGACACGCTGACCTGTTCCGCGCTCAGCGTCGGCGCCGCGCCGGTCGCGAGCGGTTAGCCCACGCAACGAAACTTGCGACGCGTCCGGGGCCGGCTGCATGGCTCCGGACGGTGTCTTTTTTGCGGCTGACCGCTGCGCTGGGCCTGGCGTGCGCGGCTTGCGGCTGCACGTCCGGCATCGCGTGGCGGGGCGTTTCCTACGAACCGGTCGCCGAGGTCAGCCGCAAGGAAAACAAGCTGACGTTCGTGTACCTGCGCAACTGGTACGACCCGACCTGCACACGCTTCGAAGACTCGGTGCTCTCCGACCCTGCGCTGCGCACTGCGACCAATCCGCTCAACTGCGTCATGCTCAGCTACGACTACGACCAGAAGCTGGTCGAGGGCTGGGGCGTCGCGTCGGCCCCGGCGGTGCTGATCCTCAGCCCCAGCGGAGAAGTCCTCGAACGCTGCGGGGGCACGGCCACGGCGAGCGACCTGATCGCCGCGATTCGCGATGCGCGCACTCGTTTCGGCAACGGGTCGGTCGCCGCCACGCAGCCGGCTTCTCAGCCGACTTCGCAGCCGTGAGATGCGGTGCGGCGGGTATCGCCCGTGCACTTTCGGCGGCGCTGGGCGGACTCCTGACGCTCGCCGGCTGCGGCGGCGGTGGCGCCGGCAGCAGCGAACCGCTCCGCGTGTTCGGGCGGACCGGACTGGGGCCGGGCGAGTTCGCGTATCCGCGCGCGGCCCTGTGCACGCCCGACGATCGACTCTTCATCGTGGACAAAGCGGCCCGTGTCCATTGCCTGGGGCTGGACGGTGCACCGCTCAATGAGTGGCGCATGCCGGAGTTCTCGGCCGGCAAGCCGACGGGAATCGGGCGTGCGCCCGACGGTCGCCTGTTCCTGGCCGATACACACTATTCGCGCGTCGTCATCTACGATCCGGGCGGCACCGAGCTCGGCCGCATCGGCTCGTGGGGACGCGGGCCGGGGCAGTTTCTGATGCCCACGGACGTGGCGGTCTGCGACGATCTGTCATTTTATGTGTCGGAATACGGCGGCAACGACCGCATCAGCAAGTTCGGCGCGGACGGAAGCTATCAGTTCAGCTTCGGCGGTCCGGGTTCCGGCGACGCACAGCTTTCGAGGCCGCAGACGCTCGTGCTCGACCCGGACGGAACGCTATGGGTGGCCGACGCCTGCCACCACCGCATCGGCCGCTTCAGCGCCCGCGGCGAGTGGCTCGGCGGCTTCGGTCGGCTCGGTCATGAGATCGGCGACCTGCGATTTCCTTATGGGCTGGCGCTGCTATCCGACGGGACGCTGGTCGTCTGCGAATACGGCAACAATCGCGTGCAGCGCTTCGACCGCGACGGTCGCTCGCTGGGCGTCTGGGGCGGCGCGGGCCGCGAGCGCGGTCAACTTGCGTACCCGTGGGCGGTCGCGGTCGACCGCGAGGATCGCGTGTACGTGGTCGATTCTGGAAACAACCGAGTACAGGTGATCGCCGGGCGGTCAGCGGCGACGTGGCGCACGAGCGAACCGCAGTGAGGCGTGTGCTTCAGCGGCGGGACGCACGCCTCAGGGTGTGATGCGCGCTCCAGCCATCGGCCACGCGCTCGATCTGTAGAATCCCGGTGCAACCCGCCGCAGCGTACCAAGCGCGGACTTCTCGCCCTCAACGCCCGCCGCGGCCCGCGCGCTCGGTTACGCCGACTCGCGCTTCGCTCGTCGCAGTTCGCACTTAGACACTCACCCGGCAGTCTCCAACCGCTGATACCAGGCTGTCTCCGCCTCGTCGCGCTCGCTCTTGATGCGGTCATATTCGGCCTGCAGCCGGGCGACGGCGTCCTTGTCGCGCAGGTTGGCGGGGTCGGCGAACCGGTTGTTCAGGTCGGCCAGCCGGGCGTCGCGCTCGGCGATGAACGCTTCCAGCTCCTCCAGCGTCAGCTTGTCGAGCGGCGATCGTTTGGCTGCGGGCTTGCGCGCTTCGCCCCGCCGGCTGCGCTCGCCGGTTTCGCCGGGCTGTCCGCCCCTGGCCGGCGCGGCGGCCTTCGCAGCGCCGGCTGCGGCCCGCGCCGCCGCCTGCTCGACCTGTTCGATGTAGAAGCTGTAATTGCCGTTGTAGACCGCGTGCGAGCCGGCCCGCATCACGAGCAGGCGATTGACGATGCGGTCGAGGAAGTAGCGGTCGTGGCTGACGGCGATGATCGTGCCGGCATACTCCGCCAGGGCCTCTTCGAGCACTTCGCGGGACGGGATGTCGAGATGGTTGGTCGGTTCGTCGAGCACCAGCGTATTCGGCGCGAGCAGCAGCAGCCGCGCCAGCCGGGTGCGCGATTGCTCGCCGCCGCTGAGCGCGCCCACCCGCTTGAACACGTCCTCGCCGCGGAACAGAAAGCGGGCCAGATAGTTGCGGCCCTGTTCCTCGCTCATGCCGGGCCGCGCTTCGCGCACCGCGTCGATCACGGTGGACTGCGGATCGAGCTCCATCGCGTCCTGGGCGTAGTAGCCCACGATCGCTTTCGGGTCGACCCGCGCGGCGCCCGCGTCGGCCGGCAGCTTGCCCATCGCGATCTTCAGCAGCGTCGATTTGCCTGTGCCGTTGGGACCGGTAATGCCCAGCCGCTGCCCGGCCTGCACTTGCAGCGTCAGCTCCGCGAAGAGCGTCTTCTCTCCGTAGCGTTTCGACAGTCCCGCGGTCTCCAGGATGGTGCGCCCGCGCAGCGCCGCGTCCTCGGCCAGGTCGATCCGCAGCTTCGCACGCTCGGAGGGTTTTTCCAGCACGAACTCGCCATCCGCGATGCGCCGCTCCAGCCGCGTGCGGCGGCCCTTGGCCTCGCTGCTGCGCTGGCCCGCCAGGTGCTTGGCGATGAATTCGCGCTCTTTCTCGATGAACTCGCGATCCTGCTCGTACTGCCGCTCCTGCGTCAGCCGGCGGACGGCCTTGGTCCTGGCGTAGTTGGTGTAATTGCCGGGGTATGAGAAGAGCCTGGCGTTCTCCAGTTCGACGATGCGATCCGCGAGGCGGTCGAGCAGGTAGCGATCGTGCGAGATGATCACCGCGCCGCCGTGGTGGCTGGTCAGGAATTTCTCCAGCCAGCGGACCGCGTCGATGTCGAGGTGATTGGTCGGCTCATCCAGCAGCAGGAACTGCCGGTCCTGCATGAGCAGCTTCGCCAGCGCCAGACGGCACTTCTGACCGCCGGAGAGCGCGCGAACCGGCAGCTTGTAGTCGCTCTCCGCGAAGCCGACGCCGCCCAGAATCTCGTTGAGCCGCTGCTCGAACGAGTAGCCGTCGGCCGCCAGGAAGTGCGCGTTGGCGCGCTCGTACTGGTCCATGAGCGCGTCCAGCGCCGGCCCCGGCGGCGTGTGCGCCATCTTCTCGGACAGCTCGTGCATGCGGCGCTCCAGCGCCAGCAGATCGGCGAAGGCCTCGGCGGCCTCATCGTGCAGCGTGTTGTCGAGATTGACCTCGGGCTCCTGCGGCAGGTAGCCGATCTCCAGCCCGCGGGAGCGCGTCACGGCGCCCATGTCCGGCGGCATTTTGCCGGCGATCAGGCGAAACAGCGTGGTCTTGCCGGCGCCGTTGGGGCCGACCAGCCCGACGGTCTCGCCGGAGTGCAGCTCCAGCGAGACATCGCGCAGAATGACGCGCTCGCCGAGCTGCTTGGTGACGTTCTGGATCTGGATGAGGCCCATTGGAGAGGATTTCCGGGCAGGCGGCTGCGCTTTGCGAACGAGTCAGTGCGGCGCCGTTTCCACGTGCGGTTCACGCCGTCAGCGCCCCTCATACAACCGATTCCCCAGCAGATCGTCCAGCTCCGGCTCGGCGAAGATCTTCTTCACCGTCGAGTCGATGTCGTATTCCACCCGCACGAACTCGACCTGGTCCACCGTCGGCTCCAGCGCCATCGACACGAGCCGGTCGGTCTTGTTCTGCCGGGCGACGGCCTCGCCGCTGCGCGTGCGGTGGATCACCACGTAGCTGGCCCGCGGATCGCGGTCGCGCGGCTGGCCGACGCTGCCGACGTTGATGATCGCCCGCTCGTCCTCATCGACCTCGTAGAACGGCGAGTCGGCCAGGTCGCTGGGCGGATCGAAGTAGGGATCGTCGAGAAACACCCCCGGCTGATGCGTGTGGCCGACGAAGCACAGCCGCGAATCCAGCCGCTCGAAGTTCGCCAGGACTTTTTGCGGGTTGGTGAACACGTCCTCGGGGAAGATGTACTCGTTGATCGGGCGGCGCGGCGACGCATGCACGTACAAAATGTCATATTCCTGCACGCGCACCGGCATGCCGCCGAGGAACTGCCAGCGCGAGTTGCGCAGCTCCTTCTTCGTCTCGCTCTCCAGCAGCCCGCGGGTCCAATAGCACGCCCGCTCCGCCGCCGCGTTGAAGTTGCACGGCTCGTAGAGCACGGCGTGGTCGTGGTTGCCCATCAGGCACAGCCGGCAGCGCTGCCGCACGATGTCCAGGCACTCGCGCGGGTTGGGTCCATAGCCGATGACGTCGCCCAGGCAGACGATCTCCGCGATGCCGCGCGCCTCGATGTCCTTGAGCACGGCTTGCAGCGCTTCAAGGTTGCCGTGAATGTCGCTGATGATCGCGAACATAGATCTCGCGCGCGGCCCCCGGAGCTATGAGTTCGTCGGCGGCGTGGCCTCTTCCGGAATCAGCACCGGGAACTGCGCCTCCACCCGGTAGCGGCGTCCGCAGCGCTGGCACACCAGCTCGGCGTCGCGGAGCTGCATGCGGCCGCGGCAATCGCGGGCCGGGCACACCAGAATCTCCAGCAGCTTCGCATCCACGGCCACGACGCGACCCTCGCTCCGCACGCACCCCTGCAACGAATCGCTTACCATAGTGCCGCCCGCGGCGATTATCAAATTGCGGACCGCGCCCGCGGCGCGGCCGGCTGCAGCGCGCGGGCGCTTGCCATTTTCGGTACGGGGTGGGCGGCTTCGCCCGCAGGATCGGGCTGCGCGACCCTCGCGGGCAGAAAAGCAGTACGGCGGGCAGAATGCTCGCCCCTACCTTGAAAGACCCAAACGCCCGCGCGGCGCACCCGCGCGTGCCGCAAGCCGGCAAGCCGGCCAGCCGGCAAGCCGGCAAGCCGCGGGCGGCGGAAACGTGCTTGACAGGCGCGGGGGGCGGTCGTACTTTTTTCAGATTCAGAAACGACGCACGCGGCCGCCTGGCGCCGGAACCCGGCGCTGCGGGCGAATGTCACCGCAGCGCGGGAGAAATGGTGCGGTATGCTTCCAGTACATAAGAAAACCAAGCGCCGGACGCGCACGCGCCGCTCGCATCAGGCCATCAAGCCGATCCAGCTCGTCGCCTGTCCGCAGTGCGGCCAGGCGAAGCGCTCGCACGTGGCCTGCGGCCAGTGCGGCTACGTGAACAGCCATACCTCGATCGCGGTCGGGCAAGAGGAGTCCTGAGCGCCATGCGCATCGCCGTCGACGCGATGGGCGGCGACCACGCTCCGCACGAAATCGTGCGCGGCGCGGTCGAGGGCTTGCGTCACCTGGGCCCGTCCGACCAGTTGGTGCTCTTCGGGCCGCAGGAGCGCGTCGCGGAGGAGCTCCGCCGCGTCGAGTGCTCCGATCCGCGCGTGGCGATCGCGGCGTGCTCCGAAGTCATCGAGATGCACGACTCGCCGGTCGAGGCCGTGCGCCAGAAGCGCGACTCGACCATCGTGCGCATGGCCTCCGCCGCCGGTAAGAACGAACTCGACGCGATCATCTCCGCCGGCAACACCGGGGCCTTCGCCGCGGCGTGCCAGTTCAAGATCAAGCCGATTCCGGGCGTCTCGCGGCCCGGCATCGCGGTGGTGATGCCGACGTTTCACGGACCCGTGCTGATCTGCGACGTCGGCGCGAACGTCGCGCCCAAGCCGCACCATCTTCACGAGTACGCCCGCATGTGCGTCTGCTACTCGCGGGCCATCCTGGGCGTCGAGAATCCGGGCGTGGGCCTGGTTTCCATCGGCGAAGAAGAGGGCAAGGGCAACTCTCTGGTCAAAGAGACCGCGACGCTCATCCGCGAGGATCCGTCGCTGCGCTACGTCGGCAACTGCGAAGGCCGCGACATCTTCGGCGGCAACGCCGACGTGTTCATCTGCGACGGGTTCGTCGGCAACGTGATATTGAAGCTTACCGAGGGTCTGGCCGAGGGGCTGTTCAAGACGATTGTCCGCGAATTGCGCGACGAGGGCGCCGAGCTCGCCCGGCAATTCGAGCCGATCGTCGACCGCATCTGGAAGCGGCACGACTTCGCCGAGTACGGCGGGGCGCCGCTGCTGGGAATCAACAGCGTGGCGATCATCTGCCACGGCCGCAGCGATCACCGCGCCATCCGCAACGGCGTGCGAGTCGCCACCGAGCAGGTGCGCGTCAACCTGAACGCCACGATCGCCGCCCAACTGGGCCAGCGGCCCAAGGACGCTGCATGACCCTGCGCTGGCCGATCGAGATCGTCGGCACCGGCGCCAGCATGCCCGAGCAGGTCGTAACCAACGACGACCTCTGCCGCCGTCTCCAAACTTCCAACGACTGGATTGTTCAGCGCACCGGCATCTACGAGCGCCGCATCGCCGGGCCCGATGAGTCCACGCTGAAATTCGCCGTCGGCGCCGGGCGACAGGCATTGGAGCGCGCCGGCGTCGCCCCGGGCGACGTCGACCTGATCATCTGCGCCACGATCACGCCCGAGCACCCGCTGCCGGCGACCGCGGTGCAGGTGCAGCACGCCCTGGGCTGCCGCAGCGTCGCCGCGTTCGACCTGGTCGCGGCCTGCTCCGGCTTCGTCTGGAGCCTGATCACCGCGGCGCAGTACGTTTGCAGCGGCATGGCGCGCAACGCGCTGGTCATCGGCGCGGATTGCATGACGCGCATGGCCGACATGGACGACCGCGCTACCGCCGTGCTCTTCGGCGACGGCGCCGGGGCCGCCGTCGTTCGCCGCGCGACCGCGCCGGATCGCGGCATCATCGCCGCGCGGATGGGCGCCGACGGCAGCCGCGCCGACCTGATCTGGGTTCCGGCCGGCGGCTCGAAGGAGCCGGCGTCGCTGCGGACGGTCAACGAACGGCTGCACTTCATGCGGATGAAGGGCCGCGAGGTGTACAAGTTCGCCGTCACGCAGTTCCAGACGCTGCTGAACGACACCCTCGAAGAGGCCCGGTTGCAGCCCTCCGACATCGCGTTCCTCGTCCCGCACCAGTCGAACCTGCGTATCATCGAATCGGCGGTGGAGAAACTCGGGCTGCCGCCGGAAAAGGTCATCATCAACATCAATCGATATGGCAACACCTCCGCCGCCTCGGTGCCGATCGCGCTGCACGAGGTCGTCTCCGCCGGGCGGATCAAGCCGGGCGACATCGTGATGCTGGTGGCGTTCGGCGCGGGGCTGACGTGGGGTTCGGTCGTCTTAAGGGTGTAACGTGGCGACGATCGCAGCGGTTTTTCCGGGTCAGGGCGCGCAGGCCGTGGGCATGGGGCAGGATGTCGCGGTGCGTTTCTCCGTCGCCGCGGACACCTTCGCCCAGGCGGACGCGCTGCTCGGGTTCAAGCTCTCGGCGCTCTGTTTTGAAGGGCCCGCCGAGCGGCTGAGCGCCACGGACATTCAGCAACCGGCGATCTTTGCCACCAGCGTGGCGATCTATCGCGCGGCCGTCGACGCCGGTGCGATCCGCCCGGGGCAGTACGCCGCGATGGGCGGGCTGAGCCTGGGCGAATACACCGCGCTGCACCTGGCCGGCGCGCTGCGGTTCGATGATGCTCTGCGGCTGGTCCACCGCCGCGGTCAGCTCATGCAGGCCGCCGCCGAGCAGGCCGCCGGCGGCATGGTCTCGCTCATGGGCATGGACGAGGCCGGCGCCCTGGCGGTGTGCGAGCGGGTGGCGCCGCACGGCCGCGTGCGACCGGCGAATTTCAACTGTCCCGGGCAGATCGTGATCTCCGGCGATTTGAGGGCCTGCGAGGCCGCAGTGCCCATCGCCGAAGAGCTTGGCGGCAAGGCCCAGTTGCTGAAGGTCGCCGGCGCGTTTCACAGCGAACTGATGAAACCTGCGGCTGACGGTCTGAGAGAGGCGCTTGCCGCCGCGACGATCGCGACCCCCACCGCGCGCGTCGTCTCGAACGTGGACGCCGGATATCACGGCGGTCCCGACGAGATCCGACTGGCGCTCTATCGCCAGTTGATGGACGCGGTGCGCTGGGAGGGCTGCGTGCGGCGGCTGATCGCCGATGGCGTCGGCGAGTTTCACGAAATCGGCCCCGGCCGCGTGCTCAGCGGGTTGCTGCGCCGCATCGATCGTGGCGCGAAGGCGGTAAACTACGGGAAGCTGTCGGACCTGGAGCCATCCGGACCCGCGGCGGAGGGCGCGAAGTGACGCTTGACGGCAAGGTAGCGCTGGTGACCGGGGCTTCGCGCGGCATCGGACGCGCGATTTGCGTCGCGCTGGCCGAGCAGGGCGCGAACGTGCTGGCGGCCGCCCGCAAGCCGGAGACCGTCAGCGCCTGGCTCGCCGAGGCGGGCCGAGCGGCGGAGAAAATCTCGCCGATCGCGCTCGACGTGGCCGACCGCGCCGCGGTCGATCGCGTGATCGAGGAAACGGCCGCGGCCCGCGAGCGGATCGACATCCTCGTGAACAACGCCGGCATCACGCGCGACGGCCTGATCCTGAACATGGAAGACGATCAGTTCGAGGACGTGCTGACGACCAACCTGCGCGGCGCGTTCTGGCTGATGCGGGCGGTCTGCCGCCACATGGTGCGGGCCCGCAGCGGTCGAATCATCAACATCGCCAGCGTCACCGGCGTGTCCGGAAACGCGGGCCAGTCCAACTACGCCGCGGCGAAGGCCGGGTTGATCGGCATGACCAAGTCGGTCGCGAAGGAAGTGGCCAAGCGCGGCGTCACCTGCAACGCGGTCGCCCCCGGCTTCATCGAGACCGACATGACCGACGTACTGCCCGACAAGCTCAAGGACGGCGTCAAGACGCTGATCCCCATGCAGCGTTTCGGACGTCCGGCGGAGATCGCCGGGGTGGTCGCGTTTCTCGCCGGTCCGGCGGCCGGCTACATCACCGGCCAGGTTCTGGTTGTCGACGGCGGGCTGCACACGTAGGCCACGCCGGTTTCCGGGCCTGGAACAACCCAGCCGTCCACGTCCGGCTCCGTCGCTCGCGGCTACGGACACCCGCCGAACAAACACGCCACGAACGGATCGATGTCGAAGAAATCCACGCCGCCGTCGTTGTTCACGTCGGCGTTGAACCGATCGCAGTCGGGATACGCGGCGTCGTAGCCCGTCGGATCGAACAGCGCCAGCAGGAACGGGTCGATGTCGAAGAAATCGACCACGCCGTCGCAGTTCATGTCCGCCGGAGCGCGCGTCTGGAGCGCGACGCTGGTCTGCGCCATCAGCTCGGGCGGGCACTTTCCGTTGGCGAGCCAGAGGTTGTACATCGTCTGCCCCGCGCCGCCGGGGTTGCCGTTGTCGCGCAGGAACTCGATGAATTCCTTGCTGGTCGACTGGTAGTAGAGCGACACTTCGGCCCGCGTCGCGCCGGCCGGGATGATGTAGAGAGTGTCGTCGTAATGCTGGCCATCGGCGTAGACCGCGGCCACCGGCGCGCCGCCGAACGCGGCGAATGCGGCATTGGTGAAGCCGCGCGGCGGAATGCGGTTGTCCTTCAGCACCGTGTCGTTCAGCACGAAGTGGAATTCCGTTCCCGCCGGCAGGCCGACGATAGGCGCGAGCGCGGCGGAGATCGCGGGCAGCACCTCGTAAATCTTGGCTTCGGCGTCGTGCGTCAGTATCGCACTGGCCGGGTCGTAGGCGCCGGACTCGCCGATCAGCGCGTCGGCCGCGTCGAAGAAGCGGATGTTGAGCCACATGCGGCGGCCTTCGGGGTAGCCGGTCGGAAGCTTGTGGCCGGTCTCGTTTGTCACGCGCACCGCAAGCGACGCGCCCTGCTGCTGGGCGTCGAGCGTCGCGGCGTTCTGGAGCATGTAGCGCGCGCGAAGGATGCCGGCATTCAGCGCCGCGACGTCGACGCCGGGATCGACCTGGCTCAGAATCGAGGGCGTCCAGGTGCTGCCGCCGGTCAGGTCGTGCAGCGGCAGATCGGTGCGGAGCGGGGCGAATGGCAGGTTGCAGCCGACGCCGGTCACCGCCCGCATGTGGCAGTCCTGGCAACTCGACACGAACTGGCGGTTTCCGCCGAACTGCGGGGCGAAGACGCCCAGCGGCGAGTTGTAGGCGCTGTTGAGCCACTCGCTGTAGGTGCGCTCGACCGCGCCGATCTGGTGGGAGCCGAAGTGCGGCGAAGGCGTGTTGAAGGCGTTGGCGGAGTACGTGCCGTCCGGGTTGCGATCGAACGCCGGGTTGCTCACGTCGTGACATGTCCCGCACAGCGCCGCTTCGCGATGGAACGGGGACGGCAGGAAGAGGTGCAGAGCGACCGCATCGGCGAATGGGCCGCGCATGCGATCCGGCTCCGGCTCGATCACGTACTGGCCGCTGGTGTAGTGCGCGGGCGGCAGCGGCAGGCCGGCCAGGATGCCCTGATCCTCAGCGGGGCTGACGCCTTCGACGTAGATGGGATCGACCAGGCGGTGGCAAAGGTTGCAGTTCACGCCGATCAGGTCTTCCGGAAGCATGCGAGCGCCGGTAGTGGGGGTCGAGCGGCCGGCGAGCCACCCCGCGTTGTCGTGGCAGCGCAGGCACAGATCGCCCGACTCGGGCGCGTCGCTGTTGGCCACCTCGAGGGCTGCGAGAAACAGGGGATCGATCGAGGCCTGCGCCATCATGCCGCCCCGCCAGTTGAAGGCCGGTTCGACGGCCGGGTCGTAGTCGCCGTGGCACATGCGGCACTGTTCGGGGCTGACGATGCCGATCACGGTGAGCGGCTGCGTCCCGGGCATGTCGAAGTCGCGCAGGGTGGTCGGCACGCGGCCGCCGGGCGGGGCGACGATCGAGAACGCGGCGTTGCTGATGTCGCTGCCGGGGTTGCCGGCGCCATCGATCGCGCTGATTCGCACGCGGGCCAGCGAACTCGGTCGATTTGCCGGGAACCAGGTGTAGGCGCCGGTGTTGTCCACGCCGAATTCGAGCGGGGACCACGACGCGCCATTGTCGAGCGACAGGTGTAGATCGACGCTCAACACCCCGCTGGGATCGGTCGCCGACCAGAGAATCTGCGTTGGGGCATTCGCCACACGACTCTCCCCGCCGTTGGGTGCGAGCACCACGATGGTCGGCGGCGTCGTGTCCGGTGCGAGAATCGGGACCAGGTGCCCGCTGATGTCGCCGAGAACGACGTTGCTGACGCTACCCAGGTTCGCGGCGGTCAGTCCCGGGAAAGTCGGCGTGTTCGAGTACAAGCCGCCGGGGTCCAGGATTTCGACACTGTTGACGAAACCGTCGCCGTCGGAATCGAGGCTGCCGAGTGCGAGAATCTCCGCAGCGGTGCGATTGGGCGTACCCTGCACCGCGAGACCGTACGGATTCCGCGCGCCGCCGCCGCTGAAGTTGAAGTGGCAGACGCCGCAGTGGCCGGTGCTGCTGGGTACGTCGTCGAGTCTGGTGTTATTGGCGCTCGGGTAGGCATCGAAGAATGCCCGCCGGATGGTGGGTCGCGCCGCGGCCTGCGTTGCCGCGCTGAGTACCAGCACGGCCGCCGCGATGGGGCCGAGCCAAGGATACAAGGAGTGCGGGGAGATACGGGACATGGTCAGCTCCGCTTAAGGTCAGCCCGTGCGGCTGATGACGCCGGGCAGCGGCGGAGCTCAGTTGCACCCGCTGGCGGGACAGATCAAAAAACGGGCCGACCTTCGCGCACCGGAAACTTGCGCGGCGGCCAAGCTTGCCGAACCCTGCTCAACAGGCGCGAACCTGCTACGACAGTCGGGATTAAGACGTGCACCGACCACCGCTGCCATTCGCGATCGTCGCGATCGACTACCGACGGGCAAGTCGCGCGCCGCTCGCGGAATCGCGGCGCGCTTCAGCAAAACGCCGGGAGACGAAGTGCCGACCGGGGTGCTCCGGCGGAATCGCAGGCGGATGGCGCCAGGAGCGGCGAGGCTCAGCCGATCGAACCCGCGCTGCGGGGTTCGCGCGTCGTCTGCGAGTGCGCGAAAACGCCCGCCGGGTGCGCGAAATTGAGCGCGCCCGGCGGGCGGAACGAGCGATGGACCGATGTCAGCAGCCGTTGAAGAGGCAATCCAGGAACGGGTCGATGTCGAAGAAGTTCACCAGCCCGTCGCCGCTCACGTCGGCATTATCACACCCCGGAAACGCCGCCTGGTAGGCCGGCGGGTCGAACAGCGCGAGCAGGAACGGGTCGATGTCGAAGAAATTGACCAGCCCGTCGCAGTTCACGTCGCCGCGGAGTGCGGCGGCGTTGGCCAGCCAGCACGGCACGGCGCCGAGGCCGACGCCGGTTCCGGGACCGATGTTGATGCCGATGGCCACGTCGCCCACCGTCAGAATGGTGCCGTCGGTCATCACGGCGCCGCCGGAGGCGATCAGGGGATACTCGACCTGCGCAGGGGCGACGGAGGATAGCCAGGCGAGCGCAGCGAGCGTCGTCGCCGCTTGGAGTGTTGGTCTCATTGGTTCAATCTCCTTTCGGTGCGCTCGGCCTAGCGGCCGATCGTGACGACGCCCGACGCGCCGCGGCGCGTCAGCGTCATCGGCCGCCAGATGCGGAACTGCTGGTTGTACGTTCCCGGCTGAATCTGAATCTCGTCGCCGGTAATGACTGCGAAGGTGGCCTCGCGGACCGCGTTGAACGGCCCGGCGGCATTGCCCTGTTCGGTGGCGCCTTCGTTACCGGGGTCGCCGGCGACGCCGCCATTCACCACGACCGGACTGGCGATCGAACCGCTGCTCATGAAGAACTTGAGGTTGTCGAAGGCCAGATCGAAGCGGCCGTAGTACTGATCGATGTTGGGGCAGCCGTCGGGGCCGCCGGTCAACGTGCCGCGAATCTGCCGGTTGCTGTCGAAAATCGGCGAGCCGGACGAGCCGCCTTCCGTAGTTCCGTCGGTGTAGTCCACCCGGCGCACGTCCACATCCACGCAGTTGTTGCCGTTCGAGTCGCAGAATCGCTGATTCGACGTACCGCGTGTGTCGCCGAAGCTGATGCGCTTGAACGATCCCTTCGGGTGGTGAACACCGGTGGCGGTCTGGTCGTTCGACCAGTTGCCGGAGTTCCATCCCAGATAGCGCACGCCGCCGACGGGCGGATCGACCAGCCCCAGCAGCGTCCAGTCGGACTCGCTGTGCTGTTTCAACAGCACAGTGCCGAGGTTCTGGGGCTGATTGGCGGGCGTGCTCGGCGGGCTGCCGTTGCAGCTATTGGTCTCGTAGAACCAGTACACCTCGATGCTGGAGGCTTCGGGGCCGGTGTTGATGCAGTGGTTGGCGGTCATGAACAGCGGCGACAGATCGGCCGGTCCGCGGTTGAGCAGCGCGCCGGTGCACTGTCCGCAGGAGCTGCCGGAAACGAAGTAGATCAGCGCGACGCCCTTGGCATCGTTGTCATCCCAGCTTGGGAAGCAGACCACGTCGTTGTGGCAGGCGCGAGTCGCATTGGGCGTCAGGTTGCACGCACTGCCCATCGGCATGTATGCGACCTTCTCGACGCGCGGCTCCTGCGCGCCCGCGGCGATCCCGTTCGGTGCGTACAATTCGATGCCGATCGAGTCGCCCCAGATCGTGGGGCTCCACCAGCCGCCATCTTCGTCGAGGGTCGGCCGCACGAACGGGCCGTAGGCTGTCGGCGAGGCCGGATCGAAGATGCGGATTTCGATGTCGGCCTTCGGGTCGATGTCCACCAGGCGAAGCCTCAGGCCGCACGACTCCTGCGAGGTGAACTCCACCAGGCTGGCGCGGGCGCCGTCGGGTCGTGCCTGCCACGGCCAGGCCGAGAACAGCCGGTCGTCCAGCGGCTCGACGTAGCCGATGGTGCGCTTCATCGAGCGCATCTCGCCCTCGATCTGCTCGTCGTGCGCCAGCGGTCGGGCCATCGGCAGCGTCACAAGCTGGCCGGCGATGTCCGGGGCGCGCAACTGGGCGTTCTGCCAGCCTTGCGCGGCCCTGGGCGTCGCTGTCGCGACCGTCGGCGGTGCGTCGATCGCGAATACGCCGTCGTCGGCCAGGGCGGCGCTCGGTGCGAGCGCGGCCAGCGCGGCGATAGCTGCTTTTCGAAACATGATCGGTCTCCTTTCGTGCGGCGGCGCAGAACTACTGCAGGTTCACCAGCACCAGAACCAGGCCGCGCTCGCCGGCCGCCAGCGGCGTCATCGCCTTGCCGAGCGTCGCGCCGGGGGCGCGGGCGGCGTCGGCGGCCTTCATCGCGTGGCCGGGCGTCGCGGCGCTCGTGAGCAGGTCGCCGGGGGTGATCGCCGCTTCAGTCGCGTCGCACATCACCCACACGCGGCCGGTCAGCGCGACCGGCAGCTTGCCGTCGGCCAGCGTGCCGGTCTGGCTCATGAGCATGCCGGGCTTCACGCCGCCCGCGCCGCTGACTACGCCGGCGACGGTGCGGTCGTACGCGCTGCTGCTGACCACGAGCTGGCCGGGGTTGGCCGGGTCGATCGACACGACCATGCCGGGCTCGACGTTGCCGCCGGCGGCGCGAATCTCAAACTTCTCGGAGAGGTCCGACCCGCCGGTGATGTTGAGCACGCCGACGGACACTTCGCCGTCAAACGTGGCGTCGCCGTTTGCGGCTCCGAGGAAGATCGTCTGGTTATTGTTGATGTCGTAGTAGCTCAGGCTGGTGGTGGTCGCGTAGAGCCGCCGCACGTCGTTGGCGTTGCGGAACTCCAGCCACGACGGCGAGAGCGCCGATGCGCCGTCGCCGGCGTGCACGGTGAAGACCGGGCTGCCGTCGCTGTGACTGAGGATCAGCTCGCCGCCGGCGTTGGGCAGATCCTGCGCGTTGTTGCTGGTGGCTTTGAGCTCCACGGTGGTCGTGACTTCCGCGCCGTCGGAGCGGCGCAGCCGCAGCTCGCCCGCGCCCGCGCTGTCGGGGTCGAAATTGGCCTGAATCTGCACGGTCTCGCGGGCTGTGCCGTCGGCGTTGTTGACGAACATCGAGAACTCAGGGGCGCTGTTCGTCAGATCGGAGTGCAGGCGGAAGGCGTCGTAACCGTTCGAGTCGTACAGGTCGATGCGGCTGTCGCTGCCGTCGCTGGCGTCGAGCGAAAGCGTGACGATGCTGGTCGTCGCGCCGTTGGCGAGCTCGACCCGCGCGCCGCCGGAGCCCTGATCCTCGCCGTCGATCTTGACCGTGGTCGCACCGGTGTCGTCGTAGACCCACAGAATGCCGCCGGTATCCGGCTGCGCGCCCATCTGCACGCGCTGATCTACGGTGATCTGGCCGTCGGTGTTGACGGCGACGGCTGTCGTGGTCGTGCCCGGGATGACCAGCGACTCGGCATCCAGCGCGCGATACGCGAACGGCACGCTGACCAGCCGCGTGCGCGGCGCCAACTCGGGGTTGCCGTTGACCGCCAGCCCGATGAAGACCGGCGGGACCGCGGCGCTGGTGGGTACCCCGCCGCCGATCGACCCGACGCGGATCGAGAAGACGCCTTCGATCATCGTGACGTTGTTGTGGGTCTCGGTGTAGAGCGCCGTTCCGCCCGTGGATGCATCCCACAGGGTCACGACCAGGTCGACCTGGCCGGTGCCGCCGCCGGCGATGCGGCCCTGGAAGTTGAACTGGCGCGGCACGTCGGCCAGTGCGGCGGCGCTGTAGGTCGCGATCAGCATCGCCAACGCCGCGTTTCTCAGTGAGTGGTTCGCTCGATTCACGTGGGTCTCCTTTGCGCTCAAAAAAGCCGGGGCGGCGCGCGGCCGCCCCGGCCGGATTCAGGGAATCACTGACAGTTGTTGAACAGGCAATTCAGGAACGGGTCGATGTCGAAGAAATCGGTCGAGCCGTCGTTGTTCACGTCGCCGTTGTCGCAGCCGGGGTAGGTCGCGGCATAGGCGGCCGCGTCGAAAAGCGCGAGCAGCATCGGATCGATGTCGAAGAAGTCGACCGCGCCGTCGCAGTTCACGTCGCCGTCCAGGCACGGAAAGATCGAAAGGCGGACGCGATCCGGATCGCGCGGCACGCGCAGGCCGGTCACGACGACCACGCCCTCGGCCTCCGCGATCGACGTGGCGGATTGCAGCAGCGCGCCGGTCGCCAGGTCGCGAGCCGCCCAGCGGACGCAGGCGCCCTCCGGCGGCAGGAAGAACCGCGTTCGGCGCGGAATCACGTCGGCGACGATCTCCGCGTACGGGCTGTCGTCGATGCTCGCGATCGTGTTGTTCGCACAGAACACCGTGCAGCCCCAGCGCTGGGCGTCGTCCTCGATCGTGGTCGTGTCCCAGTCGAAGTAGCCGCCCCACGTGCCGTAGGGGTCGCCCAGGTCCGGATCGCCCGGACCCGGGTCCGGCTGCCGGCCGGCGAGCAGCTCGTCGGCGTCGGCGTTGAAGAAGCCGGGGTAAGACTGGTTCCGGCGGTACGTGTCGACGAGGTACTGGCCGGCCTGGCGGCGGGTTTTGATCGGCGCGACCCACTGGCCGATGTCCGGCCACGGGTTCGTGTGCGCGGGATCGTCGATGGCGTCGCTCTCTTCCGTGTCCCACTTCTCCACGCCGTGCTCGCGCTCGTCCCAGAACACCATGAAGCCCATGCGCGAGTCGTTGAACGCATCGCACAGCGCCCGCTGGCTGGCGCTCCAGCTCGCCGGCCCTTCTTCATCGCGCTTGCCATAGACCACGCGCGTCAGGGCAAAATCGCGCTGTAGCGGCGAAATGCGGGTGGTCATCGTGAAGACGTCGGTGACGCGGAGAGTGACGCCGCCGGGGCCGATCAGGTTCGTGTCGAGGTTCTGATCCCAGTCGCCGCGCAGGAAGTTCTCGCGCCCCTGCGCTTCAATCGAGAGGTCGCTGGCCGGCGTGTAGCACACGGCGGCGCAGAATCGGCCCGGCTGCTGCCGCGAGATCACCGAAGTGCCCCGGCCGCCGCCGCTGTGCCCGACGATGGCGATGCGTTCCGCGTCGATCGCATACGGCGAGTTGGGGCCGAGCAGCCAGTCGATAATCCAGAAGACCCGGCGGCTGGTGAAGTTGACCACCACCGCGGTGTCCGCCGGGTTGGTGCGGGCCGCGCTGTCGAACGGGTCGAACTCCGGGGTGTAGCCGAACCAGGATGTGTTGCTCCGCTCCAGACTGCTTTGCACGTTGGCATAAACGCTGTCGTCCGGCGTGACGACGATGCCGTCCAGCAACCCGAGCGACATGTTGGAGCGCGCGGCGATGCCGGGCCGGAACAGTTGGTACTCGCCCCCGCCGCCGTGCAGGGCCAGCAGGCACGACAAGTCGCCGGCGGGCACGCCGCCGATGGGCTCGGTGATCGTGAAGACGTGCGGAACGCCGTTCTTGTCGGCATCGCCCATGATCGTGAAGTCCGGGCGGGCGTTGTCGTAGTCGTCGCGGCCCTCGGCCCAGACGACCAGCGCGCGATACGGGTGACCGGCGGGCGTTGCGGCCGTGAGTTGAACGTGCGGCCGCACAGGATCGTTGATCGGGTCGTAGTTGAAGGCGGTCGCGGCGCTGTTGCCGGCGTTTACGGTGGTGCTGCCCGAGTCGACCACGGCGAAGAACAGGTTGCCGGCCTGCCGCGGCGTGAAGGCGAACACGCCCTCGTCGATCGCCAGTCGGTACCCGCCTCCGCCGGGGGTGGGAACCAGCAGGCGGGCGGCGGGGGCCAGCGCGGTCAGTCGCGCCCCGGTGTACTCCGGAAAAAACAAGCGCCCGACGCGGGTCATCAACGATGTGTCGATCTGTCCCGCGGCCGATGCGTAGATTTCGACCGTATCGGTCGGCGCGGCGGGCGGTGCGGGAAATTGCCAGACCACGAACACCTGGCCCGCGGCGTACCAGGCGCGGACGTTGAAGGGCTGTGCGAGACAGGCGCCCGGCAACGCACCGAGCACCAGCAAACGGAGAATTGGCCTGAACATCTCCAAACTCCTTGAAACTGCGGCCGGCGCCGCGGCCACGTGGATCGGCGCCGGCCATTTGCGGGCGAGTGGTCGCCGCTCAGCACCCTCGCCCGTCACCTCATTTGCGGGCGGCCCACGCCCGTTCTGACACTTATCAAGAATTTTCTTGACACGCGGGCCGTCCCGGAGCGCATACTCGTCATCAGTATCAGGCCGACGCTCGTCGGCGGGAGCGTTTGTGAATTTTTGAGCTTCACTCACGTTCGTGAGCAGTTCGAAAGGCCTTTGGGCGGGCAACATGCCCGCCCCACCCAAAAAATTCACAGGCTCGAAGATTCGCGGGTGCAGACTTTGCAGAACCTGAACAGAACAACGACGGCCATGCTGGACGGATTGCTCGATCCGGCTAACGACCGCGTCTGGGCCGAGTTCGACGCCCGATATCGCCCCGTGGTCGAGGCGCTGGCCGGCCGGTGCGGCCTGTCCGATGCCGATGCGTCCGACGTGGCGCAGGAGACGCTGACGCTGTTTTGTCGAGACTATCGCGCCCGCAAGTATGACCGGGAGCGCGGCCGGCTCGGCGCCTGGATCGCCGGCATCGCCCGCAATCGCATCGCCGAGGCCCATCGTCGGCGGGAGAGGGAGCGCGGCTGGCGGGGCGATTCGGCGCTCGGCAGTCTGCCGAGCGAGCAGCAACTGTCGCTCGTCTGGGATGAGGAATGCCGCCAGGAAGTGCTGCGCACCGCGCTGCGCGCACTGCGCGAGACGACCCGCGTCGACGCCGCTACGATCCGGGCGTTTGAACTGCTCGCACTTCAGGAGCGGACGCCGGCGGATGTCGCCCGCGAGCTGGGCGTGACCATCGACGTGGTCTACGCCGCCAAGTCGCGCTGCATGGGCCACTTGCGCAGCATTCTGGCCGACCTGCGGCGGACGTACGAACTGTCCTGATCGTCAGAAGGGGCCGCCGCCTGCCGACTTGCCCGTCCGATGCGGAATTGGGAGAGCTCCTCGCGGGGCGCGGAGCAGACGCCGCGCTCGCGCAGCACGTCGCGACGTGCGCGAGTTGCAGCGAGCGAGCGGTGCAGGCTCGCGAAGATGAACGATTATTGGCGGAGCTGCGCATCGCAAACGGGCAGCGCGGCACGCGCACCACAGGCTTCGCGTCAGCCTCATCCTCCGCCGACGGCGCGACGACCGCCGTCGGCGCGGATCGCTATCCGGGCTACGACGGGCTGGAACTGATCGACCAGGGCGGTCAGGGCGTGGTCTATCGGGCCATCCAGGTCTCCACGCGGCGTACGGTGGCGCTCAAGGTGCTCGCCGGCGGCGGCTTCGCCCATGCCCGGCAGCGGCAGCGCTTCCAGCGCGAGATCGAACTGGCCAGCAGCCTGCGGCATCGCAACATCGTGACGGTGTACGACAGCGGCGTTTCGGATCAGGGTCGCGACTTCTGCGTGATGGAGTTCGTCGAGGGCGCGCCGCTCGATCGCTTCGCGAGCCGCGGGGACCACCAGCCGGCGGCCCGACGCCCGATTCGCGAGACGCTGGCGCTGTTCCAGAAAATCGCCGCCGCCGTGCAGTACGCCCACGAGCGCGGCGTGATCCACCGCGACCTGAAGCCCGGGAACATCCTGGTCGACCGGGCCGGCGAGCCGCGCGTGCTCGACTTCGGCCTGGCCAAGACGATCGGCGTCGCTGATGATCGCTCCCCGGCGGTCACCGTCTCGGGGGACTTTGTGGGGACGCTGGCATACGCCTCGCCGGAGCAGACCAGCGGCGACGTAAGCCAGATCGACACCCGTACCGACGTCTACTCTCTCGGCGTAATCCTGTACGAGCTGCTGACCGGGCGACAGCCGTGCGATGTCAGCGGCAGCCTGCAGCAGGTGCTCGACAACATCCGAAATGTCGAGCCGCCGCCGCCCAGCCGCTGGCGCTTCGACGTGGACGACGAGCTGGACACGATCGTCGCGCGGGCGCTGCACAAGGACCGCGCGCGGCGCTACCCGACGGTTGAGGCGCTCGGGCGCGACCTGGAGCTCTACCTGCGCGGCGAAGTGATCGACGCCAAGCGCGACAGCCGCTGGTACGTATTGCGCAAGACGCTGCGGCGCTACCGCACGCCGGCGACGCTCGCGGGCATCGGCGTCCTGCTGCTGCTGGGCTTCGGCGTGACGATGGCGGTGCTCTACCGCCGGGCGACGGCGGCGGAGGCGGTCGCGGTGCAGGAGCGCGGGGCGGCGCTGCAGCAGGCGACGCGCGCCACGCAGATTCGCAGGCTGCTGGAGGGCGCGCTGACGTCGGTGCAGCCGGAGCGGGCCCGCGGCCGCGACGTGTCGATCCTGCGGGAGATACTGGACGAAGCCGCGCGGCGAATGGACGCCGAACTCGCCGATCAACCCGAGGTGGAAGGCGAGCTGCGCAACATCATCGCGACGACGTATGAACGGATCGGGCTGTATGACGAATGCGAACGGCACGCGCGCCGCGCGGTCGAGGTTATCGAGCAACTTCGCGGCCGCGGGCACCCCGACACGGCGGCGGCGCTGACTTCGGTGTCGATCGCGCTGCGCGAGCAGGCCCGCTTTTCGGAGGCGGCGGAACTGGCCCGCCTCGCCCTCGCGGCCAGCCGCGCCGGCCCGGCGCCGCGGCCGGGAGACACGCTGAGCGCGCTCGCGGCGCTGGCTGCGGCGCTGCGCGGCGGCGGGAACGCGGCGGAAGCCGAGCCGGTGTATCGCGAGGTGCTGGCGCTCTCCGTCGCGCACCACGGTCCGCGCGACATGATCACGGCTCGTGCGATTGCGGGGCTGGCGAACGTGCTCCGCGACAGGGGAAACCTGGCGGAGTCCGAAGCGCGCTTTCGCGAGTCGCTGGACATCCAGCGCGCGACGGGCGAGCACGTGATGGACATCGCCCGCACCGTCAGCAGCCTGGGCCTGCTGCTGGCGTCGCAGCGTCGCTATGACGAGGCGGAAGCGTTTCTGCGCGAGGCGCTGGAGCGGAACCGCCGGTGGCTGGGCGAAAGCCACGCCGACGTGGCCGACGACTGGAGCAACCTGGCGACGCTGCTATTCGCGCGCGAGGACCTGGCCGGTGCTGAGAGCGCCGGCCGGGCCGCGCTGGCTGTGCAATACTCCCTGGGTCGCGGCGCGCATCCGGACACGGCGCACACGCTGCACACGCTGGGCGTGGTTCGGTACCGGCTGGAAGAGCTGGTCGGCGCGGAGGAGGCGTTGCGGGCGGCGCTGGAGATTCGCCGGGTGAATCTGCCGGGACATCGACTGACGGCGATGACCAGCGGCGAGCTGGGGAGGTGCCTGTCGGCGCAGGGCCGCTACGCCGAAGCCGAGCCGCTGCTGGAGGACGCGCACTGCACGCTCAGCGCGCTGCTGGGGGCCGAACACCCGTTCGCGCTGGCGCAGTTGGAGCGGCTGGCGAGCCTGTATGAGCGCGCCGATCGCAGCGACGAAGCCGCCGCCGCCCGCGACCTGCTCGACTCGCTGCGTCCGCCGCGGTGAATCGCGCGGCGACGCGGCCGCGAGAAGTCAGAAGGCGGCGGTCGCCACGTTGTGCGCGGCGTGGCAGCCGATGGCGATCCCCAGTCCGCGCGTCACCATCACCAGCGCCAGATAGGCGCCCGCCGCGACCCGCGCCACAAAGTAGCCGAGCGCGAACGGCTCGACGCCGATCGGTCTGAAGTGGCAGATCGCGAACAGCAGGGCGTTCAACACCACGATGAACACTACCGCGCGGCGCATCGGCACTCGCAGCAGACCGGCGAACACCACGGTCAGCCCCATCATCAGGAACAAACGAAAAACCAGTTCCTCGTAGACCGCACCGCCCAGGCCGATGAGCGCCCGCTCCGCGCGCGTCGGCCCGCCGCCGATGGCGCCGGCGGCGGCCTGAAGCGCCACGCCGCGCAGCACCAGCAGCGGCAGCGCCGCCACCAGGCTCTCCAGCAGCATGCCCCCGAGCACCCACGGCCGGAAGCGCCACGAGCCGCCGGAGGCCGCCTGCCAGATCAGCAGGGTGAGCGTCAGCACGATGAACGGGATCCACAGGCCGCTGGCCCCGATCCACGCGAGAACGCCCTGAAGAATGTTGTTGGCGACCAGCGTCTGCGTCCGCACGGCGCCGCCCGCGGACCAGCGCAACCCGATCTCATAGATTAGCGCCAGAGGCAGCACAAGCAGGAGTACATACAGCGGGCGATGCGTGGCGTGCCAGTAGCGGTCAAACAGCGTCGGCAGCCGCGGCGGGCGACGGCGGGCGGGCAGCAGCGGCCAGCGCGATAGCATTGTCGGCATTATGCGGCGGCGCGGCCCGGTGTAAATCGACGGCCGCAATTACGCCGCCGGAATGTCGCGATGGGCGAAGCGCCACCAGCCGAGCAGCCAACTGCCCAGGCCGATCGCAGCCAGTATCGACGCGTCGCGCCAGGCGAACTCGCCGCTGAGTACGACGGGCAGCGGGCGGTAGTAGTTCAACAGGCTCAGAAAGGCGATGTTTTCCGCGGGCTTCCAGAAGCTTGCCAGAAAGTTCAGCACGACCGAACCGAGCAGCGCCGCCAGCACCATCGCCACCGCCGGCCCGCGGCGCGTCGTGAGCGTCGAGGCCAGCAGCGTCAGCCCGGCGATCGCCGCGTAAAGCACGTAGAAATTCCCGCTCAGCAGCGCCAGCCGCCGCATGTCCGGCGGCTCGGCATAGCGGAAGACTTGTTGGCCCAGGTAAAGCCCCAGCAGCGGCGCCAGGCAGACGGCGATGCCGCACAGCCCCGTGGCCAGCGACACCGTCAGATAGGTGGAGGAGCGCGAGAGCGGCAGCGTCAGCAGCAGGTCGGCGGTGCCGCGATCGATTTCAGCCACGATCACGCGCGTTCCGACGGTCAGGATGAAGGTCCACGTGCAGGCGTAGAGGAATGGATGCGCCAGGCCGATCACGACGAGCATGGTCTTGCTCATGTCGCCGCCGACTTCGGCCCCGAGCAACAGCCGGGCGAAGCGCGAGAGCACGGGTCGCGTCATCCAGAGCTTCAGGATGTCGTCGCCGAACTCGCTGATGGCGCGCAGGAAGAGAAACTCGAAGAGAATCAACGCCAGCACCACGATCGCCAGCAGCAGCAGGCTGTCGCGCAGCGTTTTGCGCAGCAAGGCCGCGTTCACGCGCGGGGCTCCTTCCGCTCGTCGGCGTAGTACGTCATGAAAAGGTCTTCCAGGTCCGGCGGCGCGATCGTCACGTCGCGCGGGCGGGCGGCGTGCAACCAGTCGATCAGCCGATCGATCGGACCGACCCAGCCGGCCGACCAGTGGCCGTCGGACTGATGCCGCACCGCCAATCCTTCCGGCGCGGGGGGCGGCGTCTGCGGAGCGTCGAAGACGACTTCGACGTGCCGCACGGCTCGGGCGCGAAGCGCGTCGATGGTGCTCTGCTCGATCAGCTCGCCGCGGCGGACGATGGCGACGTGGTCGCAGAGCTCCTCGACCTCGGCGAGCGTGTGGCTGGAGAAGAGCACGGTGCGGCCGTCGGCGGCGACGCCGCGCAGCTCGTCGAAGAGCGTCTGCCGCACCAGCGGGTCGAGCGCGGTGGTCGGCTCGTCGAGAATCAGCAGTTGCGGGCGGTGCATGAGCGCCTGGATCAGCCCCAGCTTCTGCTTCATGCCGCGCGAGTAATTCCGAATGCGGCGGTTCAAGTCAAGGTCGAAGACCCACGCCAGCCGCGCGATCTCGCCGCGCGAGCGGCCGCCGCGGGCGTTGGCGAAGAATTCCAGAACGGTGCGGCCGCGCAGGCCGTCGTAGAACCGCACGTCGCCGGGCAGATAGCCGATCTGCGCCCGCAGCCGCGGGCCGTCGCGCCAGGCGTCTCCGCCCAGCACGCGGGCGCTGCCGCCGCTGGCCCGCAGCAGACCGAGCAGGATGCGGATCGTGGTGGACTTCCCCGCGCCGTTGGGGCCGAGGAATCCGAAGAGCGCGCCGGTCGGCACGCGCAGGCTGACGCCGCGCAGGGCGTGGAAAGCGCCGTAGTTCTTGGAGAGGCCCGCGGTCAGGACGGCTTCCATCGGCGGGATTAGACGGCCGCGCCACCTGTTCGGCAAGCCGGCAGAGGGAGATCGCGCGTCGTGGCGCGGTGGCGGCGGTCTGAAGACCGGTGAGTGTATGTGGCACGGGTCCGAAGACCGGTGCCACACAGACAGACACCGGTCAGGAGACTGGCGCGACAACGCCACGGAACTAATCAAGCCGCTTGCGGAAGCGCAGCACGGACGCCGCCAGAATCAACGTCATGCAGATCGACAGATTCACAACGTGCGGCGACACATCGCGAAAATCCGCCCCGCGAATCACCACGCCGCGGAGAATCTCCAGAAAATGGGTGAGCGGAAACACGAACGACAGCCAGTAGATCGGCAGCGGCATCTCCTCGCGCGGGAACAGAAAGCCGGACAGCAGAATCGAAGGCATCACGATCACGAACGCAACCTGCAGCGCCGTCACCTGCGTGTCCGCGAGCGTCGAGACCAGCAACCCCGTCGCCAGCCCGGCGATGATGAACAGCGGCGAAAGCGCCAGCAGCAGCAGCAGGCTGCCGTGGATCGGCACCGCGAAGACGAACACCATGACCAGCAGCACGATCACCGTCTCGACGAATCCCAGAATCGCGTATGGCAGCAGCTTGCCCAGCAGCAGCCCGGCGCGGCCCACCGGCGTCACGAAAAGCTGCTCCAGCGTGCCGCGTTCGCGCTCGCGGACGATCGCGAACGCAGTCAGAAACAGCGTCACCAACTGCATGCTCAGCCCGACCAGGCCGGGCACAAAAAAGCGGGCGCTGATCAGATCGGGGTTGAAGAGAATCCGCGGCCGCATCTCGATCGGCAGACCCAGGCCGGCGCGCGGCTCGCGGGCGCCCAGCGGCCGCACCTGCTCGA
Source organism: uncultured Planctomycetales bacterium (assembly GCA_964631045.1). GTDB lineage: Bacteria > Planctomycetota > Phycisphaerae > UBA1845 > Fen-1342 > CAZVWB01. The sequence continues at coordinate 123,814 of CAZVWB010000001.1, forward strand.
TGAACGGCGCCGCCAGCCGCAGCGACTGGTTCAGCCCGATCAGGTTGGCCGTGTTCAGCGCGGTCGTCGCCACGTTGGCGTTGCTGCCGTCGATCAGCACCTGCGCGAATGTCTGCTCGCCCCGCAGGATGCGGTCGGAGTAGTCCGGCGGGATGCGCACGCCGACCTTGGCGCGGCCCGACGCCAGCGCTGCGCGGAAGCGGCCCTCGTCCTGCACCTGCTCGACGATGCGGAACGTGCGCGAGTTCGCGAACGCGTCGACGATCAGCCGGCTCTCGGCGCGGCCGTCGAGGTTCATCACCACCGTCTCGATGTTGCGGGTGGTGACGTCGATCGCGTAGCCGAAAATCAGCAGCTCGATGGTGGGAATGACCAGCGCGAAGATCAGCGTGAACGGCTCGCGCCGCAGATGGGCCCATTCTTTGATGAAAATGGCGCGCAGACCGTGCATGGGGCCCGGAGTCTAATCGATCACCGCCGCGGGACGCACGCGCGCCGCGCGCGGCGCTGCGCCGGCGGGCGGGCGGGCGCGCGCGGCGCGCAGCGGCCGGGTGGAGTCAGAGCACCAGTTTGTAGCCCACGGCGTGGGCCGTGAGGATGTAGCGCGGGTTCTTCGGGTCGGGTTCGAGCTTGCGCCGCAGGCTGACGATGTGGTTGTCCACCGTGCGGTCCGCGGGGTAGAAGCCGGCGCCCCAGATTTTCGTGAGCAGGTCCGCTCGCGGAACCGCCTCGCCGACGCTGTCGTGCAGGATTCGCAGAATCTCGGATTCGTAGTAGCCCAGCGGCAGCTCGCCCTTGGCCGTGATGATCTTCTGCCGCACGAGATCCACCTGGCGATCGCCGATCGTGAACTGGCTGCTGCCGGCCGCCGTACCCAGATCGGCGCGACGCAGCGCGGCGCTGATCCGCGCGAGCAGCTCGCGCAGGCTGAACGGCTTGGTGACGTAGTCGTCGGCGCCCAGCTCCAGCCCGCGCACCTTGTCGATTTCCTGGCTGCGGGCGCTGAGGATGATGATCGGCATCCGCGCTCCGCCGTCGCGCAGCCGGCGGCACACCTCGAAGCCGTCGATGTCGGGCAGCATGATGTCGAGCAGCACCAGGTCGGTGGCCTGCCGCAGCACCAGCTTGACCCCCTCGTCGCCGCTGCCGGCGTGTGCGACGGTGTGCTTTTCGAACTCCAGGTTGTCGCGCAAGCCCATCGCCAGATCGGGCTCGTCTTCGATGATTACGATGTGCGCCATGCAATTGTCCCGATGTGCAGGCCGGAGGCAGCGCCCGGCTCAGGTCCGGGCGTTGGCCATGAGCTGCACGGCGACCGGGCCGAAGACCAGGATCGGCAACCACGTCACCAGCAGGGCCCATTCGCTGCTGATTATACTATGGGCTACGAAGGTCGCGCCAAAAAACAATCCACACAGCAGAAGCGCCCGCCCGCCCGCCGCCAGGACGTTCGTCGGCGACCGCGAGAGGAAAAAGGGGATCGCCAGCAGCAGCAGGATCATCTGCAGAATCGGCTGCGTGAGCCGCACGTGCCGTGCGGTGCGAATCGCCGGCAGCATCGGCAGCGCCTCGGCCGCCAGCAAACCGTTCATCTGCGAGACCGAGAGCAGGTCGGCGAACTCCGCCCGCTGCCAGAGCTGCATCTCCTCCGGGCTCATGTCGAAGGCGTATTCGGACACGGCCTCGGTGGCGATCTGCGCCGCCAGCATGCCGCCCGCGGCGTCTTCGACAAACCGCTGGCGTCTGCCGCGCTCGTCGAGCCGCCAGACGCGGCGCTGCGCGTCCCAGTCCGCCGAGTCGGCGGTGATCAGGTTGAGCGGCCGCCCGTCCGGGCCCGGTTCGAAGATGAAGACGCGATACAGGCGTCCTTCGCGCGGATAAAGCTGCATGGCGATCAGGGTCGCGCCCTGGTTGTCGCGGGCGAAGCTGACGCTCAGCGAGGATTGCCCGACCACCTCGCGATGCTGCCGGGCGATCTTCGGCGCGATCCGCGGAATCAGGAGCTCCGCGTTGGCGGCCCAGAGCGCCGCCAGCCCCAGCGCGCACACGAATACGGGTGCGGCCAGCCGCTGCAGCGGAACCCCGGCGGCCACCAGCGCGGTCAGCTCGTTGCGCCGCAGCATCACCGCCAGCGTGAACGCGCCGGCCAGCGCCATGACCGGTCCGGCCAATTGTTTGTAGTACAGCGGAACGTTGTAGAGGTAATAGTCGCCCATGGCTCCGGCGACCTGCAGCAGCGTCAGCGAACGATCCTCGGTGAACTCGTCCAGATTGACCATCAGATCGCCGACGATGTACAGACCCATCCCGACCAGCAGCAGAATCACAAAGCTGGAGAGGAACGACCAGGCCACGTAGCGATCGATCACGTTCATCCGGCCGCGTCTCCCGCCTAGCGCCGCACGCCGATGCGCAGCACGATCCAGTTCGCCACCGCGAATCCCAGCATTCCCAGCCAGATCACCAGCGGGCCGGCGACCTCGGTCTCGTCGTTCTGAATCAGCCGGGTGCCCATGGTGATCAGGCCGAAGATCGTCAGGAACGGCACGCACGAAAGTCCGAACGCCGCCAGCGCCTGCGACCCGCGGAACAGCACCCCCAGAATCGCGCCCATCATGGCGGTCACCAGCGTGCTGACCGACCACGCCAGCCGGAAGTGAATCACCGCGGTCGTCTTGCCGCGCAGGCGGGTCGCCTCGCGCTGCAGGCTGGCGCGGCCGTCCGCCAGTTCGCCGACCACCGGAAGCGGCGCGGCCGGGTCGAGCACCGTGGCCGCCGGGATCGACGCGACCGCCGCCACGTCCGGCTCGGGAATCAGCGCGCCGTCCACGCTGAGCGTGTCGAGCAGGCGCGGCGTGTCATAGTCGCCGGAGCGCGGGTTGAACTCGCGCACCGGGCGCTCGGGCGTGCGCCGCAGGTAGACCTCGACCAGAAAGCGCCCGTCCGCCTGCGGATGCACTTTGATCTCCGCCTCGGGCGCTTCGTAGCGCGTCGGCCGGTCGGCCCCGGCGGTGCTGACCGTGATCAGCGCGTCGCGCAGTCGCGGCCGCGAATTGGGTTCGGCCACAGCCGTCGCGGCGCGAATGTGGTACGGGCGGCCTTCCGCGTCGCGCAGCACGAGCGCCCGGCCGGCGGCAAGCGCGTCGCGCGCGGCGGCGTAGAAGCGGGCGATCGTCAGCTTGTCGCGAAACTCCTGCAATTTGACGGCGATTTCGGGAGCCTGCCACGGCTCGCGTTGCCACAGCAGCAGCCGGTTCAGGTCGACCATCGACGCTTTCAGCGGCATCGGCAGCGGAAACGACAGCGGCCCGATCACCTGCCGGGCGATGCGGGCGGCGCTGCCCGCGCCGGAGAGCTGCCAGCCGTCGCTGACGACCACGCGCACCTGGATCGGCGTGCGGCGCGTGTCGAATTCGCACATGCCCAGGGCCGCGGTGGTGTAACGCAGCACGCGGTCGTTGTGGTCGAGCTCGAGACAGGTGGGCGAATCGATGAACAGATAGTCGAGCTGCGGATCGTACCCGTGCGCTTCCAGTTGTTGCCGCGTGTACGAGAGCACCCCGCGCGCGGTCAGAAAGGTCTTCTGCCCCTTGTCCGCCACGTAGCGGACCATCCCTTTCTGCTTCAAGCGCTCGGCGGCGATGTCGCGCAGATTGGTGCGGCCATAGTGCTCGATCGCCCGCAGAAAGTCCGGACCGACGTAGTTCGCCAGCAGGAAACAGCACGCCGAAATCAGGAAGGCCAGCAGGCCCGCGCCCAGGAACAGGCGGTGCACGTTCACGCCCGAAGCGCGGCAGGCGGTCAGTTCGTTGTCGGCCGCCAGTCGGCCGTACACCATCGTCACGGCGAACAGGGCCGCCAGCGGCATCGTGAACACCGCGACGATCGGAATCATCAGCGGCATGAAGCGAACGATTTCAGCCGGGGTGACGCCGGGGTTGCGGACCGAGTTGTACAGACCGCCGCCGAGCGTGAACACGATCGTCAGCGAGATCGCCGCGAGGGCGAAGACCTTCAGCAATTCCCGCAGGATGTAGGCGTGCAGCGTGGCCATCAGGCGTAAAGCCCGCGCAGCCGGGTGCTGACATCGACTCGCGAGATGCCGACGCACAGCGCCGCCGTGCGGTTCGACACGCTGCGCTCGCGGGCGAACTTGCGCATGCCCGCATAGCCGGCCCGGATCACGCTGTTGAGGCGCACGTCGATCTCGTCGGCGCTCCAGAAGAAGTTCATGCCGCCCTGCACCCATTCAAAGTACGAGACGATCACGCCGCCGGCGTTGCAGACGATGTCCGGCACGATGAACACGCCGGCCTTCTCGAGGATCACGTCGGCGTCGGGCATGGTCGGGCCGTTGGCGCCTTCGGCCAGAATCCTGCACTTCACCCGCGGGGCGTTGGCCGCGGTGATGCAGTGGCCGGTGGCGGCGGGGACCAGGATGTCGCATGGGATGGTCAGGATGTCGTCGGACGCGATGCGCTCGCCCCAGCTTCCGCCGGCCAGCGAGCCATGCTGCTCGACGTGCCGCACCATCGCGGCCACGTCGAAGCCGTTCTTGTTGACGTAGCCGCCGGTGACGTCGGCGATGCCGATCACGCGGGCGCCGCGCTCGGCGAAGCCCAGCGCGGCGTAGGTGCCGACGTTGCCGAAGCCGTGCAGCACGACCGTGGCGCCCTTGATGTTGAGCCCGATGTCGCGGGCCGCCTCTTCGGTCGTGTACACCACGCCGCGGCCGGTGGCCTCCTTGCGCAGCGCCGAGCCGCCTACGTCGACCGGCTTACCGGTGACGACCGACGGGATGAAGCGGCCGTGTCGCTGGCTGTAGGTGTCCATGAACCACGCCATGGTCCGCTCGCTGGTGCCCATGTCGGGCGCGGGGATGTCCACCTCCGGGCCGATGATCGGCACGATCTCGGCCGTATAGCGGCGGGTCATCTGCTGCAATTCGTTCTGGGTGAGCTTGGTGGGATCGACGCGGATGCCGCCCTTCGCCCCGCCCAGGGGCAGGCCCATGACCGCGCACTTCCATGTCATCTGCATCGCCAGGGCCGTCACCTCGCCCAGATCGACCTCGGGGTGATATCGAATGCCGCCTTTGTAGGGCCCCAGGGCGTGGTTGTGCTGAACGCGGAAGCCCGTGAAAACCTCGATGTGCCCGTCGTCCATCCGCACGGGGATCGACGCGATCAGCACCGTGCCGGGCCGCCGCAGCCGCACGGCCACGTCCGGGTCCAGTTCGAGCACGCGGGCCGCCGCCTCGAAGTTCTCCAGGCCGCGCCGCAGGGCGGGCGACTCGCCGAATAGCAGATCCTGTGCCGGAAGCGAAGCCCCGTTGCCCGCCATGACCCAATCCTCCGTTTGCCCGATTCCTGATGTTCGTATCGCGTTAAGAAGCGGCCGAGAATCGCGGGATCGTATCCGACCGGGGGCGGAGGTCGCAACGCCCCGGACGCGGCCCGCGAGTCGGCGTGCGGCGCGCGGGCCGCGGCGGTATAGTCGCTGCCGCCGCACCTCCACGCGGCGGCGGGAAACGCCGCGTCAGACCGGCGCCGGGTCGCATGAGCATCCGCTTCAAACTGCTTCTGTTGTTGCTGGCCATCGCCCTGGTGCCGCTGGCGATCGTCTCCGCGTTTGACCGCGCCGGCACGCGCCGGCTCGGCGGCGAATTGGCGCGCTCGGCGCGGCAGTCGCTCTCGGATCGCACGGCCGAGCAGCTTCAGAATCTGATCCGCGACCAGGCCCGACAGTTGCGCGACCGACTGCGGGGCATGGAGCACGTGTTGCGCGGCCAGGCCCGCGCGGTCGAGGCGCGGCTCGCCGCGCCGCCGCCGGCGGGGGCGCAGCCGCGCTTCGCCGCGGCCTACGATCGCCGCGAGAACTTGCCGCCGGACATGGCCCCTTCGGCGCGCCACTTTCGATTCGACGCGGGCGGGTCCAGCACGCCGATCGACATCAGCTACAGCGATCAGGTGTACAAGCTCGCGCCGGGCGTGGCTCCCGAAAATGTCGGCGAAATGCTGGCGCGGCTCGCGAGCATGCCGGCGGAGTATGAGTTTCTGCGATCGGCCCATCCCGAGCTGGTTTTCTGGCAGTTCACCAGTCTGGAATGCGGGATTCACACCTCGTTCCCCGGTCACGGCGGCTACCCGGTTGAGTACGACCCGCGAAAGCGGCCGTGGTACCGCGCGGCCCGCGACAGCGGCCAGCTCTCCTGGAGCGACCCGTACTTCGACGCGTCGTCGGAACAGCGCATCCTGACCGCCAGCATGCCGGTTCGCGGGCCCGACGGGGCGATCGCGGGCGTGACCGGGCTGGATGTGACCGTGGCCGACATCGTCGAGTCGATGAAGCTTCCGGAAAACTGGATCCGCGACTCGCGCTCGATGCTCGTTCGGCTGCGCAGCGGCGAAGACGGCCGGCCCGACCGCGTCGCGATCCTGGCGCAGCCCGGCCTGCACCGCAAGGACCAGCGCTGGAACGCGAACATCGACGCGGAGTGGCTCGAGTCGGAGTCCGCCGCAGAGTTCGGCGAGGTGATGAACGATCTGCGCTACCGGCGCTTCGCCACGCGACAGCTCGCATATCAGTCGCGCGATTCGCTGTGGGTGTACGGCCCGGTGGATGAGCAGGGCACGTTTCTGGTCATCATCCTGCCCTTCGACGAGGTCGTGCGCCAGGCGGCCGAGGCCGAGCAGCGCATTCTGAGCGACACGAACGCGCAGCTCCGCGGGACGGGTCTGATCGTGTTGCTGGTGATTCTGGTGGTGGTGCTGGTGGCGCTGGTCGGCTCGCGCTCCGTGACCCAGCCGATCCGGGCGCTGGCGGCGTCGGCCGAGCGCATCGCCGCCGGCGATTTCGAGGCCCGCGTTCGGATCGACACTTCCGACGAGCTCGGCACGCTGGGGCGGCAGTTCAACGCGATGGTGCCGCAGCTCGAAGACCGCATGAAGCTGCGGCATTCGCTGTCGCTGGCGATGGAGGTGCAGCAGCACCTGCTGCCGTCCAGCGCCCCCAAGGTGGCCGGGCTGGACGTGGCGGGCAAGAGCATCTATTGCGACGAGACCGGCGGCGACTACTACGACTTCATCGAGCTGGCCGATCTGGGCCCGAACCGGCTGGGACTGGCGATCGGCGACGTGACCGGCCACGGAATCGCCGCGGCGCTGCTGATGACCACGGCGCGGGCGCTGCTTCGCAGCCACGTGAATCGCAGCGGCGGCCTGGATTCTGTGATGAACGGGCTGAATCGCTATCTGGCCAAGGACATGTCGGCCGGGCGCTTCATGACGCTGTTTTATCTCATGATCGACACCTCCACGCAGCAGGCCTGGTGGGCCAGCGCGGGCCACGACCCCGCCATCGTCTTCGATCCCGAGAACGGGGCGTTCAGCGATCTGCCCGGCGGCGACATCCCGCTGGGGATCGAGGCGGATTGGCAGTTCCGCGAGCACGGGCCGGCCGCGCTCGCGACCGGGCAGGTAATCGTCATCGGCACCGACGGAATCTGGGAGTCGCGCAACAGCAGCAGCGAGTTCTTCGGCAAGGACAAGCTGCGCGAGGTGATCCGCAGGAACGCAGCGCGCTCGGCGGCGGATATCAGCCACGCCATCACGGACGCACTCGTCGCGTTCCGCGCCGATTTTCCGCAGGAGGACGACGTGACCATGGTCGTAATCAAAGTCCTCGGCCCGGCCGGCCGCTGAGAGGCGCCTTTGTGGCGCCGGTTTACAACCGGCGCCTGTGGCCCCGGTCTGTAGCCGGCGTGTGTGGTACCGGTTCGTAACCGGCGTGTGTGTGGCACCGGTTTCTAACCGGTTTGTGTGGCACCGGTTTCGAACCGGTGTCCCTGTCGGTGGGGCTCCGACCCGCCGTGTGTGAACCCCCTCTGGCACACCCGCCGGACCGCGTTTCCCCGCCACGCAGCGCGCCGTCGCGCGACGCCCGGCGCCAGGAGCACCCTCAGTGTCCGCCGATTCTTCGCTGCTGGCCGCGTGCATCGCCGAGTTTCGCAAGACAAGATCGATCGCCGAGCGCTGCATTGAGCAGCTCAATGACGAAGAGCTGCACGCGCGCATCAACCCTCGACAGAACAGCGTCGCGGTCATCATGCAGCACGTGGCCGGAAACATGCTCTCGCGCTGGACCGACTTCCTGACGTCCGACGGCGAGAAGCCCGGACGAGATCGCGAGCAGGAGTTCGAAGAGCGCGGACGCTCGCGAGCGGCGCTGCTGGAGCTTTGGCAACGGGGCTGGGAAGCGTTGTTTACGGCGCTCGAAGCCCTCACCGATGCTGACCTGCGGCGGCAGGTGTATATCCGCAAAGAGCCGCACTCGGTCGCGCAGGCCATCATTCGCCAGATGGCGCACTACAACCTGCACCTGGGCCAGATTCAGGTCATCGGAAAACACCTGCGCGGCGCGGCGTGGGAGTACATCAGCATTCCGCCCGGCGGCAGTGCGGAGTTCAATGCGCGGATGGGAATGGGCTGAGTTGCTTCGACGTAGCCATGCACCGGCCGGGTCGGAGACCCGGAAACACACTCACCGGTTGGAAACCGGCGCCACGCATCCTGGGCCGGGTCGGAGACCCGGAAAGACAATCACCGGTTGGAAACCGGCGCCACGCGGGCGTCACTCGCCGGCGGTCAGCGCGCCGTCGCGGCTGAGGCCAACGAACTCCGCAATGAACACCTGGGGTGATGACAACCCGCCGCGCTTCGATGTCCACATGACGTACTTGCCATCGGGCGAAAACACCGGCAGTCCGTCAAAGGTATCGTCGAACGTGATCCGAATCGGCGCGGGTAGTTTCCCGTCCGCGTCAGCGCGGGCCGCAGCCCCGGCGGAAAAATCGCCGCCCTTCGGCGCTGCCGCCACCGTCTGCTCGTCAGCCGCCAGCAGGTAAAGATCATAGTTCGGCCGGCGCGGGGCATCGGCCGTGCCATGATCCGCGCGGGTGAAGATCAGCCACTTGCCCGACGGGTGCCAGTACGGACACCAGTGCAATACGTCGTTGCCCGTCAGCGCCCGCTCGTCCGTGCCCTCCAGATTATTGACGAAAATCTGCATGTTGCCGTCGCCGTTGCGATCGGAGCGATAGACGATCCGCTTGCCGTCAGGACTGAAGAACGGCCCGCCATCGTAACCCTTCACGTGCGTGATGCGCCGCAGACCGCCCTTGTCGGCGTCGCCGTCGACCGAACCGATGTAGATCTCCTGGTCTCCGTCGCGCATCGACGTGAAGACGATCCAGCGGCCATCCGGCGAGTAACTGGCCTCCGCATCGTAGCCGTCGGCCGTGGTCAGCCGCCGAAGCTCCTTTTCGCCGAAGCGGAGCTCGAAGATGTCCATGCCCGGGGGGAAGGGCCACGTGTACTTGCTCGCGGCCGGCTGGGCGCTCTTCTCGACCCGCTGCCGGACTTCCTCGGGCATGATCGCCGGCCGCGGATCGAGGTGGTTGGACGCGAACAGCATGCGCCTGCCGTCCGGGTGGAAGTACGCGCAGGTGGTGGCGCCCTGGCCGGTGCTGACGAGCTGCAGATCGCTGCCGTCGAGATTCAGCGTGTAGATCTGATAGGCGTCCTGTCCTTGCGGATACGCCTGGAAGCAGATCCGCCGCATGTCCGCCGAAAAGTACGCTTCGCCGGCGCGGTGGATGCCCATGTCCTCGCGGGTGATCTGCCGCACGTTGCGCAGCCAGCGTGCCTCCTGCGCGGCGGCGTCCGCCCCCGCAGCCGGTTGCGCGCGCAGTAGCGGGGCGCCCGCGGCGACCGCGAGTAGCGCCAGAGCTCGGTTTATGTCGTTTCGCATCGCTTCGGTTCTCCCAGGGCGCAAGCTGTCGCCCGTCAGGCGCGAATCTTAAGCGCGAACCGCGCCCGACGCGCCGGGTCCGTTGCGTGCGGCCCGCCGCGCGAGTAGAACGGCGATCGGTCGCGGTGAAGATCGGCCGCGCTCGCCGGCGGCCGCGCCCGCCCGACGCGAGCCTCATACGGAACTCTCATGAACGTCCTGGTGATCGGCGGCGGCGGTCGCGAGCACGCACTGTGCCGCGGACTGGCGCGCAGCCCGCGGCTGTCCAAACTGTTCATCCTGCCGGGCAACGCAGGCACGGCGGAGCTGGGAACCAACATCCCCGGCGATCCGTGCGACGTGAAGTTCGCGCTTGCGATCGCCCAGCAGGAGCGGATCGACCTGACCATCGTCGGGCCGGAAGAGCCGCTGGCCGCGGGAATCGTCGATGCCTTCGAGGCCGCGGGCCGCCGCATCTTCGGCCCGTCGGCGGCCGCGGCGCGCCTGGAAAGCGACAAGGCGTTTGCGAAGCAGCTCATGCGCGTGCAGTCGGTGCCGACCGCCGACGCCCGCATTTTCGACGACTATCGCCGCGCCCGCGAGTACATCGCGACGCGCGACGAGGCCATCGTCGTTAAGGCCGCCGGCCTGGCGAAGGGTAAGGGCGTCGTCGTCTGCGACGACCCGTCCGACGGCATCCTGGTCGCCGAGCGCATGCTGGTGAAGCGCGAGTTCGGCGACGCCGGCAGCCGCATCATCGTCGAAGAGAAGCTGGACGGCCGCGAGGCGTCGGTGCTCGCGCTGGTCGATGGCAGCACGGTCTATCTGCTGGAGCCCGCGCAGGATTACAAACGGCTGCTGCCCGGCGACCGCGGCCCGAACACCGGCGGCATGGGGGCGTACTGCCCGACGCCGGCGGTCGACGACGCGATCCTGCAGCAGATATCGGCCCAGGTTTTTGTGCCGGTTCTCGATGCGCTGATTCGCGAAGAAACGCCCTATCGCGGCGTTCTCTACGTGGGCCTGATGCTGACCAAGGCCGGGCCGAAGGTGCTGGAGTTCAATTGCCGCCTGGGCGATCCGGAGACGCAGCCGATTCTGATGCGTCTGCGCAGCGATCTGCTCGAGGTGTTCGACGCGGCGACTTCGGGCGGGCTGCAGACGGTGGCGCTGGACTGGGATCCGCGCCCGGCGCTATGCGTGGTGATGGCCAGCCGCGGATACCCCGCCACTGCGGAGAAGGGCGTGGCGATCGAGGGCCTGCCGGATTCGACCGGCCCCGACGTCGCAGTGTTTCACGCCGGCACGACGCGGGCGCACGGACGCGTCGTCACCGCGGGCGGCCGCGTGCTGAGCGTGACGGCGCTGGGAGACACGCTGGCCGCGGCCCGCGAGCAGGCGTACGGCGTCGTGCGCCAGATTCGCTTCGACGGTGCGCAGTATCGCGACGATCTCGGCGTGGCGTAGTGCCGGGGCTCTGGACCGATCGCGCGGAGCCGCGCGGCGTGGTTCTCGGGGAGCACTCATGAAGTACAAGACGCTCTTTCGACTCCTGGTGCGCGGGTTCGGCCTGGTGATGCTCGCACAGAGCATGCCCCCGTGCGCTCACGGCGGTTTCATGATGGCGCTGAGCGTCGTGTTCTTCGGGGGACCGTCGGACCTGGGCTGGTACCTGGGCTACGCCGTAGACGCCGCAGTGCGCGCCGGGATCGGAATCTGGCTGTTCTTCTGGCCGAATCCGATCGTCAATCTTGTTATTCCTTCGAATCGCCCGTACTGCCACGAGTGCGGCTACGAGCTTCGCGGGATCGGCGCGGCGGGATTCTGCCCGGAATGCGGCACGGAGTTTCAGATCAAACGGCCGCCGGGAGCGGATGCGGCGGGGCGGCCGGACGAGGGGAACCGTTCAAGCGAATGAGAGGGGGCGGGATGCCCGGCGGTCCGTTGCGCCGGGGGCGAATCTGGACCGCCAGCGCAACCCCCGGACGAACAGGCGATGGAGCGCGCGGCTGCGCGCGTGATGCGTGCCGATCCTGCGGTTGCGGATCGGCGCCCGGATGTCTGGCGCCCGTCAGATTCCGTCCGTGCGTTGCCTCCAACGCGCGGCCTTGTATTCGAAAAAGTGAAGCACACCGGTGTCGATACACTGCTGATACCACGGGGCGGCGGCCTCCGGTCCGACGGTGCGGCGCACGTGCTCGGCGACGAAAAACAGCGCTTCGCATCGTTGTTCGGCGGAGTCCGCGATCCTCAGGAGGCGCTCCGCATCGAGCGTACCGAGTTGGAATCGCAGCAACCGATCCGCCCATTCGTTTAGTTTGACTTCATCGAGCGCAAGTTCGAGGCAGCGCCGCGCGTCGTCGCCTCTCCCGTCGATTCTCAAGACCACGGAAAGAAAGAGCGCGGCGTAGACGTTCGATGGACTCAGCCGGGACGCCGTGCGGAAGTCGTCGACCGCCGCCGCGGTGTCTCCGAACTCGAAGCGCGTCCAACCGCGCCACAAGTAGTCGCCGGCCTCCTCCGCGAGCTCGATCGCGCGACCCAGATCGGCTTCCATCTCCGCGCGGCGGTTTGCGCTGCGGTGACAATCCGACCGCGCGCGATACAACTCGTCCCACGTCGGATCCGCCGCGAGCATCGCGTTGATTCGCTGTTGGGCGTCGTCGAGCTCGCCGGTCATTTCTTTCGAGCCGACCAGCGCGCGTAGCGCGCCGACATCGCGCGGCGTCGCCGCGAGGCGCTGCTGCGCCCGCGCTGCGAGTTGCCGCCAGGCATCCCGCGCGGCCGCCGCGTCTCCGGTTTCGCGCAAGGTCGCCGCCAACACGCCGCGCAGGTGCCAGTCATCCGGCGAACGATCCACTGCGTTTCTCAAGACCGAGGCGGCGTCGGTCGCGTGGCCGCCGCGGCGCAGGAGCGTCGCGAGGTTGAACTGGCGCGTCACGTCGTCGGGGTCGAGCGCCACTGCCTGCCGTGCGAGCGAAATCGCCTCCTCGCGCCTGCCCTCTTCGTCAAGCAATAGCGCCAGGTTGTTCGCCGGTCGCGGGTCCTGCGGCAGCATCTTCATCGCCCTGCGGTACTCACGCTCGGCCTCACGCGGTTTGTCGGCGCGTGCAAGCACATTGGCGTACTCGTACACCGGGCCGCCTCGCGGCGCTTCGCGGCGGAAGTACTCGCCGAACGCCTCCAGCGCTTCGTCGTGCCGCCCCGCCTTGTGCATCGCGCGCGCCATGTTGCGATAGGTGTCGGCGTGGCCCGGCAGGAGCGCCAAAAGGCGCTGATTAATGCGGATCGCTTCGGAATGGTCGCCGATGCCATCGAGTGCACCGGCGTAGTTAATCCACGCAGCCGGAATCCGCGGGTCGATCTCGATCGCACGGTGCGCTGCGAGCGCCGCCTCGGCGAATCGCCTCTCTTTCAGGTACTGAGCGCTGGTGTTGATTCCCTCCAGGGCTTCGTTCGACGCCCTCGGCGTACCGCCCTCGGACAGCGCAAGCGCCTCCGGAATCCGGCCTTGTCCGCGGAGCGCAGCCGCAAGGCAGGACGGCGCGGCGTCATGAAGCGCGTCCAGGTCAAGACACTTGCGGCATGCGCTCTCAGCGCCACGCGGGTCGCCGCCATTGAGGCGCGCCAAGCCCAGCAGATACCAGATTTCGGCCGAGTCAGCCGCGCCCGGCCTGGCAGTCAGGCGGTCGAGCTGCGCAGCCGCCGCTTTCCAGCGATCAGTGCGCACCGCGCGTTCGCGAATGACCTCCGCCTGAACGTGGATGTCGTCGGGCGAAAGCCGCCCGGCGCGATACGTGCGCCACCGGGCCGCTTCGTGCAGGAACATCGCATGCTCGGTTCGCGCAAGTTCCAGCAGGATTGCCGTGCGGTCGCGATCCGGAATCAGTTCGATGGCGGCCTCCAGGTGTGCTCGCGCTTCCGAGTAGAAGTGCAAAGTCACGCTCGGCGGGGAGAGTGCGGCGAAGCTGCGTTTCCGCTTTGCCAGCCTGATCACCGGTTCTGGATCGGTGGGTTTGCCCGAAACCTCGCGTTCCAAGGTCTCGATCTCGGCCCACACGCGATCGGCAGGCTCCAGACTCTTCGACGGCGACGCCGACTTTGTCGGCTTGGGTCGCTCGCAAGCGCATCCGAGCAGTACGGCCGCCAGCGCCAATGTCTTGCTCACATGTCCGACGACGAGAACCCCAACCCTGGGCCGCGACCTTCCTCGTGGCGACATCGTGCCTCTCCTTGTTCTGCGTGCGGCCGGCTGCTGCCATATGCCAGGTCAGGATTGCGGCCGGGCGTCGCCCGCCCTGACCCACCGTTCGTGCTCGCACGCACGCACTGTCGGGTCTATAGGCGAGCGCAAGATGCGCCGCGACATCCAACGGTGCGATCCGCTATCGGCCCATTCCTTCGTGCTGCGCAATCATCGCCAGTTGAGCACTACCGATCACGCCTGCATCCTTCGACGCCAGCGCGCCCGCCGCAAGGGTGAACTCCGCCGGAAACAGCGTCGTGCGGCGGCTGTCGAGCGCTCCCTGAATCTCCCGCAGGCGCTGCGGGCGAGCGTCGATCACGCCGCCGCCGATCGCGACGCAGTGAACCGCGTAGAGATGCACCACCTGCACCACCGCCGTCGCCAGTGCGGTGGCCGCCGCCGGGTTGTCGCCCCGCGCGAGGCAGTCGGCCACCACCGCTTCGACGCAGCCCGAGCCGCCGCAGCGGCAGCGTCGCGCGGCCGGACCGCTCTCGATCGCCAGGTGCCCCAGATGCCCCGGACCGCCGCGGGTATGGCGGACGATCGCCCCGTCCAGGATTACGCAAGCGCCGATGCCGGTGCCCACCGAAAGATACGCGAAGCGCGCCGGCGGCGGCGCGATCCGTTGCCACTGCGCCCAACCGGCGCACACCGCGTCGCTGTGGATGTGCACCGGTCGCCCGAAATGCGTCCGGAGCCGGTCGCGCAGCGCGAAACCCTGTAGGCCAGGCAGGTTCACGGCCTTCAGCACGACTCCGGTTTCGGCGTCGTAGGCGCCGGGCAGCGCGACCCCCAGCGGCACGCTCGCGTGCTGGTCCACACCGACTTCCGTCGCGATCCGCTCGATCGCGGCCAGCAGTGCCGCCGGCTCTGCGCCGGCGGGTGTGGCCGCGGCGGCGCGCTGCAGGATGGCCCCGCCTGCGTCCAGTGCGGCCAGACAAAGCGACGACCCGCCGATGTCCAGACCGAAGGCCGCGGGAATCATGACCCGATGATACCCCCGATGCGTGCGGCCGGCTGACCATCGTCGGCGCTTGCCGCTCGAAGCGGACGGCGGCCGCGCTCGCCGCTTCAGTCGGAGACGATGAAGGTCACGTCGACTTCGACGGAAGAATTGAGCGGCAGCTCCGCGACGCCGACTGCCGCGCGGGCGTGTCGCCCGGCTTCGCCGAAGATGTCCTTAAGCAGTTCGCTCGCGCCGTTGGCCACCTTGTGCTGATCGGTAAACCCCTCGTGCGACGCGACGTAGACGACGACCTTCAGCACGCCGGCGAGCTTGTCCACGTCGCCGACGGCGTCCGCCGCGGCGGCGATCGCGTTAAGCGTGCAGATTCGCGCGGCCTGCTGGGCGTCTTCGAGTTTGCGCTCGAAGCCGACGCGGCCGGTGACGGCGACCGCGCCGTCGCGCAGCGGAATCTGCCCGCTGAGGTAGAGCAGATCCCCGTGTCGCCGCGCGGGAATGTACGCGGCCACCGGCTTGGGCGCGGGCGGAAGGGTCAGTCCGAGCTCTTTCAGGCGGGCGCTGGGCGTGCTCATCTGCTTGGTTCTCCGGATCCCCCGGCCGTTGCGGGCGTCGCCTCCGGCAGCGCTGCGTCCGGCGCGGCAGCGCCGGGGGGCGGCTCTTCTCCGACGAGAAACACAGGGCTGGCGGCGATTTCGTCCTCGGGCGCGGCGATCAGCAGGAAGAGATATATCTCGCCATGCGTGCGATCCTGCTGCGCCCGCACGCGGTGCTTGCGCATCAGTTCCAGCAGCGCCAGGAACAGGCCGATCACCTCGGTGCGCGCCGTGCGATCCTCGAAGAGCGCCTGAAACGTCGCCGTGCCCTGCACCGCGAGCAACTCGAGGATGCTCTCGGCGTACAGCTCGATCGGCGTGTCGTCGTAGCGAATCTCGCGGAAGCCCGGCCCCTTGCCGATCGCAGTCATCACGCGGTTGAAGGCCGCCAGCAAATCCCAGACTTCCACATCTTCGAGTTCGACGCCCTCGACTTCGCGCGGCAGATTCGCCGGAGCGCGCACAAAGCGCCGCGCGCGGTCGTCCGCGGCGCGGCCCAGCGCGCGGGCCGCGTCCTTGAAACGCTTGTACTCCAGCAGTTGGCGCACCAGCGCGCCGCGCGGATCCTGCTCGTCCTCCAGCGCCTCCAGCGGCGGCGTCGGCAGCAGGGCGCGGCTCTTCAGCTCGATCAGCGTGGAGGCCAGCACCAGGAACTCGCCGGCGGTGTTGGGATCGATCGATTCGAGCAGCCGGACATACTCGATGTACTGGTCGGCGACCTGGCGGATCGACACGTCCTGGACGTCGAGTTCGTCGCGGCGGATCAGAAAAAGCAGCAGATCCAGCGGGCCGCTGAAGACATCGAGTTGAACGCGATAATCTGACATTGACGGCGACCGCTCCGCGATTCGCTGGGTTGGGCGGAGCTTAGGGGGCGGCCGCGGCCGCGGCAAGCGGACCGGCGGCGCCGCGGCCGCGCGGACAGCCTGTGCCGTAGGTGGGCGCTCCGCGCTTGCGATCGTTTCCTTCACTCACTCTCGTGCGCGGTTTGCGAGAGCGCCGGGCGGGCAGAAGCCCCACCGCACCCCGAAAGTTCAGACGCTGTCACGCGCCGGCGCTGAGCGCATACTGCACGTGCAGCGCCGCGCCGACCGGCATCAGGTCTTCATCGATGTCGAATCGCGGGTGGTGATGCGGCCAGATGCAGCCTTTCTGCGCGTTTCCGGCGCCAAGGAACACGAACGCCGCCGGCGCCTTGCTTCCGTAGTAGGCGAAGTCCTCGCCGCCGCCCTGCGCGGCGAGCGTGGCGATCTGGTTTTCAGGAACGCCGATGTCGCGTGCGGCCCGCAAGGCCCGCTCCAGCGTCGGGCCGTCGTTCACGAGCGGGGGATAGGTGTCGAGCAGCTTTACCTCGGCGCTGCCGCCGTGCGCGGCGCTCACCTGGTGGGCCAGTTGCGTCAGCCGCTCCTTGACGCGCTCGCGGACGCGCGTGTCGAGCGTGCGGATCGTGCCGGCCAGCGTGACCGTCTCGGGAATGATGTTGTAGGCCGTGCCGCCCTGCACGCGCGTCACGCTGACCACGGCTTCGTCGGTCAGCGCGATGTTGCGGCTGACGAGGGTCTGCATGGCCTGCACCAGCGCCGCGCTGATGACGATCGGATCGATGCACGCCTCGGGCATGGCGGCGTGGCCGCCCTTGCCGCGGATCACAATGTCAATGTTGGTGACGCCGGACATGAACGGCCCCGGTCGCGAGCCGACTTGCCCCGGCGGCATGGTCGAGATGATGTGCAGGCCGAAGATCGACTCGACGTTGTCGAGCGCGCCGCCGGCGATCATCGCGGGCGCGCCGCCGGGGTGGGCCTCCTCGTGCGGCTGAAAGAGAAAGCGCACGTTGCGCTTGAGCGCGTCGCGTCGCCTGCGCAGGAGCTGCGCCGCGCCCAGCAGCATGGCCGTGTGGGCGTCGTGCCCGCAGGCGTGCATCACGCCGGGATTTTTCGATGCGAAGGGCAGACCGGTTTCTTCGACGATGGGAAGAGCGTCGGTATCGGCCCGCAGGGCGACGAACGGACCGTCGTTGACGCGCAGCTCGGCCACCACGCCGAACATGCCGCCGACGTTTTCGCGCGGCTCATAGCCGAGCCCGCGCAGCGCCGCGGCCACGTACGCGGCGGTCTGCCGCTCCTGGCCGCTCAGTTCCGGGTTGGCGTGCAGGTGGCGGCGCCAGGCGCAGAGCTGCTCGTGCATCTGGCGGGCGTGATCGACCGGCGACGGCGTGGTTGGCATGGGCGCTCCGCTTGGGGCGAATTGTCGAGTCGCCCGCGTGGAGATACTATTAGAGATGCTCGCCGCAGGCCAGCCGCGCGGCGAAGGAGGCAGCATGTGGGCGTTGGGCGCCTTTTCCGACGAGTTCGCGGTCACCTCGCGCCTGTTCCTCAAGCTCGAAATCAGCCCGTCGCGTGAGACGCTGCTGCACTACTTCGAGCAGGTGCGCCGGGCGTTCCCGCGGCTGACGCGGCTGCGGCGGCGCGACGACGGGGCGCTGATGCTCGACGAGGAGGCGGCCCCGGGCGAGGGCCGCCGCTACCTGCGGATCGACCCGACCGTGCTGCGCTTCGGCTATCACAACCCGCCTAGCGCGGAGAGCTATCAGCAGCTCTCGCGGCTGGTGCTCGAGCAGGCGCCGCCGCAACTGAGCCTGAGCGATCTGGACTACGACCAGCTCGAAGTCTCGCTGGCGTTCGACCTGGAGTATCGCGGGAACCACGACGAACTCGTTGCCGAGACGTTTTTTGCCGACAACCCGCTGTACGCGCTGATGAGCGGCGCCGGCGGCCACATCATCGACTGCCAGCCGTTCTGGGGCATCACGCTCAGCGAGAATTGCGAGACGCAGGCGTATCTGGAGATCAAGGGCCGCACCACGACGTTTGAAGTGCGCAGCGGCGAGTACGAGGCGACGCCGCTGACCGTGTATCTGATCGCGCGGCGCTACTGGGGCGGCAGCGGCCGCACGGACCTGCACACGGTGCACCACGAACTGCTGGAGGCGGCCGAGCGCATCGCCACGACCCGCGTCGTGCCGCACGTCGTCAAGCCGCTGGCGGCAGCGATCGCCAGCCGGCGATAGCGAAGCGCGGGCGCGATAGCGAAGCGCGCCACATCAAACCACCGCTAGATTCCTGCGTAAATGGCAACAGTCCATGGAGTGCGCGCGTTTTGCCCGGGCGTCGTGAAGGCTCACGGCAAAACAGCGCGCGGTCGGTTGCTCCCGCGCTGACGATCAGCTAGCTTCCGCTCGTCCAAAGTCTGCCGAAACGGATCGTCCCGGTTGACATTTCAGATGGGGTTGGGCGATGTCCGACACGAACCCCGACGAGTCGGGTCCGCGCCTGCCGGACCTGTACATCCAGCTCAGAGCGCTGGCGCAAGCGCGACTCGCTCAGGAGCGCCCGGACCACACGCTGCAACCTACCGCACTCGTTCACGAAGCGTGGCTGCGGCTGCAGAACGCGGGGGAGCGCGAGTGGCGCGACGCCGCGCAGTTCTTCGCCGCCGCGGCGGACACGATGCGACAGGTGCTGATCGACCACGCCCGCGCCCGAAGCGCCCAGAAGCGCGGCGGCGACGCGCAACGGCGGCCGCCGCGGAAGTTCTCGCTGGAAGCGTTCGAATTGGCCGCGGCGGAGGGCGGCGACGATTTTCTGGCCGTCGATGAAGCGATTTCGCGCCTTCGTCTGCAGGACGCGGAACTGGCGCGGTTGGTGGACATGCGTTTCTACGTGGGCATGACCGAAGCGCAGACGGCGGAAGCCCTGGCCATCTCGCCGCGAACGGTGCGGCGAAACTGGCAGATCGCCAAGGCGTGGTTGCGTCGCGAGTTGAGTGCGTAGCGTACCGGACGCACCGAGGGATCATGAGTTCGCATAGCGGCGATATCTGGCAACGGGCGAAGGCGATCGTGGGCGATGCGCTCGATCGACCCGCCGGGCAGCGCGATGCATTCGCGCGGCAGCAGTGCGGCGACGACGTCGAGCTGCTCGCCGAAGTGCTGTCGCTGCTGGCCGCGCACGCCGCGGGCGGCGACGAAACCACTCCCGGCGAGTCGCCCCCGGCGGCGGAGGGGTTCGCGGCGCTCGACGAACAGCCCGGCACGATCATCGGGCGATACGAGCTGCTGCAGCGCATCGGCGAGGGTGGATTCGGCGTCGTGTTCCGCGCCGAGCAGCGCGAACCGGTGAGTCGCCAGGTGGCGCTCAAGATCATCAAGCTGGGCATGGACACGCGGCAGGTCGTGGCGCGCTTCGAGCAGGAGCGGCAGGCGCTGGCGCTGATGGATCACCCCAACATCGCCCGCGTCTTCGACGGCGGCGCGACCGAGAGCGGGCGGCCGTACTTCGTCATGGAGTTCGTCGACGGCGTGCCGATCACCGAGTACTGCGACACGCACCGCCTCAGCCTGCGCGAGCGGCTCGAACTCTTCATCCCGGTCTGCCAGGCCGTGCAGCACGCGCACCAGAAAGGCATTATCCATCGCGATCTGAAACCATCGAACATCCTGGTCACGGAGCGCGACTCCGCGGCCGCGCCGAAGGTGATCGACTTCGGCATCGCCAAGGCCACGGCGGCGCGGCTGACGGCCCGGACGCTCCACACCGACCACGGGCTGCCGCTGGGCACTCTGCCATACATGAGTCCGGAGCAGGCCGGTGAAGCCAGCGAAGACATCGATACCCGCAGCGACGTGTATTCGCTGGGAGTGTTGCTGTACGAGCTATTGACGGGCGTGACGCCTCACGATTCAAGCATAATCCGCCAGGCGGGTTTCCTGGAGATGCTGCGGACGATTCGTGAGGTGGAGCCGCCGACGCCTGGCGGACGCCTGACGACTCTACCGGACTCCGCATCGGCCGTTGCCGCGCGTAGGAATGCAAATCCGCGCACACTGAGCGCCGCGCTTCGTGGCGACCTAACGTGGATTGTCATGAAGGCGCTGGCGAAAGAGCGCGCGCAGCGATACGAGACCGCCCTGGATCTGTCCGCCGACATTCGCCGTCACTTGCTCGGCGAACCGGTACTTGCCGCGCCGCCCAGCGCGATGTACCGAGCCCGGAAGTTCCTGCGACGGCGTAAAGGGATCGTGGCGGGTGCAGCGACGACCGTCGGCGCACTGCTGATTGGACTGCTCGGCGTAAGCCTGACGCTCTGGCGGGCGCTAGAGTCCGAGCGTCGTGAGCGGGAGCAATATGCGCGGGCGATGCGGTTGGCGGACTTTCACGCGAGTGTTTTCAGCGCGCCCACGGAAATCAAATTCAGTATCGAGGACATGGGGCTTAGGATTCGGAGCGAATTGCTCCAGCGAATCGAGGCGCTTCCGCCGCTCAGTTCCGGCCCGAGCACAGCAACTGGCGCGGCCGAGGTCGTGCTGAGCCGAGAGGCGATTCGAAGCTTGAACTACACCGATGTTGCGCGAGAGGTTTTCAAGCAGACCGTGATTGAGCCTGTCGCGCGAGCCGCCGCCGGCGAGTTCGGCGATGACGCGCTCGCGCGCGGCGGCATCGAGCGGTCGCTGGGGACCGCGCTCTACTCGATGGGGCTGTTCGAGGACGCATTCCGGCTTTATGAACGGTCTTACGAGTCGCTCCGCGGCGTGCTTCCCGGCGAGGACATTGGGATCGTTGAAGCCCTGCACAACATGGCCGCCGCGCGGCTGCAGCAGGGGCAGGTTCAAGAGGCGAACAATATTCTGACGCAGGCAGCACGCCTCGCCGAATCGCTTCCTCCGGGCCATCCGCTCTTTCTACGCATGCGACACAACCGCATCGCAATCCTGGCGGCCCAGAACGATCTCGCGCAGGCGGAGAGCTTATGCCGCGAGCTGCTGCCTGTGCTGGAGAGCGTGTACGGGGTCGATGATCCGAACACGCTCGAGACGATTAACACGCTTGGCTACTTGTGTGCAAACCGCGGCCAGTATCGCGAGGCCGAGTCGTACTTCCGCACGGCGGCCGAGCGACAGACCCGCATCCAGGGCGCCGATCATCCGGCCACGTTGCGAGTGCGGAACAACCTCGCGTACGTGTTGAGCGCGCAAGATCTCAATGACGCCGCCCTGAGAGAGTATCGCGACGTCGCCCAGCGGCGCCGCCGGGTGCTGGGTAGCGCCCATGTCGAGACGTTGACGACGCTGACGAGCTGCGCCGCGGTGCTGGCACAGACTGGCGCTGCGCCGGACGCGATCGAGCTGCACCGAGAGGCCATGGCGGGCTTTCGACTGGCGCTCGGCCCGGATCATGCGCGAACCATCATCGCCACCAGCAATCTCGCCGTAGCTCTTGCGGTCGCAGGCCGCCTCGCCGAGGCGGAACGCGTAGCGAAAGAAGCGCTGGATCGGGCCCGCTCCGCCCTGGGAGACGACTCGGTTGTGACCGTCCGGTGCATGCGCGTCCTCGGAACTTGCTGCGTAAAGCTGAGCCGCCACGCTGAGGCCGAAGCGCTGCTACGGCGCGCGCAGGAGCTCCAGTGCAAGCTCCCAGACGTGACCCTCTCGGATCGCGTCCACACCGGCACATTGCTGGTCGATGCGCTGATTGGTCAGGCTCGGTTCGCAGAAGCCCACCGCGTGGGGCAATCGCTGTACGACGATGTCGCCGCAGACCGTGCTGCCGGTGCGCGCGAGTATGAGGAGGCCGTATCTGCGGTCGTGCGAACGTACCGCGCGTGGCACAACGCCGAACCGCGCGCGGGTCATGACGCGCGGGTCATCGAATGGCAGAATCGGCTTGACGCCTGGCGCTCGACTACGCAACCAACAGCTTCGTCTGCCACAAGCAATAACTAGTAGTGTTCTCGGTGGGTAAACATACGCAACGGAATTCTCCCTGCGCCGTGCAGGGTATCGGTGCACGTGTGTCCGCTCGCCGAGCGGAGCCTAGCATAGGAGCTGCTCATGTATCGAGGGTGGAGTTGGACAGACTCGTGGATTCCGGGAGTGCTTGTAGCCATCTGCGCCGCAGCGGCGTCGGCCCCGGCGGGGACGACTGTTCTGACCACTGACACGCTGATCGACTGGAACAACATCACGTACGAGGGCGAAGACATCGTCGTCCGCGGCTGCACGGTGACCATCAACGGCTATCACCAGTTCAATTCGCTGACGATCGAGCGCGACGCAACCAACGAGCCGGGCATTGTAACGCACGCCGCGGGCTTCAGCCGCAACGGGATCAACGGCATGTGGCTGGAGATCGCGCAGAACGTCAGCATCCAGGGCGGCCAGCTCCCGTTTGTCGCCAGCGCGATCAGCGTAGACGGGCGTGGATTCGCGGGAAGCGCGGGCCCCGGCGCCGGGCAGAATGCGAGTTTCGTCGGCGCGAGCGGCGCAGCGCACGGCGGCGGTGCAGGCCGCGGCAACGGCGGTACGACGCCGGGGCGACCCTATGGACAGGCAACCCTGTCTCAACCGGCTTCGCACGGCAGCGGCGGGGGGAGCTCACAGTCTGCGGGTGGCGAGGGCGGAGGCTGCATCCGACTCGTCGTGGGAGGCACACTCACCGTCAATGGGTCGATTAGCGCGAACGGCGCCAACGGTCGCAATGGCGGCGGCGATGATGACAGCGGCGCAGGTTCCGGCGGCAGCCTCTGGATTGTCTGCGGCGGTCTGGAAGGTACTGGGTCGATTTCCGCCGATGGCGGCGATGGGGGCGGCAACTATGATCAGCCCAACGAGGTCTTCGGCGGCGGCGGCGGCGGTGGTCGAATCGCGATTCAGGCGGCCACAACTTCGGCGTTCGCCGGAAGCACTCGCTGTCGCGGCGGGCGCGGCTGGGAGCCGGGCGGTGCCGGTACTCAGTTCTGGACAATTCAAGGCGAGCAACCACGGCTGATGGTCGACAACGCCGGCCGCAGCCCGGCTGGTGTGACTGAGTTCGAAGACCAGGTTCAGATCTCCGCCGATTTGTACGTTCGTGGCGCCGCCATCGTCGGTCCGCGCCGTGGGGTGCCCGGACTTCACCTCGTGGTGAACGGCGACGCCTTTGTTGAGCCGGACGGCGCGATCGCCGGGGACGCGCGCGGATTTGGGGGCAGCAGCGGTCCGGGCGCAGGACAGAATGCGAGTTTCGTGGGCGCCAGCGGGGCCGCTTACGGCGGCGGAGGCGGGCAGGGCAACGGGTCAACCGCTCCTGGGCAAACCTATGGACAGGAGTCGCTTGCGCAACCCCTAAACCTCGGTAGTGGCGGCGGAGGTTCCGAGAGCAGCGGCGGCGCAGGCGGCGGCGCGCTTCGATTGACGGTTTCCGGCGCGCTGAGCGCGCTTGGTCGCATTAGTGTAAATGGCGGATCTGGTCGCGACGGCGGGAGCGACGATGATAGCGGCGGCGGTTCGGGTGGGAGCCTCTGGATCGCATGCGATGCACTCGCCGGGAATGGAACAATTTCGTCCGACGGTGGCGACGGCGGCGGCAATTACGATCAACAGGCGGTATCTGGCGGTGGTGGCGGCGGCGGCCGAATCGCCTTGTATGTCGCCGACGACTCAGGATTTTCCGGCACGCTTCGGGCTCGCGGGGGCCGCGGTTGGGAACCAGGCGGAGCCGGCACTGTCTACCTGCGACGCGGAACGGCCCAGCCGATTCTCTACATCGATAACGCGGACCGTAGTCCCGCAGGAACGACGGAGTTCGCAGGTGAGTTTTCGATTGAAGCGGATGTTGTTGTGCGAAACGCCGGCATTCTCGGTCCGCGCCGCAGCACCACAGGGTTGTACTTCATCGCTCTCGGCGACCTGACAGTCGAGCCCGATGGCGCCGTCTCCGCCGATCGACGCGGATTCCCGAGCGCCACGGGGCCCGGAGCCGGTCCTAACGGCCCATTTGTCGGAGCCGGCGGCGCGGGCTATGGTGGTCGCGGCGGCCGCGGTAACGGAAACGCTAATGGCGGAGCGATCTATGGTGAATCAGAGTTTGACATGCCCGTGCAGCTAGGCAGCGGCGGCGGCGCTTCCGGCGACGGCGGCGGGGCCGGCGGCGGTGCAATTCGGCTGAGAACGATCGGGGCGCTTACTGTTGACGGCCGTATCAGCGCCGACGGCGGCCCTGGCCGCGATGGAGGCGGCGACGACGACAGCGGCGGCGGCTCCGGCGGCAGTTTGTGGATCGTCTGCGAGTCGCTCTCCGGCTTCGGGACGATTTCCGCAGACGGCGGCGACGGCGGCGGGAACTACAACCAGCCGAATTCCGTGTTCGGCGGCGGTGGCGGCGGCGGGCGGGTCGCCATCTACTCGGGCGATTGCATCGGCGTGCCGCTCGCGAACATCACCGCCGATGGCGGACGCGGCTGGGAGCCGGGCCAGGACGGGACAATTCACCTGGTGCGCACGAATCCGGCCTGCCCCGGCGGCACGGCGGACGCGAACTGCGACGGCAGCATTAACTTCTTCGACATCGACCCGATCGTGCTGGCGCTGTTCGACACACCGGCGTACGCGGCGATGTACTGCGGGGGGTGCACATGCACCGTCGACACCAACTGCGATGGCAGCGTGAACTTCTTCGACATCGACCCGTTCCTCGAGTGCCTGTTCGGGAATTGCACACCCTGCCCGTAATCCGTGGCGAGTGACTGACGACAGCGGCGCGGGGCCGTGCCGACCGGCGCGGCCCCGCGCGTCTGAGCGTTGCCAGACTCACTCTCCTTCCCGAGCGGTTCGCACCGGCCGAAGAGCCTGCGATTTTTGGGGTGGCGCGGGCATTCTGCCCGCTCAGTGGTTTCGCGAACCGCTCACGAGCGCGAGCGAAGCCAAAAAGTTCACACGCTCGGAGGCCGATGCTCCCCCGCTTCCGCGGCGATGCTCCCAGCATCCCCGCTCGCGCGCATTGAGATTTTCAAGCCCTATGCCGTTCCCGGCACTTCGATCAACTCGAACGGGTTCCCGTCCGGGTCGGCGATCGTCACGATCCGCGATTCGCGGTATTGCTCGATCTCGCCAAGCTGCGCGCCGCCGTGGTCGAGGACGCGGACCAGCGTTTCTTCAAACGCACTCGTCGTAATGTCGAAGCGGACCGTCGGGCGGCTGCCGTGCGGCGGGCGGGCGCCCTCCTCCCACGGATCGACGCCGCCAAAGAGGCGGATGGCCGGCCCGCCGGCGGGGAACTCCAGAATGGCGAATGCGGCGTGCGGGCTGCGTTCCTGCTCGCGCACGGTCAGGCCCAGACCATCGACCCAGAAGCGGCGGGCGCGGTCGAAGTCCGACACATAGACGTAGATGTCGCCGATCGCAAGCAACGCGGTCTCCTCGGCGGCGCTTTCTCATTCCTACGCGCGGATTCCGCGGGCGTCAATCCGCACCGTCGTGCGGCGGGTTGTCCGGGGTGTAACTGCGAATCGGGTCTCGACCTGCGAGGCGCGGCGGGGTGTTCTGCCCGGCGGACGCACGATTTCGACGGTCGCTCGCGGCGACCTTCCGGCAGCGGCCAGCAGACGCTGGCGGCGCTGCGCGGCGAGAAGCGAGTGGGTCGCACAACGGTTCGCCCGGCGCGAGACGAACGCGTCGCACACGGGTTCGCCCGGCGTGAAGCGATTGCGTCGCAAAGGGGTTCGCATAGCGCGAGCGTGCTCCCGCGCGACCCTCGCGGACTCGCCGCCGCCCCCGACCGCGATCGCAAGGCTCCAGCGCTCGCCGAGGCACGCCGATCGCTTCACCCGGCGGAAAGCTCAGTCATTTTCGGCAGCGCCAGCCGCCGGACCGGCGCGGGGTTCATACAATGCGCGCCATGCCCGCGCATGCTGCCGAAGACGCGCCAAAATCCCAGCCGCCAGGCGCCGATGGCGGTCCGCCCCCGTCCGCCGCGCCGGTCGCAGAATTGGGCGAGCCGCCGGCTACGGATGCGCCGGGTGGCGACGCGGGTGTTTTCGAGTGGACTGCCCACCCGGCCCGCGAGCAGCCCTGGCTGGCGCTGGTGGTCATCGCGGCAATCGTCGCGCTGGTGCTCTTCATCGTCGGTCCTGCCGGCGGCGCGACGTGGTCGATGTTCTGCGCCGCGGTGCTGGTGCTCTCGCTGCATCGGTTCTTTTTCGCGTCCTACTACGTGATCGACCGCGAAGGCGCCCGGGCGCGGACCGTCGGCGGGGCGCGGCGGATCGCCTGGAGCGAAGTGCAGCGGGCGGACGTGGGAGAGAACGCGGTATGGCTCAGCCGCCAGGCGGCGCGGGCGCGCTTCGGCGAGCGCGGCGTACTGCTGCTCTTCGGCCGCCGGCGCGACGCGGTGCTGAAGCGACTGGACGCGCACCTTAGCGCGGACGTGCGCCGCACGGCGGGTCTGCGCGACGCGCGGACGAACGAGGCGCAGCGCTAACCCGGCCGGCCGGCGCCGCCCACGAGCGGACGATTCGAGAATTCGGCGCGAGGCGCGAGCCGCTTGAGCCGCGCGCGGCACGTCGCTAGACTACGCCGCCAGATGAGTCCGACCCCCGGAACGAGCGATCCGTCGGAACAAGTCGTGCAGCGCAAGGAACGGAGGCTGGCGACGTGGCTGCGCAATGCGTTTGCGGTCGAGGCCGCCGCAGCATTCTCGCCGACCGATGAGGAACGCGAGCTGGTCGAACGGCTGGCCGGCAGCATCGTGCGGCGCGGGCTGGTCGCCCCGGCGCTATTGCTGCTGGAGTCGAGCCGCCCGCTGAACTTCCTGGGCAGTCAGTTGCTGCTGTTCCTCGGTCCGGTGGCGGATCTGGTGGTGCGCGGTCAGGGTCATCGGACTTTGCAGCAGATTCTGGAACGGCGCGGCAGCACCGAGTACATCTGCAGTCGCATCGAGGCGCTGGCGGCCCGTCCGTCGGCGGAGCGCTGAGCGCGGCCTCCGCACCCCCGGCGATCGCCGGCGCAGCCCCGGTCGCCGCCGCGCGCCGCGGGTCGCCGGACAAATGTGCCGGCAGCGCGGCGCCGTCGCCGGCCGCATGAACGATCGAGCACACGGAGACGCAGCATGCGTGCATCCTGGCTTCTCGCGAGCGTCATCGTGCATGGTGCGCTGGCGGTCGGTTGGCCGCCGGCCGCCGCCGCGCAGGAAACGCCCATCGCCCCGAGCGTGCGAACGCCCGCGTCCGGCCCGGCGGCCACCCCATCGCGAACGATCGACAACGACGATGATCTGGCCGAGGCCTTCGAGGTATACACGGGGCTGATGGACGGCGGCCGCGCGCGACACTACTTCCGCCGCGGACTGCGGCTGCTGGAGCGCTACGGCGCGACCGGGGCCGCCGACGAGCTCGCGGATTTCAGCGAGCGGCTCGACACCGTGCGTTACAGCCGCGAGCCGACGGAACGGATCAACACCCAGGTGGATCTGACGACGCAGCAGCGCGACCTGGCGAAGCGCGTCGCCATGTTGCTCCCGCCGGTGGCCGCGTTCGATCGCCCCAGCGACGACGGCAAGAGCGTAGTCGTCGCCTGGCGCACCGTGCCGACGGCCAAAGAGCTCGTGATCGAAAAACGCGAAGTGATCGGCGGCGCCGAGAAGCCGTGGAAAGTCGTGAAGACGATCGAGCTGCGGGCCGACGGGAAGTCGAAGGACATCAATTTCGACGACAAGGCCGACCGCTTTGTGCCCAATCGCGGCTACCAGTTCCGGTTGACCGCCCGCGACGACTCCGGGGCGGAGACCCTGCTGGGCCAGACCGCGACGGTTACGCCGCGGGCCAACTGGTTCAGCGCCCAGAAATTCTGGTACCTGCTGTTCGTCTCGATCCTGTGCCTGGCGGTGGTGTACTACATCTGGCTGGCGCAGCGCGGCGTGAGCCTGAAAATCCGCAAGATTGCCGGGCTGGAAGCGGTTGACGACGCCGTCGGCCGCGCGACCGAGATGGGGCGGCCGGTGCTCTTCATCGCGGGCATTCAGGACATGGACAACATCCAGACCGTCGCGGGGCTGACCGTGCTGGGCCGCGTGGCCCGCGTGGCCGCCGAGCACGACGCGCTGCTGGAAGTGCCCACGTCGCGCTCGCTGGTGATGACCGCGGCCCGCGAGACCGTCCACTCGGCGTTCCTGAACGCCGGACGGCCCGATGCCTTCAACGAAAAGAAGATCTACTACGTCACGGACGAGCAGTTCGGCTTCGTCGCGGCCACCACCGGCCTGATCGTGCGCGAGAAGCCGGCGGCCTGCATCTACATGGGGGCGTTCTTCGCCGAGTCGCTGATTCTCGCGGAGACCGCCAACACGGTCGGCAGCATCCAGATCGCGGGCACCGCCGAGCCGGCCCAGTTGCCGTTCTTCGTCGCCGCGTGCGACTACACGCTGATCGGCGAGGAGTTCTTCGCCGCCTCGGCGTACCTCTCGGGCGAGCCGCGGCAACTCGGCAGCCTGAAGGGGCAGGACGTGGGCAAAGCCATCGTCATGATCCTCACGCTGGTCGGCACGATCCTGGTCACCGTCGCCGTCGCCATGCAGCAGGAGAACAGCGTGATCGGCGACCTGATCGATTTTCTGCGGCAGAACCTCTTGAGCGTGGCGGACTAGCCCGCGGGAGTGCGCTCGGTGAAGCGAACGGTTCCGATGCTCCTGGCCGCGCTGGTGGGCTTCATGCTCATCGCCGCGGCCTTCGTCCCGAAGCTGGCGCAGTTGTCGACCTACGCGACAACGTCGTTCAGCATCCTGGCGGCGATCGCGTTCATCCTCGGGGCGGGAAACTTCCTGCGATCGCACCTCGAAAAGGTGCGGCGGCAGGTTTCCGGCTGGGCCTACAGCCTGATCGCCCTGCTCGCGTTCTCGTTCATGCTGATCTCCGGTTTGTTCAAGATCAACGTGACGCCCAAGCCGGGCTCCTACTGCTGGATGCAGGCCGCGGGCAGCGCCGCGGTCGCACTGGCCGAGATCGACGAAGACGACGACGGACTGCGGAAGCTGGCCGTCCGGCTGCGCAAGGCGCCCGCGGGTCAGGAGTATGCGGTAACGATCGACGGCAAATCGGTCGGCGCGATCAAGACCGACGAGGCCGGCGCCGGAATCCTGCGACTGGCCGACGAGCTGGACGCCGAGGGCAAACGCAAGCAGAGCGCGGAACTCGACGTGCTGCGATCGGCCAAACCGCCCGGAGAAATCGCCGTCGGCAGCCTGCTCAAGGGTCCGCTGCTCGGTTACTCGCGGCTGACCGGCGAGCTTGAGGCGCCGACCGCGTGGTACGGATATACGTACCTCTACGCGTTCGTGCCGCTCCAGCAGACCACGTTCGCCTTGCTGGCGTTCTTCGTGGCGTCGGCGGCGTTTCGCGCCTTCCGCGCGCGGAATGTCGAGTCGGTGCTGCTGCTCGGAACGGCCTTCATCATCCTGCTGGGGCGGACGGCGGCCGGCACCTGGCTGACCAAGGGGCTGCCGGACGAGGGTCTCCTCTCCTTCTTCGACATCCCCACGCTCTCGAACTGGATCATGGCCTATCCGTTCACGGCCGGCGGGCGGGCGATTCTGATCGGTATCTGCCTGGGCGTCATTTCGACCTCGCTGAAGGTGCTGCTGGGAATCGACCGCTCGTACCTCGGGTCGGATCGCGGAGGTAGTTGATGAACGCAATGCTGCGGCTGCTGGTACGGCTCGACCGCCGCTGGATCTTCCTGGCGATGGGCATCAGCGTGCTGGTTCCCATTCTGCTGGACTGGCGCTTCGACGAGATTCCGACCGCGCCGGTCGAGCGCGCTTTTCAGAAGATCGAATCGCTGCCGCCCGGCTCGAAGATTCTGATGCCCTACGACTTCGACGCCAGCAGCGCGCCGGAGTTGCGGCCCATGGCCACGGCCTGGCTCTGGCACGCGGCCCGCAAGGGCCACAAGCTCTACGTGATGACGCTCTGGGCGACCGGGGACGGCTACATCCCCGAAGTCGTCCGCGAAGTGCTGGTGGACTCGGGCGACTTCAAGAACTTCAAGTACGGCGAGGACTACGTCAATCTCGGCTACCGCGCCGGAAACGAGGTCGTCATCCGCACGATGTCGACCGATCTCGCGGCGGCCTT
This sequence comes from uncultured Planctomycetales bacterium, assembly GCA_964631045.1. Lineage (GTDB taxonomy): Bacteria > Planctomycetota > Phycisphaerae > UBA1845 > Fen-1342 > CAZVWB01. The sequence goes on from CAZVWB010000001.1 coordinate 154,346, forward strand.
CAGCGTCGATAAGCAGGGCACGGCGACCACCCAGATTCCGATGATGCGCGGCATCAACTCGCTGCGCGACTTCGCGCTGATCGTGAACGCCAGCGCGGGCTACCCCGGCACGAAGGAGTGGGTGCAGTACGCCGCGACGCCGCTGAGCATCCCGCTGGTCGCCGGAAACACCGGCGTGCAGGCGGCCCAGATGTTTCCGTACTACCCCGATCAGATTCTCGGGCTGCTGGCGGCGATCAAGGGGGCTGCGGAGTACGAAGCGCTGCTGAAAGAGAAGTATCCGGAATACGGCGAGAAGGACGGCAAACCCCGCAAGGCGTTCCTGAAGGGCATCTCGACGATGGGGCCGCAGCTCATCGCCCACTGCCTGATCCTGCTGCTGATCGTCCTGGGCAACATCATCCTCTTCATGCAACGCCGCACACGCGAGGGCACGCGATGACGCGCGAGCGAGTGATCATTTTCTCTGTGCTGGCACTGCTGGCGCTCAGCGTTACCGGCTGGCACTTGTGGCGGAAGACCACGCCCGCCGTCCGCTACTACACGATGGTCGACGGCAAGGAGCAGCCGGTCGCCATGCCGCAGGCCGCTACGTGGTCCGCGGACAAGGGCGCGCTGCGTGTGCACTGGGCCAATACGTTCGCGATCTGGATGGGCGCGCTGCTGACGATCGCCGTCATGTCGTTCCTCTATCGCGACAACCCGGTCTACCGCGTGGCCGAGCACATATTCGTCGGCATATCGGCCGCGTATTGGATGACGCAGGGATTCTGGACCACGATCGTGCCCAACCTGCTCGGCGAGCTCTTCCCGCGCGCCATGAAGTTCAGCATGCTGCCGGGCGTCGACCTCGACAAGGTGATCGCGGACAACACGACCGATTCGTACTTCTCCGGCATCGTCAACTACGCCGCCGCCGATGGCGACGGCCTGAACGCGAGCTGGCTGCAACTCATGGACCCGATGTACCTCGGAGCGCTGGTGCTCGGAATCATGCTGCTGATGCGGCTGGCCCCCAAGGGGCAATGGATCGCCGTCTGGCCGCTGGCGGTCGTCATCGGCACCACCGCCGGCGTGCGCCTGATCGGCTACAGCGGCGCCGACTTCGTCAAGCAGATCGACGCCACGCTCGTTCCGCTCATCGTGCCGATGTACACACCGGACCCGGCCACCGGCGTCGACACGTTCCACTTCGGCAAGACGTTCCACAACTCCTTCAGCAACATCGTGCTCGTGGCCGGAGTGATGTGCGGCCTGCTCTACTTCTTCTTCTCGCTGGAGCACAAAGGCGCCGTCGGGGCCGCGTCGCGGATCGGCATCTGGGTGCTGATGATCACGTTCGGCGGCGGATTCGGGTACACGGTGATGGGGCGCATCACGCTGCTGACCGCGCGGCTGAAATACCTGGCGCTGGACTGGTTGAATCTCACCGGCGGGACATGAGCCGCCCGGGCGAAGTTCGGTTTGACACGGTTTCGCCGGGCTTTATAATCCGCCGGAAACTCCGGCCTTTTTTGGCCTCAGCCGAGTAGTCCCGCCGTTCGCCACAGCTTGCCCTCTTTGTGGAGGTGGCCATGATGCGTCTTCCCGGCCCGGCTCGGTCCGCCCCGCTACTGCTGGCGTTCGCCTTCCTGGCGTCTGCGCCGGCGGCGGCCCAGCGCGACCCCGACGGCTTCGTTACCGGACAGGTCAGCGCCGCCTGGGAGAAGTGGCAGGCCGCGATGAAGGCGATCCTGGCGCGCGACGCCGCCGCGGCCGACACGGCCTTTGGCGAGCTGGTCGCGCTGGCTCCGTCGCCGATGCGGATCGCCCTCATGGCCGAGCACACGGTCATGCGCACGGCCGATGGCGGCGCGGTGCTGCTGCTCGACCAGGACGCCAAGGGCGGCTCGCTGCCGGCCAACAGCGCCACGATCGCGGCGCAGTTGGAGATCGGTCGCGAGCAGCTCAAGCAGGCCGACGACGGTTGGTACTTCGCTTCCGTCGGCCGCTTCGACATCGCCGATGCCAATTTCAAAGCGCTGCTCGAGGCCGAGCCCGACCCGGTCGCGCTGCTCGAGTTCGCCGATCGCGTCCGCCCGCGACACGAAGTGCTCGTCCAGTTATCCGACAACGCCGTCGTCGGAGAGACCGCACGGAAGATCATCCGCGTTCTGGAGCAGGGCGAGCGGCTGATCAAATCCGACCCGGTGCGGGTCAAGGCCCACATCGATCGCCTGGTCGGAGCGCCGCGGCAATTCGAGAACGCCGTGGCGTCGCTGCGCGAGTCCGGCGAGTACGCGATTCCGTTCCTGATTCAATATCTCCGCGATCCCGGCCGCACCGAGTTCACGCAGCCGATCCTTCGCGCCATGCCGCTGATCGACCGCCCGGCGCTCAATCCGCTGGTGATGGCGCTTCGCGTCGGCGACGGGGCGATTCAGCGCTACGTCGTGCAGTCGCTCGGGCAGATCGGCTACGCCCAGTCCGTCCCCTATCTGCTGAAGCTCCGCGACGATTCGGAGACGCCGGCAGAAGTCCGCGCCTCGGTGGGCGATGCGCTTTCCGCTCTTCAGACTCGCGGCGTCGTGATTTCGCCCGGCGGCACCGCCGCGCAGGCGTTCTACGACCTGGCCGACGGGTACTACCGCAACGTCGAGTCGCTCGCGGCCGATCCCCGGCTCGACACGGCGAATGTGTGGTATTGGAAGGACGATGTGCTGCAGAACGTTGAGGTTCCGACCGCGATCTTCGACGAAGTGATGACCATGCGCTGCTGCGAAGAAGCGCTGCGGCTCGACCCGAGCATGAAGCCGGCGCTGGCGCTCTGGCTGGCGGCGAATTTCCGCCGCGAGGCGCAGCTCGCCAGCGACGCCCTCGACCGGACGCGGCCCGAGAACACGCCCTCCGCCGCATACTTCGCCCAGTCGGCCGGCCCGGCGTATTGCACCATGGCGCTGGCCCGCGCGGTCGATGACAAGGATCCCGTGGTCGCACTGGGCGCGATTGAAGCGCTGCGTCGCACCGGCGGCCCGGCGAGCATCGTCGGCGAGGGGCAGGGCCGCCAGCCTTTGGCCGAGGCGCTGACGTTCCCGGACCGCATGGTGCGCATCCGCGCAGCGCTCGCGCTGGGCGCATCCCGACCGGCGCAGCAGTTCCAGAACTACCAGAACCTGATTCCGGTGCTGGCCGAGGCGCTCGTGCTGCACGCCGGCTCGCGCAGCGCGCTGGTGATCGACCCCCAGGCGGACACCGGTAACGCGGTTGCAACCGCGCTGCGCGCGAACGGCTACGAAGTGGTGCTCGACACCGGGCTGCTCACCGGCCTGGAGAAGGCGCGCACCACCCTGGCCGGGGTCGATGTCGTCATGCTCGCGTCTGACGTGCAGAATCCGGCGCTGCAGGCGGCCGTGCAGCAGATTCGCAGCGGCGGCGATCGCTTCGGGAACATCCCGGTGATCCTGGTCGCCAAACCCGCGGACCGCACGGTGGTGCGCGACCTGGTTCGCGGCGACCTGCGGCTCGGTCGCGTCACCCCGGAAGACAGTCCGGAGCACATCAACAAGGTCATCGGCGACGTGGCCAGGGCCGTCGGCGCCAACCCGGTCGACGCGGCGGCGGGCAGCGCGCTGGCCCTCGAAGCCGCGGCGGTGCTGCACGGGCTTGGCGCGAGCGGCACGACCACGTTCGACCTCGGCGGCGCGGAGGCGGCGCTCGTAAAAGTGGTCGAGGCGGGCTCGCCCGAACACCGCACCGCGGCGGCCGGCGTGCTTGCGTTCGTGCGGTCCGCCGGTGCTCAGGAGGCGATCGCCAAGGCTGCACTGGCCGATACGGAGACGCCCGAGTTGCGCTCCGCCATGTTCGAGGCGCTGGCCCAGGCCGCGAAGAACCACGGCAGCATGCTGGGTGACGAAAGCGTGCAGAAAATCATTGCCGCCGTGGAGAAGGACGCGAACCTGGTGATTCGCACCGCCGCGTCGCAGGCTCTGGGCGCCATGAATCTGGCCAGCGACCCGGCCAGCACGATCATCCGCAATCAGTACGGCGGCTAAGTTCCGCGCGGCCCGCGCCGCGCCTCTGCCGGCGATCGTCGCGACAGGAGCCGTTTCGATGTTGATCTCGACGCTTGTGGCGCTCTTCCTGATGGTCGATCCGCAGGCCGCGGTCATGCCCGGATCGGTCGGCGCCGGTCCGCAGCCGGCCCTCAACCCGATCGCGTGGGAGTTCGAGCTGCGCTTCGAGGATCCCAAGCGCATCGAGGTCAGCGTCCCCGGCCGCGGCACGCAGACCTACTGGTACGTGCTCTACACGGTCACGAACACCAGCGACCGCACGCAGCGCTTCTACCCGACGTTTCAGATCGTCACCGAGAGTCTGAAGGTGTTCGACACCGACGTGGGCATCCCGCCGACGGTCTTCAACGCGATTCGCGACCTGCACAAGCTGCAATACAAGTACCTCGTCGCCCCGGCCGAGGCGATCGGCGATCTGCGCACCGGTGAAGACAACGCGCGCGAGTCCGTCGCCATCTGGCGCGAGATCGATCTGAGCGTAAACCACTTCTCGGTGTTCGTCGCCGGTCTGAGCGGCGAGGCCAACGCGGTGAAGAATCCCGCGTACGATCCTGACGTGCCGGAGAGCGGAGCGTTGCAGCTCGATGTGGCCGCCGACGGCCGCGCGACCGCAAAGTTCCCTTCCAACCCGCGCTACTTCACGCTGCGAAAGACGCTGCAGATCGACTACGCCCTGCCCGGCGCGGCCGACGCCCGCGATTCATCCGGCCCGCGGCGGCTCGCGGTGCGCTGGGTCATGCGCTAGCTCCATCAATTCAACGTCCGCGCCGGCCGCCCCGGCCTGTTCGATTACGGTGTTCGCCGGCCGCCGGATGTCCGCTGCCGGCGCATCGAAGCCGAGTCGCGAAAAACGCTCCACTCCCGGAAGCGCGGTGCGCGGCATCCGATCCTCGCAGGTGCGCTGCGGTCAGCGGATGCTGGTCTCGTCGCACCGCGGCGCAACCAGAACCGTCGGGCGTGACGATACGTGAATCGAGTTCGGCGCCCGCCGCCGCGCGCGGCGCGCTCGGCTTCGGTCGCCGTCGCGCGACTACGGGCAACCGCCGGCGAAAAGGCACCCGACGAACGGATCAATGTCGAAGAAATTCACCGCGCCATCCTCGTTTACATCCGACTGGAACAAGCTGCATTCGGGGAACGCCGCCGCATAGGCAGGCGGGTCGAAGAGCGCCAGCAGGAACGGATCGATGTCAAAGAAATCGACGCCGCCGTCGCAGTTCGTGTCCGCGCTCAGCGCCGGCCGCAGGAGAAACGACGCGGGCGCCCCTCTGTGCGTTCCGGTCCCGACGATCTCGCCCGCGTCGTTGATCGCCCATGCGGCCTCCAATTTCCATTCGTCGCCCGGCGGAATCAGCGTGTTCAAATCGACGATCGCCCCGTCGCGCCACCGTACGGCCGCCGCGTCGGAGACGCCGACCACGTCTCCGCTGTTGTTGATGCCGCGTGCGAAACTCGACGAGCTTCCGAGCGCACCGAGATCGATCCTGCTGACGACATTCCCGCGGGAGTCGAGCGCATAGCGGAACGCGTGGATGTTCCCGCCGGCGATGTTGGACCAACCTACCGCCTGGTTGTGATCGTTGATGTCGTACGCCTGTCCGCTCGCGCCGCCCAGCGTGCCCATGTCTTGCATCGGACCGCCCGCCCACACGAACGGATGCACATTCACGTCGCCGGCGATATGCGCCCCGCCGACGATCAACCCCGCTTCGTTGATCGCAAAGGCGTTGCTGAAGTGTCCGCCCAGCGCGCCCAGGTCTGTTGTGGTTCCAGCCTCCCAGCGCGCCGCGTGTTCGATCGGACCGTAGATCGGATCGTCGATCACCAGCGCGCCAGCCACGGCGCCGCCGTTGTTAATCGCCCGCGGAACCAGCGACCCCAGATTGATCGTCGCGGATCCCGCCCGCACGCCGCCGACAGGGGCGATGCCCCCCAGGTCGTAGGATACGAATGCGACCGCCCCCGCGTCGCTGATTCCAAGTCCCATGCTCTGGCTGCGACCGTCGATTGGTTCGATGAACGCGCCGCCCCCGTCCCAGATCAGCGCTTTCAGTTCCGTGTCGGTCGCCAGCGATGCGCCGGCGACGCGGCCGCCGCTGTTCAGCGCGAACGCCGCGGCGGAAACGCCGGTAGTTCCCAGGTCGGTCACGAGGTAGCGCTCCGCCCGCGAGGCGCTCGTAAGCAGCATTGCGGCGATGATCGCCGCGGATCGCGTCCGTTTCATCGGTAGTTCTCCGGTTAGGGTCTGGTCATCGTGCGGCGCGGCGCGTCAATCGTGGTCGCGACGATGGAAAAACGGCTCGCCGGGCGTGTTGACATGGCATACCCGGCAATCGTTGATCACGCCGCTGTGTCCCTGCAGCAGGTTCGCCTGCACGTTGTCGGTTGCCGTTACGGTCGGGGTGATCGCATGCGGGCTCCCGTGGCAAGCCGCGCAGTGCACGTTCTTGTGTCCCACGGAATTGCGATACAGCGTCCCGGGTTGCTCGAACTCGAAGCCAGGACGCACGTGGCAATTCTCGCAACGCGGCTCGTCCACCCACGGCACGCGCGCCGGATCGCCGACGGCGGCCATGTCCCCGTGGCATCCGGTGCAGGTCAGCCCGTTCTGAAAGTGCACGTCGCGCTGGCACTGCGTGCGGATGCCGGGGTGACAAGCGTAACACGTTTCCGCGAAAGGAATGCCGCCCATCCGATCGGCGTGGGCCGTGTGCATGGCTGAAGAGAGATTCGCCAAGCCCGGCTGCCCCGGCAGACCGAGTGCGTTTGAAGCATGGCAACTGGCGCAAAGCACCGGCGTCTGGGTCTGCAGGTTTGTCTGATGGAGTTCGTCGTGCCGCTTGAGGATGTTCATAGCCGTCGACTCGGCGCCTTCGTAGTGGCAGAAGTTGCAGCTCATTTCGGTCGACACGGGCAGAACCGTCCGTGTTCGGGCCACAACGGTGGAGCCCTGCCGAACCTCGATCAGCGCTAAGGGGTAGGGGTTCTCACGACCGGTGTCGTCGATCGGAACGATCGGGATGCCGGTCGCTTCCCAGTCTCGCGCGGGGGTAGGCGTCATAGTGCCGGTCAGCCGATTTCCAGTCAGGCCGACCTCCGGCGGCGGCGCGCCCAGCAGCGCTTGCGGGAACTTCCAGAAATTAGTTTTGTCTGAACCGTGCGTGTTGCCGGGGACGGAGTAGGTCACTGTGACATCGTTCTCGCGGATAATTTCCGGCGAGTCTCCGCGGCGGATGACCTGGGCGTGAAGCGTGTTGAACGGCGGCAGGACGACAACCTCGGAGAAGTCGTACCCCATGCAGTGCATGCCGAGGTCGTTGTAGCCGAACACCACGTGCGTGGTGTTCACCAATCCCGGCGGACTCTCCGGCGCTGCTGCGCCGAGCAGCAGCCCGGCCGCCAGCCCGAGCGCCGCGGGCGCGCCCCACCGGCCTGGCCGCGTTGGTTGAGCCCCGCGCGCCATGCGATCCTGTGTTTTCATGAGTTGCTCCGTTGTGGCAGGACGATCGAGAGGTTTGGACGGAACGGGGGCTCGCACGATCAGCGCCGCTGCGTGCGGGCCCACTCTGCCGACGAACTGTCGGCGACGTTCCGGCGGCCGGCAGCGCATCCGGCACTCGCCGTGGGTTAGAGAGACACGGTCTTGGCGGCGGTTTCGACTATCGCCCGAAATTTGGAGGCAAATTCTCGGGGCCTTCGACAGTCATATTTCGAGGGTTGGCAGTGCGGCGAGGCGATCCCGGCGACGGTCGTGTTCACAAGGCAGGACCACCGGAAGTCTGAACTGGGGCGATCTACTATCTGTGGAGAGCGGGACCGACAGCGCTTAGAAACCAAGCAGCGGCGGCGCCGCGCGCCCCCGATGCGGCCCAGCCCAGCAGCGCGGAGCCCCCGTGTATGCGCCGCGGCCCGCGAAAAAACTGTCGGGGGTTATCTTCGCCGCGGGGTCGCGCCAGTCCGGGGGCACTTCCGAGCCCCAGCGAATGGCGGGTTTACACCGCCCGCCGCCGCTGCAGCGCGTGCTCGATCTCGTGCACGGCCGAGCGGATGTCCTCGTAGGTCGGGTGGATTTTGAGCGCGGCGCGGTAGTGTTCGAGCGTGCCGAGCGGGTCGCCGCGGCCGGCGGCCAGGTGACCCAGCCCGGCGCGGGCTTCGAAGTGCAGCGGGTTGAGATCCAGCGCACGGCGCAGCGAAGCCTCGGCCTGCTCCTCGTCCTCGAGCAGCGAGCAGACGATGCCGCGCTGATGATGCGCCTCGGCAAAGCCCGGCTCGGCGGCGATGAGCGCGCTAAGTTGCCGCAAGGCGGGCTGCAACTCGTCGCGGCCGAGCTTCTCGACCGCCGAGCGAAGCTGCAGATTGCCGCGGTCGCTGCCGGCGCGCATCCAGATTGACCACAGCGCGTTCTCCGCCAGCTTGACCACGAACGGGTCGTGGTGATGCAGCATCACCGCGAGCGCGCGGGCATGTCCGGCGTTTCCGAAGAGCGTGAGATGACCGATCGCGAGTTTGACCGTTTCCGGGTCGCTGGAGCTCAGGTCGGCAACGATGTTTGCGCTGCTGCGATGATCGCGCAGCGCCTCGGCCGCACCGAGCACGTCGGGAATCGCGTCCAACCCGCGGTAGCCGGGGAGCCGGTCGGCTGCCGCGTTCTGAAGCATTGCTTTTTCTCCTCCGCGCCGCGGCCCTGCTGGTGGACCGGGAGTCAGCCGCGGCGAGGTCGAAATCGCAGAACCCAGGGCCGAGAAGAAGTGGCGCTGCGGATGGGAGCCGGGCGCGCTACTCGGTGGTTCGCATGCGAATCGACCGTGTCCGATCATACTACCATGATCGGCACGCCGGATCAATCATTTTCGGCTGACAAACGCCCGATCGCAGCGCGCGAGCGTGAGATCACGTTGGTCCGGCCGCGCCGAGCACCTATAATGCCGGAGTTCGGGTGCACCTGCGGCACTGGGATGCGGTTGCCGACCCGTTCGATCGAGTTTCTTTCGCGCGTTTCCGAGTCAGGAGGACGCTGATGTTGCGATTGCGCCGGGTCTGCGCGGGGTTGCTTGCCGGGGCGGCGGTTTCCGCCGCCGTCGCGATTGATGGCCGGCCCGACACCGGGTGGGTGGCGCTCCAAACCCGTCTCGGCGCTGCCATGCCGGACGGTGCGAACATCCGCGTGCTTCAGGTGGAAGCGCCGGCCGCCGGCGGCTACCTGCCGTTCGTCGGCGCGGGCACGGGCGAATTCGCCGGTAAGACCAACATCGACAACACGGGTGCCGGGCTGACATCCGGACATGCGATCACGGTTGGCCGGACCTGGTTCGGCCTCACGCTGGGCTACGCACCGGGTATCACCACGATCGAAAGCTACGAGGCCGGCGATTATCTCAATACCGTGATTCAGTGGAACGGGAACGGCAGCGCCTCGCGGCTGAACCTCGGAACGATTCGCATTGTCAATAACAGTTGGATCTCCACGGCCACCGGTACGCCGGCCATCCGCGCCAACCGCCGGACCGACTACCAGACCGACGCGAACAACGTGATCTACGTCAACGGCGTAAACAACGGCGGGGCCACGCAAGTGCCGCCGATCCTGGCGTCTTCGTACAACGGGATCGCAGTGGGCATCTCGAACGGCGGATCGAGCAGCGGGCCGACGGTGTTCGAGGGTTCGCGCTGCAAGCCGGACATCGTCGCGCCCGAAGGCGTCGTGAGCTACTCATGCCCGCAAGTGGCCGGCGGCGTGGCGATGATTCTGGACCAGGGGGCCGAACTCGGTTTCGCCGACATTCAGAAGCCGCAAGTGGTGAAGGCCATCATGCAGGCCGGCGCGCAGAAGCTGCCGAACTGGCAGAAGGGCGCGCCCGGCGGCGCCGACGACGCCACGCGGCCGCTGGACTTCAAGCAAGGCGCCGGCGAAATGCAGGTGGATCGCAATTACGACATCGTCGCGGAGGGCAGGCAGCCGGCGAATCTGGGCGCGCTGCTGCCGAACCTGGGCTGGGCGTTCGAGAACATTGCGATGGCTGGGATGCACGACTATCTGATTCAGATCGGCACCGGCAACACGGCGCTCACGGTTTCGCTGGCCTGGCACCGGCATCACACCGGCAACTTCGTGTCCGACGTGATGAACCCGCTGAACAACCTGACGCTGGAGTTGTGGGACACCGATGCGGCGCTGCTGCCGACGGTGCGCCTGCAGGAGAGCATCAGCAACGTCGACAATGTGCAGCACATCCACCTGACCGGGTTGCCGCACGGGGTCTACCTGGCGCGGGTGACGCGCCTGACCGGACACCTGCCGGCCAGCGAGCCGTACGGCCTGGCGTGGTGGTCGGAAGGCACGATCACCCCAGGGGACATGAACGGCGACGGAGCGATCGACTTTTTCGACATCGATCCGTTCCTGCTGGCGCTGTTCGACCCCGCGGGATACGAAGCCGCGAATCCCGGTCTTGACGCTGTGCTGTGGGGCGACGTGAACGCTGACGGCTCGCTGGACTTCTTCGACATCGATCCGTTCATCGCGCTGCTGTTCGGCTAGCGGTCCGGCTGCGGTGGATATCTGAGCGGGGGCGGGCGGGGGTGTTCTGCGCGCCTGTGCGACTTCTCAGGAGTCGAATCGGAAGAGAAAGGCGGCTCCCGCACGGGCCAGACGCCGCCGGGCGGGAGAAGATCGCGCGCTCCGGCCCTGTCCCCGGGTGCTGTGCTTCCGAGCGGCTTGCATCATCCCCCGCTGAGAACGCGGGACAGAATCGCAAGTGCGAACGGCGCGAGCATGCCCACCCAGCCCAGCAGGCGGCCGCCGCGCGCGCGGCGCAGGCCGATCCACGCGGCCGGCTCGCTGTCCGCCCGCTTCAGAATGCGCCGCGCGACGAAGATCGCCGCGATGCCGAGCAGAATCGCCAGCACCATTCCCACCAACGACGCGAGCATCCGAACCTGAACCTCGGACGGCATCTGGGCGCCCGGCTGCAAATGCCGGCGTTCGACCGTGGCGGAAATCGCGCCGGCCGCCAGCGCGCAGAGCGGCGCAAGCGCACCGAGCACCAGCGCCGCCGTGGCCCCGCGGGCGCGACGCTGCGGCAGTTCGCCCGGGGGTGCGGCGGGGGTCGCACCGTCGCCGGCGGGTGCGTCGAAGTGTGCCTTGACCGGCCGCACGCCGCCGCCGAGCTCCTGGCGTACGACGTTCGCCGGGCGATCGGCGATGATGCGCCCGTCGCGCATCTGGACGATGCGGCGGGCCTGCAGGGCCACGTCCATCTCGTGCGTGACCAGGACGATCGTCACGCCCTGCGCGTTCAGATCGTGGAAGATCTGCATGATCTGCTCGCCGGTGCGCGAGTCGAGATTGCCGGTCGGCTCGTCGGCGAAGATCAGCAGCGGGTCGTTGACGATGGCGCGGGCGATGGCGACGCGCTGCCGCTCGCCGCCCGAGAGCTCGTTGGGCCGGTGGCTGGCGCGCGGCCCCAGCCCGACGCGCTCCAGCGCGCGGCGCGCGGGTCCGCGGGCATTCCCCCGGCGGGCGTAGAAGAGGGGTACGCACACGTTGTCGAGCGCGGTGGTGCGCTGGATCAGGTTGAAGGTCTGAAACACGAAGCCGATCTGGCGATTGCGAATGGCGGCAAGCTGGCCGACGGACATCTGGTGCACGTTGCGACCGTCGAGGCGATAGGCCCCGGCCGACGGCCGATCGAGGCAGCCCAGCAGGTGCATCATCGTGCTCTTGCCGCTGCCGGACGGGCCGATGATCGCGATGAACTCGCCGCGGTCGACGCTGAGGTCCACGCCGTCCAGGGCGCGCACGATCGTGTCGCCCATCTTGTAGAACTTGCTCAGTCCGCGAACTTCGATCAGCGGCACGGGGTGCTCTTCCACGATCTGAGGTCGGCGCTGCGCCGCGCCGGGGCCGGCGCCGGTCGCCGAGTCGGGCGCTTAGCGACGCTCATCGGAGTCATCGCTGACGGGGACTTTGGTATAGACTTCGGTGTCTTCGGCCAGTTCCTCGCCGATGGCCTCGATGAGATGCGTATACGCGCCGTCGGTGATTCCGAAGCGGCACTTGACGAAGCGCTTGCCGTGCTTCTCGTTCGATCCTGCCGGGGGCGGAACTTTCAGCCAGACGCCGCGCTCGCCCTCGTGGGTCTTCGCGGCTTCGGCGGGCACGCGCAGGACGCTGGTGGCGCTTTCGACCGTGAACTCGACCTGGGCCTGCGCCCCGAGCGGCAGCTTGGCCGCATTATCCCCGGTGATTACGACGCGCACGTCGAACTGGATGATCGACGAGCCGACGTTCAGGTTGCCCTGCGGCTCGACCCGCTCGATGCGGCCGGTGAATTTCTCATCCGGAAACGCATCGACCGTCAGCTCGACCGCGCCGGTGCGCTCCTGAATCTCCGCTGCGGCCTGCGTGGCCGCGCTTTGCATGCCGGGCATCTCGGGCAATGCGGCCTGCGGCGAAATCTCGAGCACGCGGCCGTAGTCCGACTCGTCCACGCGGGTCAGAACATACTTCTGCGCCACGTCGCCCAGCGTCATCAGGATGGTGCCGCCGGTGAAGGTGTTTTCGCCGCCCTGAATCACCTCGCCCTGCGTCACTTTCACGTCGGTGACCTGGCTGTCCTCCGGTGCGAGGATGGTCGTCTCGCGCAAGCGCTCCTCGGCGTCCTCGAGCGTCTTCTGCGCTTCAGTGACGGCGGCAGCCTGTATTTTGACGCTCTCTTCGGCCGATCGGACGTTGTTCTGCGCCACGGATAGCAGCGCCTCGGCCGCGCGAATCTGGGCGAGGTTCATGTCGCGCTGGGCTTCTACGCGGACGCGCTCCAGGGTGCTTGCGCCGCCGGATTCCGGATCGGCCATCAGATTGCGGACGCGCTCGACCTCGGCATCCATGATGCGCGATTCCGCTTTGAGTTGATCCAGCGTGGCCGCCTGGCGATCGACTTCGCTCCTGGCCTTGAGCACGTCGACGCGGGCGCTCTCCAGTAGCGATTCCGCCCGGGTCAGCGAGGCGCGCGCCCGCTCAACGGTTCGCTGTTCGTCATCGGGCTTCAGAACGACAAGCGTCTCGCCCTTGTGAACATACTGACCCTCGACGAAGCGAATCTCGATCACTTCGCCGGAGGCCTTCGACTTCACCTCGATCCGGCGTTGCGGCTCGATCAGCCCCGCCGCGGTGATCGGCACCTTGATGTCGCCGCGCGAGATCTTCGCGACTTTCGGCTCGTTCCACGGCGCGGTGACGCGCTGCTCGCGCAACCACTGCCACGCGGCGACGATCAGCGCGATGACGATCAGCAGCCCGATCCACTTGTTCATTCACGCAGCCTTCGCGTCCGCGCGCCGCCCCGCGGCGACCACCCGGCCACGGACGCGGCGGCCGGATGAGGGAGCCAAGAATAACGCCGACGCGCCGGCACGCCAGACGCCGCAGCGCGGGGGCGCGGCGACGGCTTCAGTACGGTGGCGCGCCGCAGTGGGGCAGCGGGCCAGGCGGAACGCCTCTCCGCGCGGCATGGCTACACGCTGCGCGTGAAGCCATGCCACCCGCCGCGCGACTGCGGCGGCGAGCCACCCGTCGGCCGTGGCGGCGAGCCACCCGTCGGCCGTGGCCGCGAGTCACCCGCGTGAACGGGGCGGCGAGACTGCGGTTTTTTGGGTGGGGCGGGCATTCTGCCCGCCCGCCGCGCTGAAACACCGCCTAAGACACTGAGTGATGCCAAAAAACCACACGCTCGATCAAGCCCGCCGCTTTCAGCGAACGTGCAGGTGGAACGGCATGAAGCAGCCGATCCGGTCCTGATGCAAAATCAGCAGATTCTGAAGTCCCGGTCCGAACTTTCGCAGGGTCTGGGGCGCGAGGTCGCCGGCGAGCGGCAGCAGGCCCAGCAGCGGCGAGTTGACGCCCAGACCGCGCAGCATGCCCACCTCCCACTCGTCCTCGGTCTCTTCGCCCATGAGTTTCTTGAACACGTCGGCGAACTCTTCGGGCTTGGGAAGCACGTAGACCTTCACGTCCGCTTCAGCCATGCCCACCTTCCCCGCCGCATGGCGGATCGCGTCGCCAAGGCCGCCAATGCGGTCGACCAGCCCGCGCTCCAGCGCCTGTTTGCCGGTGTAGACGCGGCCGCCGGCCAGCGATTCGAGGTCGCCCTTGATGCGGTCGCCGCGCGACGCGGTCACGCGACCCTTGAACTGCGTGTAGATCGAGTTCATGTACTCGGTCATCTGCGCCCGCTGCCGGTCGTCCCACTTGCGGTTCATGCTCATGATGTCGGCGTTCTGGCCGCGCTTGAACTCGGTCGTGGTGATGCCGCACTTCTCCTCCCACAGCCCGCGCGTGATCATCTTGCCCATCACCACGCCGATCGAGCCGGTCAGCGTCGTCTCCTCGGCGAAGATCGTCTCGCCGGGAATGGCCACGTAGTAGCCGCCGCTGCCGGCCACGTTGCCCATGCTGACGACCAGCGGCTTTTCCTTGCCCAGCCGCGTCGCGGCCTCCCACATGATGTCGCTGGCCAGCGCCGAGCCGCCGGGCGAATCGACGCGAATCACGACCGCCTTGATGTGCTCCGACTCCCGGGCCTTCTCCAGCGCCGCGCGGATCGTCGTGCTGCCGGCGGTCGTCCCGCCCATCAGGCTCTGCTGGTTCTTGCCGGTCATGATCGGGCCTTCGATGTAGATCAGCCCGATGCCCTGCTCCTCCGGCTCGCCGCTCTTGGCCAGCGCGTCGTTGAACATCTGGAAGATCGCGAAGGGGTTGTTGAAGTCGATCTTCAGCTTGTCGCCGGCGTCGTACTTCTTGACCACTTCCACGTCCGCCCCGTAGGCGTCCTTCAGCCGCCGGGTGAACGCGTGGTACGAATCGACGTGGTCAACCAGCTTCAGCGCGAGCGCTTTCTGTGCGTCGAAGGGGGCCTGATCGACCGCGGCCCTGGCCGCATCGGCCGACAACTTGCGGCCGCCGGCGATCAGCGCGATCCAGCGGTCATACATGCCGTCGAGCAGCCAGTTGATCATCTCCGCGTTTTCTTTGGTCGGCTCGGTGCGGGTGTAGGGCTCCAGGGCGGTCTTGTAGTCGCCGCAGTGCATCATGTCGGCCTCGATGCCGATCTTGTCGAGCGTGCCCTTGTAGAAGCTCATCTCGGCGAACAGCCCGACCACGTCGAGGCCGCTGTTCTCGGCCAGCGTGATGTCGTCGGCCCCGGCGGCGAGCGCGTAGCTCAGGTTGCCGCCGTAGTCCATGAATGCGTGAATCTTCTTGCCGCTGGCGCGAAACGCGTCGAGGGCGCGGCGCAGCTCCTCCACCTGCGCCAGCCCGGCGGCAGGTTCGTCGACGATCATCACCGCGCCGGCGATATCCGCATCGGCCGCGGCCTTCTCGATCAGGCGAGTCCACTCGCGCAGCGAGCGCGACTTCTGGCCGCCCATCAGCAGGTTGAGGTCCATCTCGCCGACCGGCGCCTCGAGCACCGGGCCGCTGAAGTGCAGCCGGACGAGCTTCTTGCCGGCCAGCGCAGGCGACGCCAGCACGAGCGGCACGATCAGGGCCGCCACGGTCCGCAGCAACTGCGGTCGCGTACGTGGGTACATGGGGATGTTCCTCCGGGTATGGCGGATGCCGCGAGCCGCGATACGGCACGCCACGCACGAGTGCGGCGGTGGGTCGGCGACGCGGAATCCTGAACTGAGTTCCATGCAGGCGGCGATTATAGGTTGCGGCGTGTCGGGAGGTATCCGGCCGCCTTGCGCGAAGTTGTCGGTTTTCGACGGTCGGCGCGCGGTCGCGCAGGATATACTCAGGATCGCGTGGGCCGCGCCGCCATCGCCGCGCGCCGCCACCCGAAGGCGAACACAATGCGATCGTCTATCCGCGCCGCCGTCTGGTTGTTCACGTCCACCCTTCTCGTCGCCGCGCCGGCGCAGGCGACGTGGTCGATCATCATCATCGACACGCAAACGCGCGAGATCGGCGTCGCCGGCGCGACGTGCCTGACCGGCTTCGACCTCAAGGTGGGCTTGCCGGTCGTGCGGGTCGGCCTGGGTGCGGGCTGCGCCCAGTCGGCGGTCGACGTGGGCGCGGTCAATCGTCTGCGCATCTACAACGCGCTGGGCGCCGGCACGGCCCCGGCCACGATCCTGCAGCAACTGGCTGCGGCCGACCCGGCGCACCAGACGCGGCAATATGGCATCGTCGATACGCAGGGGCGGGCGATCACCTTCAGCGGGGCACAGAACGGCGCGTACGCCGGCGGCCGCGTCGGCCAGGACGGCACGCTTGTCTACGCCGTTCAGGGAAACGTCATCACGGGGCAGCCGGTCATCGACGAGGCCGAGTATGCGATCCTGAGCACCCCGGGCGGGATACCCGACAAGCTCATGCGCGCGATGGAAGCCGCGGCCAGCCTCGGCGGCGACGGGCGCTGCTCGTGCTCCGCGTCGAATCCGCCCGGTTGCGGCTCGCCGCCGGAACAGAAGTGGCAGCATTCCGCCTACATCGGGTTTCTGATCGTCGCGCGGCGCGGCGACACCGATGCGGGCTGCAACGGCGCCCGGGGCTGTGCGGCGGGTTCGTACTACATGGCGCTGAACTACGCGACCGGTTCGCCCAGCCGTCCCGATCCGGTCATCGTGCTCCGCCAGCAGTTCGATCAGTTCCGGGCCACGCGTGTCGGCGTCGCCGATGCGATCGCGTCCCGCGCGAGCTTCGACGCACCCGCGTTGCCAGCGATACCGGGGCGCCCGGCCGAGATGCTGGTCGAGCTGCTCGACTGGCGCGGCGACCCCGCCACGATCGATGCCGCCGTTCAGGTCGTGCATGACGCGCCCGACAGCGCCGCCGTGACGACCATTGAAGGGGTGACGCCCCTGGGCGACGGCCGCTTCCGAGTTAAGCTCAGCTCCGGCGGGCAGGTCGGCGTCGATCGCTTCGCCATCAGCGTCAGCGACGCTTTCGGCACGCGCGTCCTGACGCCCAGCCCGACGCTGCAATCGTTCCGCCCGGCGGACGCGGATTGCGACGGCAGCGTCGTACTCGCGGACATCGATCCGTTTCTGTTGGCCATCTTCGATCCTGCGGCATACGCCGGCGGCCACCCGGCGTGTCCGCGGGCGGCGGCGGATGTCAATCTCGACGGCCGCGTCGATCTCTTTGACATCGATGCGTTCGTCGCCTGCCTGATCGACGAGGTTTGCCCCTGAGCGCGCTGCTTTCCGTCGCGAACCTCGCGGTTGAGTTCGCCGTACCCGAAGGCCGATTCCAGGCCATTCAGGATGTGACGTTCGACCTGCAGCGCGGGCGGACGCTGGCGCTGGTGGGCGAATCGGGCTCGGGCAAAAGCGTCACCAGCCTCGCGATCCTCGGCCTGCTGCCGCGGAACGCGCGCGTCGCCGCGGGCAGCCTGCGATTCGACGGCTGCGATCTGCTCGCGCTGCACGCCGCCGATCGCCGACGGCTGCGCGGCGATCGCATCGCGATCATCTTCCAGGAGCCGATGACCAGCCTGAACCCGCTGCTGACCATCGGCGATCAGGTGGCCGAGCCGCTGCGGCTGCACCGCGGGATGGGCCGGGCGGCGGCGGGGCGGCGGGCGATCGAGTTGCTCGAACAGGTCGGCATTCGCGACGCACCGCAGCGGATGCGGGCATACCCGCACGAGTTCTCCGGCGGCATGCGGCAGCGCGTGCTGATCGCGATGGCCATCGCTTGCGACCCGGTGCTGCTGATCGCCGACGAGCCGACGACGGCGCTGGACGTGACGGTGCAGGCCCAGATTCTCGACCTGCTGCGCGATCTGCAGCGCCGCACCGGCATGGGGTTGCTCTTCATCACGCACGATCTGGGGGTCGTGGCCGAACTGGCCGACGAGGTGGCGGTGATGTACGCCGGGGCGATCGTCGAACACGCACCGACGCAGCGGATTTTCACGGATCCGGCGCACCCGTACACGCGCGGCCTGCTGGGCTGCATGCCGCGTCTTCGCGGGCCGCTCAGCCCGCGCGGCGCCCTGCCGGTGATCGCCGGAGAGATTCCGACGCCGCTGCGCCGGCCGTCGGGGTGCGCGTTTCATCCGCGCTGCGAGCTGGGGCGCGACGATGCGGAATGCCGCGCGCGATCTCCACTGCTGGCGCGGGCCGAGGGTCGTGCGGTCGCGTGTTGGAAAGCGAGCATCGCGCTGGGCGCGCCCGCAGCTACAGGTCGGAGGCATTGACGGTGCGCGAAACCCGCACCGCGCCGCCGTCCTCCAGCTTGTCGGACACGTCGGCGATGATCTCCATCCCGGCGGCCAGGCCGCGGATGATCTCCACCGTGCGGTCGGAGCGCGTGCCGAGCTTCACCGGGCGGGCTTTGGCCTTGCCGTTCTCAACCGTGAACACGATCGCATCGTCGCTGCCCGGCGTCAGGCGCAGCGCCGCCTTCGGCAGCCAGATCGGCGCGGGTCCGCTCGCCGGTGCGGAAGTCGGCGCGGTCAGAAACTCCACCTTGGCCGAGCCCTCGACGCGCAAGTCGGGTCCGGGGTTTTCGACCCGCACTTTCACCTGCACCTGCGCCTTGGCGTAATCGCTGAGCGGGTCGATCCACATGACAAAGCCGTCATAGCTGCTGTTGCGCGCGGCGTCGGGGCTGATGCGGGCCCGCTGCCCCGCGGCGAGCCGCCCCACGTCGCGCTCGCTGATGTCCACTTCGACGCGCAGCCGCTGCATGTCGGCGATGCGGACGAGCTGCGCGTTGGCGTTCGCCCCGCGGCCGCCTTCCGCCGCCACGAAGTCGCCGACCTGCGCGTTTCGCTCGAGAATCACGCCGGAGATCGGCGCCCGGATCGCGCAGTCGTCCAGCCGCTTCTGCCAGATGCGCAAGACCGCCTCCGCCGCGGCCCGGTCGGATTCGGATGCAAGCGCGGCGGCGCGGCTGGTCTTGACGACGGCCCGTGCGACCTCGACCGCGGCGCGGGCCGAATCGGCGCGGCTGCGAGCGCTGAGCACTTCGAATTCGCTGGCCTGATTGGTCTCTCCCAGCCGCGCGAGGCGTTCGTAGTTGCGCTGCTCGAACTCAAGGTCCGCCTGCGCCTGCAACACCGCCGCCTCGGCCCGCACGACGTCGGCCTGGGCGCGCTCGATCATGCTGCCGAGCCGGCTGAGGTTCGCCGCCGCCTCGTCGCGCTGCGCGCGGTAGGTCACATCCTCGACGCGGGCGAGCACCTGGTCTTTCTCGACCCGGTCGCCCTGTTCGACGAACAACTCGACGATCTGGCCGGATACCTTGGTCGCCACGTTGACCTGGATGTCGCTGACGATCTTGCCGGTCGCGACGAGCATTGCGGCGGCGGTCTCGCGCTCGGGCGGCGCGATGCGCACCAGCGTCACGTCGATCGGCCGCGTCGCGAACGCCTCGGCGATGCTCTTGCCGCTGGTCTGGTAGTAATACCAGACCGCCGCAGCGGCGCCGCAGCCGAGCGCGAGCACGACGCCCGCCAGGAGCAGCCAGGTCCGGCCGCCGCCGCGCGGCCGCTGGTGCTTCTCGATCGTCAATTGCGAGAGCCGCGCGATGCGCGGCTCGGCGGATTCGCTCATGCGCATGTCCAGGCTCGCGTTACGACTCGCGCAGCGCGGTGACCACGTGCATCCGCGAGGCGCGCCAGGCCGGGAAGATCGACCCGATCAGGCCGATGACGACGGCCACGGCCAGGCCCATTCCCATGATCGGCGGCGTGATCTTCAGCGTGTAGCTGACCGTCGTAAACGTCGCCGGCAGCATGCTCTTCTGCATGCCGTTGCACCACAGACTGGCCAGCACCCCCAGCACGCCGCCGCCCAGCGCCAGCAGCAATCCCTCCAGCACGAACGCCGTGAGAATGCTGACGCGCCCGAAGCCGATCGCCCGCAGCATGCCGATCTCGCGGACGCGGCCGGCGACGGCGGCGTACATCGTGTTGGCGACCGCGAACGCCGCGGCAATGCCCATGATCACGAGCATCGAGATGCCGAGCACGCGCTGCGCCGACTGGTTCGTGTTGAGCTCGCGGAAGTAGTCCGCCTCGGTCTTGGCGCCCAGCTCCAGGCCCGGGCCCTTGGCGAAGTCGATCACCTTGCGGGCGGCCTCCTGCCCCTCGACCAGCATGCGGGCCGAGGAGTAGGTCGGGCGGCCGTATGCGTCGCGCATCGTCTCGACGTACGCCCAGATTTCGCTGTCGGCGGCGGTGCCGCCCGTGTCGAAGATGCCGACGACTTCAAACTCGCGATTGTCGCGCGAGCCCAGCGGGATGCGGTCGCCCAGCCCGTGACCCAGATAGAGGCGGCTGGCGGCCAGACCGACGATGCACTCGGCCGCGCCCGGATTGAACGCGCGGCCCTGCACGATCTTCACGCGACCGTGCCGCACGCGGGTGGCCCGCTCGAAGTTGACGCCGCGCACGGCGGTGTTGATCCGGGTCTCGCCGCTGTCGCGCGTGTAGGCGCTGCTGATGCCGGTCAACTCGGGGCTGACCAGCGCGCCGGCCCCGTCGCGCACCGCGGCGTCCGCCATGTCGAGCTTATTGACTTCATCGTTGCTGAGTCGCGAGACCGACTCGCTGTCGGCCGCCTGGCTCAGGATCACGATCGTGTTCGGGTCGCCGGTGCCGGCCATGGTCGAGAACTGGCTGTCGGTCACGGCTTGCAGATAGGCGAAGACCCCGATGACGATCGCGATCAGCAACAGCGACGAGATCGTGCTGGTAGGCCGCGCCGCCAGGCTGAGCAGGTTGTAACGGAACGGAAGCGCCATGCCGCTAGGCCACCTTTCGCAGCGCCGGCGCCACCCGCAGCCGGCCGGCCATGACCGCCGGAACCAGCGCCGCCAGCACGCCGACCAGAACCGCGGCGGCGAGCGAGAGCAGCGCCGCGCTCGACGGCACCTGAAGCCGGCCGAGGCCCGGAATCTCGATCAGACCGCTCTGCGCCAGGATCCACAGCGGCGCGACGGCGATGATGCCGCCGATGAGGCCGATCGCCAGTCCCTCCGAAAGCACCATCCGCGAGATGCGCCCGGCGGAGAAGCCCAGGGCCCGCAGCACGGCGATCTCGCGGGTGCGCTCGCGGAACGCCATGCTCATGGTGTTGAACGCGACGGCAAGCGCGACCAGCACGATCAACTGGCCGATGTTCCAGATCATGCCGACCCAGTCGCCGCCGCTCTTGAGGAAGGCGGAGAAGAACGTCGACTCCATTTCGGTGCGGGTTTCGTTTTCGCTGTTGGCGAACCGGGCGTCGATCTCGCGCAGCGCCCACTCGCGAGCCTCGGGCGAAGAGCACTTCACCCAGAAGTTGTTTACGCCGATCGGCTCGTTGTTTCCGTTCGCGGTCTGGTAGGCCTCGTCGTAGTAGTCCAGCGCGAAGTACACCCACGGGCCGCGCGAGTCGATCTCGGGCTTGATCGCGACGATCTTGAACTCCATCTCGAGATAAGGCGGCAGGCTGCCCTTGAGCGTGACGCGGTCGCCGAGCTTCCAGTTCATCTGGTTCGCGACCGACCGGGCGATGATCGCGCCCGTCCGCTCGTTCGCGAACGCTTCGACGTCCTCGGCGGTCAGTCCGTATTCCTTGTACATTTCCGCAAAGGTGTCGCGATCGACGCCCATGCTCGGGAAGCCCTGCTGCTTGCCGGGCACCCTTCCGCCGAACCAGGTCGTGCGGCAGATGGAGGTGATGTAGCCTTCCGGCGCCATGTTCTGAATGTCTTCGCGCAGCCGCTGCGGCAGGCGGAGCGTGAACGTCAGCTTCTGGTGCACCGCCACCCGCAGGTTGTTGTCCGCCTCATTCAGGTTTCGCTGCACGCCTTCGACCAGCGAGCGCGTAATGGTGAACACGAACATCGGCAGCCCGATCGCCAGCAGCGTGAGCACCAGCCGCAGCCGGTTGCGGGTCAGATTCTTGAATGTCAGCGTGGTCGAAGTCATCGCCCAGTTCCCTCACGCGGCAGCCGTTCGCGGCTGAGATTTCGCCAGTCACATCGCGCGATTCGCAGTCGCCAGTCCGCACGTGGCTCCGCTGAATCAGCGACGCTTTGTTCGCTCTTCTGAATCAGCCATTAGCAATCAGCCATTCTGTATTCGCTCAATACGCCGCCACCGCCGCCGGCGCCCGCACCTTGTCCGAGTAGAGCTGCCCCTTCTCGAGGTGGACCGTGCGCGAGGCGTGCGACGCGGCCTTCTGGTCGTGCGTGACCATGATGATGGTCTTTTTGAACTCCCGATTCAGCCGCTCCAGCAGGATCAGCACGTCGTGGGCGCTGGTCGCGTCCAGGTCGCCGGTCGGCTCGTCGGCCAGCAGCAGCTCGGGGTCGGTGACGATGGCGCGGGCGATCGCGACGCGCTGCTCCTGCCCGCCGGAGAGCTGACCCGGCCGGTGGTCCATCCGCTCCTCAAGCCCGACGATCGACAGTGCGAACCGCACCCGCTCGCGCCGCTCGCGCCCGGACATGCTGAACAGCAGCAGCGGCAGCTCGACGTTCTGCGCCGCGGTCAGCACCGGCAACAGGTGATACATCTGGAAAATGAAGCCGACGTGGCGCGATCGCCAGGCAGTGCGCTGCGCCTCGTTGAGCGTATTCAGGAACGTGTCGCCGATGCGAATCGTTCCCGCGGTGGGTGCGTCCAGCCCGCCGAGCAGATTCAGCAGCGTCGACTTGCCCGAGCCGCTGGGCCCCATCAGCGCGACGTATTCGCCCGCGGCGATGCTCAGGCTCAGTTTGCTCAGCACCGGCACATCCAGCGCCCGCTTGCGATAACTCTTGTGCAGGTCCGCAACTTCGATGTACGCCATGCCGCCGCTCTCCTGACATTCGCCGATCCGCGTCCCGCACCGGATCGCGGCGTCTCCTGTCGGCGACGAAGCGCTCCGGGCCGTTCGCCGCGCGCCAGCGCGCCGGCGGTGCTCCCCGCCGCAACTGCGAATTCGTAATTGTATGCCCGATTGGATTTCGCCCAAAGCGAGATGACGAAGTTCTACGCGCGGCGGGCGCGCCACGCGATCATCCGTCCCGGGAAGCGCCCGGCTTTGAACGCCTTATCGCCGGGTTTTCCGCGCGATGTCGATCAATCGCCGCGCAAGCGCCGCAGTTCGACCTCCGCAGCGATAAACCCGAACGCCGGCCAATTCTCCCCGGCGACGACTCGTTCGAACTGCTCGACCGCCGCGGCGCGATCGCCGCCGAGCAATCGCCAAATGCCCAGGCCGTATCCGATCGTCGCCGCATCGGTTGCGGCCTTCTGCTCGGCCTTGAGCGTCTCTTCAACCGTGCGAGAACCGTTGAACACCAGCAGCAGGCGGTGATAGGCGTCGTTCTCGATGATTTCCAGCTCCGGCGTGATCCCCGCGGCGACGCTGGCCGCCTCCGCGTCGCGACCCGCACGACGCAGCGCCAGGTACAGCCAGTATGACACGGCGACCCGATTGTCCGCGTGCTTCTCCGCGTACTTCAGCGTGGATTGCATCGCGCTGACCGCGCCCGGAAAGTCGCCCTTGAAGTAGCGCGCTACTCCGAGGTGGTAGCACACGTTGAACCCCAGCGTCGTCAGCGGCAGGTTGCGGGCATTGGGCTGCCCATCGGGTTCGGTGCTCTCCGCGTCCGCGCCCATTAACGCGGCGGCGCGCGTCAGGTCGGCGATCGCGTCATCGAAGCGGCGGATGCTGATCAGCCGATGCCCGCGATGTCGCAGCGGCGCGGCGGAGTTCGGCCAGCGCTCCAGCGCCCGGTCGAATGCGGCGATGGCCTCGTTCATCCGCCACAGGTAGCCCAGCCGCCGGCCGACCCAGATGGCTTTGTCGAGATCATCGGGCGCGGCGTCGGCTTCGCTTCGCGCCTGAGCGAGCGCCGCCTCCAGCGCCGCACGCGCCCCCGGGGCATGCGCGAACAGCGGCTTACCCAGCAGCGAGATGCACTCCGCGCGTTGCACGGTGAACGCCGGTCGCGAAGTCGGCGCGGTCGATTGCGCCACGAGCGGCGCCGCACCGCCCAGCAGGAGCAGCAGCGGCGCGGCGATTCGAAAGCAAAACGGGTGGTACGTCGAAGTGAAACCGTGACGGGCCCGCCGCACCATTCGCATCACCGGTCCTCCGTCGGGGCTGCGTCAACCGACGGTGGACATCGTTGCGAGCCGGCGCGGCGCGGTCAACCCGCGCAACCCGAATCAGGCTGCAGCGCCTACGGCGCTTCCGGCGCATCCTCGGGACTCTCGTTCGCGGCGTCGCTCGCCGGCGGGATCTCCGAATGAGGCCGGCTGCCGCGTCCGCTCCGGCTGAGCAGCCGCTCGAAATCCGCCGCCTGGGTTTCGGTCAACAGCTCGCGGATCTGGTCGCGAGTCTTCGCGGCGAGCGCGGACTGCGCCTCTTTGTCGCGCCGCTTGAGTTGCCGCTGTGCCGCGATTGCATCGCGTTCGATCTGCCGCAGCGCCGATCGCTGCTCGTCCTGCAGCTCCAGCCGCCGGGCGGCGCGGAGCACCGTGCGCACGTTATCCACGCCGCCGCCGGGCAGCGCCGCATCATCGCGGTACTGTTCCAGGTACGCCCGCTGATCGTCGCTGAGCAGCGGATCGAGTTCGTCGAAAAACTCGTCGAGCAGGGTCAGCTCCGCATCCCGGCGGGCCGAAAGCTGCTTCTCGATGTCGTTGAGCTTGGCTGTGTCGTGGGCCGCCTGCGCCGTGCGCAGATCATCGAGCAGCTTGCGACGCGCGTCGTCCCCGGCGGCGCGATCCGCGTCGGCAGCGGCGAAACGCTCGCGAAACTGCTCGACCAGTCCGTCGAACTGCGGTTCCTGCTCGGGGGTCAGACCGAGCTGATTTCGCAGTCGCATGACCGTCCGCTCCAGCCGGTTCGCGCCGGACTGCGCCCGCCGGTCCTGCAGCGACAAGCGCGTCCGCACGCTGTCGAGCGCCGGTCGCTGATCCTCGCGGAGCAGCCCGCCTACCTTGTCGAGAAACGCCGGCGTCCAGTTGGACCGATCGCGTAAAGCGCGCATCTCCGCCGTGATCTCGCGGACGCGCGGGTAGTCCTTCGCCTGTTGCGCCGCCCGCAGCGTGTCGCCGAGCTCGGCCAGCCTGCGGGCGCTCTCATCGCCCTCGATCGCCGCGCGCTGCTCCGCGACCAGCGCGTCGAACTGCTGCGCCTGCGCTGCGTCCAGCTTGAGCTGCGTGGGCAGTTGCTCGGCGAGCGAATCAAGCCGCATGCGGGCCCGCAAGCCGCGCCCACCCGGGGGCTGCTTCTCAGGCTTGGCCGGTTGCGCCTGCGGGTCTGGTGCGACGGGCGCAGAGGTCGGCGGCGTCGGCTGCGCGATGAGAGTGTTGGTGGCGAGCAATCCGCAAACAAAAACGACGATGCGACGCATGTTTCGCTCCTGAGGACACCCGTATGCTATCCGTTCGCGGCAAGTCCGCCGCCGCCCGCGCGGTAAGCCGCCGCCGCCCCCTGCACGGGTATACACGTCAGACTCATCGGCCGATGCGTAGCGCGGGCGGATACGGAAAGCGACAGGCTTCCGCGTTATCGGACCTAATGTGCGGACTCCGCTCGCGCTTCCACCCGGCGATGCGACAGTTGGCTACCGGGCCTTGATGATCGAGCGGTTCAAGGCCATCAGCGAGTAGGACGTGCCGTAGGGCTTGCCGTAGCTGTTCATGTAGTAGTCCCACATCGACCCATCGTCCTCCTGCGTCTTAACGATGTGATGCTGGAGCTTCTCCCACAGGGCGGGCCGCTCGGCCGCGGGCAAGGTCTCGATCACCTGCGCCGCGTACCAGTGGCCGTAGAAGTAGAAGTAACCGCTGTTGAGGTAGTACGCCTCGTGCGGGATCGGCTTCTTGCGGGCGATGTCGAGGAACCGGTGTTCCTTGAAAAAGTGCTCAAGACCCTTGCGCAGGTCGTCGTCGCTCACTTCGTCCGGCTTGCCGGCCAGGCGCAGCGCGAGATTCCCGACCTGAATGCGCGAAAGCGAACCCTTGATCTGATCGATCCACTCCAGGCCGCCGGGGGATGGAATCGCCTCGACGCTGTACGTGTACGCGCCGGTCGGCAGCCGGCAGCGGCGCACCGCCCGCACGGCCGGATCGAGAATCTTCGGATCGACGGCGAAGCCGGCGCTGCGTGCGTCGACCAGGGCCAGGACAGCGGAAGCGGTCATGAAGCTGGTGGCCCACGTTCCGGGCATGGTCACATCCTGGAACGAGTCGTAGTAGCCCCAGCCGCCGCTGGGCGTCTGGTATTTTCGCAGCCGCTCGATCACCTGCGGGGCGACTTCGCGGATTTTCACGAGCCGCGGCGTGTCGGCGTAGCGCGGGTTCATGGCGGCGCGGGCCAGGGCCTGCAGGCCGTAGACGTAGGCCCAGGTATTGTCGATGTCCCAGTCGCTGGGCCGCTTCACGAGCGCGTTGCCGAGGATGTAGTCGATGCCGCGATCGTACGCCGCCTGGATTTCGGGCGTCTGCTCGATCTCCTGCAGCGCCATGCAGGCCAGTCCGGTGGTCGCGACGATCCAGGAGCGGTGCGTTTCCGGATTCGACCAGAACTCGCTCTCCGGGTTGCGGGGCGAGCCCCACGAGCCGTCGGGATTCTGATCTTTCAGAAGGAAGTCGGTCGCCTTCTTCATCGTGATCGCGACCTGCTCGGCCGAGGGCGGCACGAAGCGCGCAGCGCCCTGCGCGAACGCGGCGCAGACACAACAGCACGTCGTCAGTACTGCGGCAAGACGGGTGTTCACAGGATGTACTCCCGGCCACGGGGCCGATGAATCACGGCGCGGCCAGCTCGCGCTCCACGTCGGCCAGCTCGGCCTCGATGCGGGCCACTTCCGACTCGATCCCCATGCGCTCGATCTTTTTGGCCAGCACGGCGGCGGCGCGGCTGCGCTCGGCGGCCTGCAGCTCGCGGCGCTTCTGCTCGATCTCCAGCTTGAGGCCCTGCATTTCGTTGGGAAGCACGATGGCCGTCAACTGCTCGTTGTCCTTGCGGGCGTTCTCAAGCCCCCAGCGGCTGCGCTCGATCCGCCGCTTGGCGCGCTGGATGACGATCTCTTTTGTCTTGTCCGCCAGGTCTTCTTCGGCGTACATCATTTCCAGTTGCTGCAGCTCCTCCTCGGCCTCGCGCAGGTTGTCCTCGGACCAGCGCAGGCTGAGCTTGGACTGTTCGATGCGCAGCGGCGCCTGCGAGTTCTCCAGATCGGTCAGTTTCTTGCTCGTGAACTCCAGCTCCGCCGTGAGCTTCTTGAGCGCCTCTTCGTCCGCCGCGGTCTGGTGCTCGCTCGCCAGAGCGGCCTGCTCCAGCTTCACCCGCGCGATTTCGAGATCGCGTTTCAGCCCGTCGCGCTTGCGGGTGTTGTCGCGCCGCGCCTTTTCCTTCTCTTCGGCGCTCTTGGCGGGGCTGGTGGCCGCCCCCTCCGCCGGCTTGTCGGCGGGTTTGTCGGCCGCGGTCGCAGCGCCGTCCTGGCCGTGGGCCAGTCGCGGCGCAGCGCTCATCGCCAGCACGCCGAGCACCAACGCCCCCAGCCCGATTCCGATCGAACTCACCTGCGACATGCGCATGCGATAGGCCCTCATGTTGTGCGCCCTTCCGATCAAAGTGACGGTCGCCCGCGGCTCGCGGCGCTCGCGTCCCGGCTCACGCTCTCTCAGCGCCGCGATTCAAATGCCGGAACCGATTGAGCTCTGCAATCGAGAGAGCAGTCTACCCGCGCCGGGCGTGCTGCGCCCATCGCGCGGCGCACGCGCCGACCGCGGCTCTCGCCGAGTGGGGCGTTCCGGGCTAGACTTCGGTTCGAATTGACGCCGCGCCGTCGCCGTTATTGACAGGAGTTTCCCGATGCGCCGCTGCACGCTTGCCGTTTTGACCGCCGCCGTATTCGCCCTCGCCGCCTGCGAGGCCAAGAAGGAAGAAAAGAAGCCGCCGGCGGCGCCGTCCGCCCCGGCTCCAGCCGCCGAAGCGCCGAAGCCCGCCGAGACGCCCAAGCCGGCGGAAGCCCCGAAACCGGCCGAGCAGCCGAAGCCGGCCGAGCAGCCGGCCGCGACCGCCGCACCCGCCGCCGCACCGAGCACCGCGCCGGCCGAGGCTCCCAAGCCCGCCGAGAGCGCTCCAACCGCCGCGCCCCTGGCTGAGGACGAGAAGGCCCTGATCGGCAAGTGGGCGCTCGATATCGAAAGCCTCAAGACCGCGATGATCAACGAGGCCAAGAAGGCCGGTCAGATTCTGACTCCCGAGCAGTTGCTGCAACTCGCGGAATCCGCCAAGTCGATGAAGCTGGTGATCGAGTTCAAGGCCGACCGCACCTGCGAGATGATGCAGGCCGTGGCCGGCATGAACGACTCCGGCAAGGGAACCTGGACCCTGGTCGACGGCGAAGTCACCGTGAAGACACTGGAGAAGAACGGCCAGCCGGCCACGGATGAGAAGGACTCGAAGGCCACGTTCCGCGACGGAAAACTGACGATCGTGGCCGAGGGCATGCCGCCGCTCGACATGGTGCGAATCACCGAGTAACCGCTCGCGCCGCGTCGCCGGTCGCGCTACGATCCGCCGGCGGCGTTCGTCTGCGCCGCGGCGGCCTCACGTAATGGGGTTCGGCGGCGTCTGACCGCGCAGCACGCAGATGATGTTGTCGGCCGCCATCTGCGACATGCGGAAGCGCGTCGCCAGCGTGGCGCTGCCCAGGTGCGGCAACAGCACCACGTTCGGCAATTCCGCCAGTTCGGTGGGCACACGCGGTTCGTGTTCATAGACATCCAGGCCGGCCGCAGCGAGCCGACGCGCTTGCAGTGCGGCGATGAGCGCCGCTTCGTCGATCAGCGGACCGCGGGCGGTGTTGATGAGGATCGCGCCGGCCCGCATCCGCGAAATCTGCGCCGCGCCGATCATGTGGCGGTTCTCCGGGCGCATCGGAACGTGCAGCGAGACCACGTCGGCGGTGGCCAGCAACTCGTCCAGCGCCATCCGGCGCGCCCGGCAGACGCGCTCCAGCTCATCGTTAACGCGCGGATGGCAATACGCCACGCCCATGCCGAATGCCGCCGCGCGCGCCGCCACCGCCGTGCCGATCCGCCCGGCGCCGATGATCCCCAGCACCGCGCCGCGCAGCTCCAGACCGAGTAACTGCGTCGGCGTCCATCCGCCCCACTCGCCGCTGCGCGCGAGCTGATCGCCCTCGACGATGCGCCGTGCGACCGCCAGCAGCAGCGCCATCGTCAGATCGGCGGTCGCATCGGTCAGCACGTCCGGCGTGTTCGTGGCCACCACGCCCGCCCGGCGGCATGCGGCCACGTCGATGTTGTCGTAGCCCACAGCGAAATTCGCCACGACCCGCAAGCCCGGACCGGCCGCAGCGAGCAACTCCGCATCGACGCGCTCGGTCAGCGTAGCCAGGATTGCAGAGACGCCGCGAGCGCGAATGAGCAGGTCCGGCCGCGCCGGCGGGTCGTCGGAGTCGCAGGCTTCGACGCTGAAGCCGGCGTCGGCGAGCACGTCGGCCGCCGGCGGCGGAAGGCGTCGAGTCAGCAAGACGCGGTCGGACATCGGGCGCTTCCCTTCTGTTCTCGGGCGATCGACGCAGTGTATTGCCGCAGGGTCGCACCGGCACGGGCGCAGAGGCGTGCCGATCCGCGCGCACGGGACGCGCCCGGCCAGTGGGTTTCTGTCGCGGGCGGTTGCGGCTTGCAGGGTGAGGCGGACATTCTGCCGGCCGAATGTGGCGCCGCACCCCCGTCCGAATTGACACCCCACACGCAAAATCGTAGTGTGCAACTGCAAACGCAGACCGCGCCAGGCCGCCGGAGTGGGTGCGTCCCGACCGGCTGAGAATGGAATCGCCCCGGCGCGGATCGGCCCCATGCAATCGCCCGGCGGGCAGCCGCCGGAGGAGGCGCAGATGGCGCGCGGGCCCGGTCGAGCCACTCAGACTCTAAACGTTCGCATTCTCATTGTCGGCGTCGCCGCGGCCGTAGCGACATCGGCGGCGCTTGCGCAAGCGCCGACAACTCAGCCCGCGCCGTCGCCCGCGCTAACGCCGCCGGTGGCGCTGGCGCCGCCGCCGCCGTTGCCGGAGCTGTTGCCGGGCAACTGGCTGCGCGTCACGGGAGAGGGCGTACATCTGCGCAGCAGCCCGGACCTGAACAGCTTGATCGTAACGCGCCTGCCGCGCGACGCGGCGCTAAAGGCGACCGGCTCGCGGGCCGGCTGGTGGGAGGTTCAGGCGCCGCCGGGCGTGTTCTCCCTGGTCGCGGCGCAGTATGTCGAACGTCGGCCCGACGGAACCGGCGTCGTGACGGTCTCCAGCGGGACGCTGCGGGTGCGCGCTGCGAGCACGCACTACGAGAGCGACCCGATGATGTCAGACGTGCAGGCGCTGCTGTCGCCCGGCGAACGCGTCTGGATCGTCGGCGAGCGCGGCGAGTGGCTGAAAATCGCGCCGCCGGCCGCCGCGCGGTTCTTTGTCCACGGCGACTACGCGTCGCCGGTGGCCGCGGATGTCGGCGAGCGGCTGCGGGCGGCGTACGAAGCCACCCTTCCGCCGACGAGCATGCCGGCTTCCGCGCCGGCGGGCGGCTCCGCGGCGGACGGCGATTTGCAGACGCCGCTGGGCATGCAACTGCTCGACATCGAGCGCCGGATTACGGCCGAGTCGCAGCGCCCCGTGCTGGAGCAGCAGTGGGCGGCGCTGCTGGCCGCGCTGCGGCCGCTGGTGGCGCAGCAGGCCGAGCCGCGCGTCGCATGGCTGGCGGAAGCGTGGGTCGCGCGGGTGAACGACCAGATTCAGAAGCAGGAACGCTTGCGCGAGGCACGTCGGCTGCTGGCCGGCTATGGCGGCGCGGCGCAACTGGCATCGGACGAGACGTTGTCGCCGACTTCCGCACCGTCTCGCCGCGGCCCGTAGGCCGGGGTATCATCACCGTCTGGCGATCGGCGAACCCAACCAAGAGGATGCTCTCAATGACGCGGAAAGCGATGCGCGCCGGCTGGCTGCGGCTATGGATGGCGAGCAGCACGCTGCTGGCGCTGGGCGGCTGCGGGCTGAGCGATCAGCAACTGACGCAGATTCTCTCATCGGTGTTCAGCAGCGGATTGACCGCGCTGGTGACGGCGCTGACGACCGCCCTGACGAGCGGCCTCACGGGAGCCGGCAGCGCATAGTCGCCGGGGTCAGCGCGCCGGCGGCCAACTCGGACGAGGACGCACGCGCGGCCCGCGCGGCGCCCCAGCTTTCCGCAGACTGCTGCAGTCCGCGAAGTGCGTGACAATCGTGGAGGGAGCACGATGGACACTCCGGCTCCGATTCAACGCGGGGACAGCGGGCTGGCCGCGCCCGTGCTCGGCGGCGGCCTGCTGACGGGCGCTCTGGCGCTGCTGGCCGTCTGGGCCCTGAACCACTGGGCGCCCGACGTGAACGTGATGGGGTGGTACGCGAACTACGTCATTCCGGTCGGCGCGATCCTGGTGGGAATCGCCGCGGGCAGTGGCTACGGATTGGCCGCGTGGTGGCTCGACCGGCGGGTCAGCAACGTGCTGCTGGGCGTGATCGTCGTTTTGCAACTCGCCGCGTACGGCGGGGCGCAGTACTTCGAGTTTCGCGACCTGCAGTCGAAAAACCCGGAACTGGCCGGCGTCACGTTCATTCATTGGTTCGACTTCGCCACGCGCAACTTCGCGTGGGTCGGGCGTGACGGTCAACCCGGAGAGCCGTTCGGGGCCTGGGGCTATGCCATTCGGGCGCTGGAGATGGCCGGGTTCGCCTTCGGCGGCCTGGTGGCGCCGCTGATTCTGCGCACCAAGCCCTACTGCGCCAACTGCGGCGTCTACATGTCATCACGCCAGCTCGCGACGCTGCCGGGCAGCCGCCCGCCGCAGAAGTTCAAGAAGCACGAAACGGTCGAGCGCGAGGAGTTCGAGCGCACCAGCGCCGAGGTGCTGGACCAGGCGATGAAGCTGATCGAGCAACTGGCGGCCCACGCGGCCCGCGGCGAGCTGGCCGAGATTCAGGCGGCCCTCGCGCCGTATCAGGGCGCCGCGTCGAAGGAGCACAACAAACTCCCGCGCCGGCTGATGGTGAGCATCAACGAGTGCCGCATGTGCACCAACGGCACGCTCAATGTCGTCGCGCACGAGGGGTTCGGCAACCAGATCAAAACGCAGGATGTGCTGAACACGCCCCTCGTGATGAACCCGCCGCACGACGACGCGGCGCCCGCGGCGTAGCGAGAATCAGACCCGCGCGGGGCGACCCCATCATCTCATCGCCATCGCGCGATCAATCGCGACCATGACTCTATCTGGCGCGAATCGCCGCGAGCAGCCCCGCCGCGACTGTGCCGAGAATGAGGACGATGAAGACGGGCACGACCCACAGCTCGGGACCGATCGAGGCGCGACCGGCGGCCTGCACAATCGCCCACAGCACGGCGACGAATAGCCAAGTGATCTCGGCTTTCAGTGCGATCAACAGGAGCCGGGCGATTCGATACTGACGCGCGGCGTTCTCCGCCGTAATCGCCACCGGATAGTTGAATCGCTGCGGGAAGAGCGCCACAACGCTGAGGATCGTGTAGACGCCCGCGGCGATCGGCGGCAACAGCCACAACTCCGCTTTCGACCCGACCCGGTCGACCTGTCCGTCCACCCCGAAGTGCACGGGAATCTGCGCCGGCAATGCGGCGTAGGACACCCCGGCGTACGCCAGGCAGCAAACCAATCCGACCGCGGCGAGCGCTTCCAGGGTCCACTCGGCGGCGGAGCGCTGCAGCGCAAGCTGGGGTCGTTCTTGACCGGCGATCGCCATGGGGGGCCGCTCCTTGCGCCGCCGCGCGGCCGACGCCGCCGGCGATGCTGCGAGCCTACCGCGCCGCCGGCTGGCTGGTCAGCGGGGGCAGTCCGTTCTCGACAACTTCGTGCAGCAACCACAAGCCGATCTCGTCCGCCGCGCCGTCGACGTTGCCGCGGTTCATCAGGATGATGACGCCGAGCTTCCGCGTCGGCGAGAATCCGACGAAGCTCCCGTGGCCGAAGGTGCTGCCGTTGTGCCAGACGACTTCGCCGATCTGGTCGTCCATCAGGATGTGCCAGCCAAGCCCGACGCCGAGCTTCCAGCCTTCGAGGATGCGCTGCGGCGTGTGCATCTCCAGCAGCGAGCCGCCCGACAGCGGCGTCACCCCGGCCTGGCCCGCGCGGAACTGCAGCGACAGAAATCGGGCCAGGTCCGGCACGTTCGACGCGACCGCGCCGCAGCCCGCGAGGCAACCGAAGTCCCACTCGACCGCGGGCGTGTCGCTGAACATCAGGTAGCCCGTTGCGTAGTCGCCCCGGGCGTCGGGCGAAATGTGAATCCGCGTCTGCGTCATGCCCAGAGGCGCGAAGAGCCGCTCGATGAGCAGCGATTCATACGACTTGCCGGCGGCGCGCTCCAGTGCGTGGCCCAGCAGACCCATTCCGAAGTTTGAGTACTCGCACGCCGCGCCGATCGGCGCGTCGAGCTTGGCCGTTCGCATCGCGGCGTACAACTGCTCGGTGGTGTATCCGCCGTACATGTCGCCGGCCTTCGGGCGGATGTTGTCCGGCACGCGCGGCAGGCCGGATGTGTGCGTCGCCAGGTGCCGCAGGGTGATGTGCGGCGCGCCGCGCGGGTCCGTCGGCACGCTCACGTCGGCCGGCAGGTGCTGCGCGACCGGGTCGTCAAGCTTCACGACGCCGGCGTCGCGCAGGCTGACCAGCAGCGCGGCGGTAAAGATCTTCGTAAACGAGGCGACGCGGTAGACGCTCTGCGTGGTCGCCGGGCGGCTGGTAGCGCGATCCGCGACGCCGAACGCGGAGGCGTACGCGAGCGCGTCTCCACGAACAACGCCGACCGAAAGCGCGGGGATGCGCCGTGCGACGCGCTCCGCCTCAAGATGCGCGTCGATCGCGGCGCGGCGGTCGACGGGTTGGGATACCTGCGCATGCGCGGCGGCGCTCGTGTGCCCCAGACTGAGCATGGCCAAAACAAACGGGATGAGTCGCGTCATAAGGGTCTCGTGATTCGGAACTCGCGCGAGACAGTGGACCGCGCGACGACGTAGTCGGCAAGCATCGGCCAGGCGAAGTCTGCGCGCTGACGTGCGGACAACCACCCTCCGACCCGGCTGCGACGAAGCAAATCATGATCGGTCTGCCGACTGGCGAACGGGAAAAACGGGGCGAGATCGCGCGGCAACCGGCGCTTCGACGAGCAGCCCGTGAGGCGCGTTCAACGCCTGATAGCGACGACGCAGGCTGCTGACCGATCCGCGTGAGCATTCGCCTTATCCGACAGGCAAACGCCATGCGGGTATACTACGGGTGTTCGCGGGGATCGGACGTGAATCCCGCGGCACGCCCAGGAGCGCCCATGGCCTCGGTCTGCTTCTACTTCCAGGTCCATCAGCCGTATCGCCTGCGGCGCTACAACATCTTCGATCGTGCCCCGAACTACTTCGACGATCGCTCCAACGGCGAGATTCTGCGAAAGGTCGCGAGCAAGTGCTACCTGCCCACCAACGCGGTGATCCTTGATCTGATCCGCCGCTACGACGGCCGCTTTCGCGTGGCGTACAGCCTGACCGGAACGATCCTCGAGCAGTTCGAGCGCTACGTGCCCGAGGCGCTCGACAGTTTCCGCCGGCTAGCCGACACCGGCTGCGTCGAGTTCCTCTCCGAGACCTACTACCACTCGCTGAGCTTCCTCTACTCGCGGCAGGAATGGTGCGAGCAGATCGCGCTGCACCGCCGGCGGATCGAGACGCTGTTCGGCCAGACGCCGACGGTCTTCCGCAACACCGAGCTGATCTACAACAACGACGTGGCGCTCGCGGCGGCCGAGCTGGGCTACCGCGCGGTGCTTTGCGAGGGCGCCGACCATCTGCTCGGCTACCGCGCGCCGACGTACCTGTACCGGCCGCCGGGCGCGGATGGCGTGAAGCTGCTGCTGAAGAACTATCGCTTGTCCGACGACATCGCCTTTCGCTTCGGCAATCGCGGCTGGGCCGAATGGCCGTTGACGGCCGACAAGTTCGCCAAGTGGGTGCACCAGGTGAACGGCAACGGCTTCGTCGTCAACCTCTTCATGGACTACGAGACCTTCGGTGAGCACCAGTGGGCCGACACGGGAATCTTCGAATTTCTGCGGCACCTGCCGGGCGAGATTCTGAAGCTGCCGGACAACGATTTCGCAACGCCCAGCGAGTGTGCGAAACGCTACGAACCCCACGGGGAGTATGACGTGCCGTTCATGATCTCGTGGGCGGACACCGAGCGCGATCTCTCGGCCTGGCTCGGAAACGCCATGCAGGCCAACGCTCTGCACGAGACTTACCGGCTCGAACCGGCGATCAAGGCCGCGGAAGATTCGAAACTGCTGGAGGACTGGCGCAAGCTGACCACCTCCGACCATTTCTACTACATGTGCACCAAGTATTTCGCCGACGGCGACGTGCACAAGTATTTCAACCCCTACGATTCGCCTTACGACTCGTACATCAACTTCATGAACGTGCTCGACAATCTCCGCAGTCGGCTGCCGCGGGCCGTGGAGCCGCCGGCGCGCGTCGCGACGGCCTAGCGCCGCGCGGCCCGCGGCTCGGGCGGCGCTGCGCGATAACGATATGACTCGCCCAGCACTCTCACCGGATCGCCCGCATGTCGTACGCACGTGACGCCCGCTTCGTCTCCGGCGCGCCCGCGGCGGCGGAAGATCTCGCGCCGAGCAGCGTCGACTGGCGCCTGGGTCGCTTTCCGAACCTGATGCCCCGCCGCATCGAGTCGATTCTGCTGGTCGCCAGTCCCTACGACGCCTTCATCCTCGAAGAGGACGGGCTGCTGACCGAGATGATCTTCTCGGAGTACATGGAGCTGGGCCTCTCGCACGCGCCCGAGGTGCGCCGCGTGGCCACCGGCGAGGCCGCCCTGGCCGCCATTCGCAAGGGCCGCTTCGACCTGGTGATCTGCATGCCGCGGCTGGGCGACATGGATGCCGCCGCCTTTGCCGCCGCCGCCCGCCGCTTGCCGCCGCAGCCGCCGCTGGTGCTGCTCGCGGCCAGCGAGTGGGAGCTCTCGCGGGTCGCGCCGCGCGACCCGCTGGACATCGACAGCCGCTTCGTGTGGCACGGCGACCCGAAGCTGTTTCTGGCGATTATCAAGATGCTCGAGGACCGCTGGAACGCGGAGCATGACACCCGCGAGGGCGGCGTCGGCGCGATCCTGCTGCTCGAGGACTCGGTCAGCTTCCGGTCTTCGCTGCTGCCGATCATGTACGCGGAACTGGTCAAGCAGGCCCGCGCCGTAATGGCCGACGGCATCAACCGCATGCACCGCCTGCTGCGCATGCGGGCGCGGCCCAAGATCCTGGTGGCGGATTGCCACGAGCAGGCCGTCGCGCTCTATCGCCAGTTCCGGCGGCAGCTCTTCGGGGTGATCCTCGACGTGCGTCTGCCGCGCGACAAGCAGGAGGATCCCGCCGCGGGCCTCGACTTCCTGCGGCTCTTGAAGGCCGAGAACCCGGACCTGCCGGCGCTGGTGCAATCCAGCGAGCCGGCCAACCGCCAGGTGGCTCAGGACCTGGGCGCCAGCTTCGCCGACAAGCACTCCGCCACGCTGCACCGCGAGGTGGCGGCGTTCATGCTGACCAACTTCGGCTTTGGCGAGTTCATCTTCCGCACGCCGGACAATCGCGAAGTGGCCCGCGCCGCCGACCTGCGGGCGATGGCGCGGGTGCTGGAGTGGGTGCCGATCGCGTCGATCGACTACCACGCGCGGCGCAACCACTTCTCGAACTGGCTGCGGGCGCGGACGGAATTCGAGCTGGCCGCGCGGCTGCGGCCGCGACGCGTCAGCGAGTTCGGAGACATCGAGTCGCTGCGCAAATATCTCATCGGCGCCATCCGCGAAACGCTGCGCCAGAACCGCCGCGGGCTGGTCGAGGACTTCACCCCCGACCGCTACGACACGGGCAGCAGCTTCGCGCGGATCGGCGGCGGCTCGCTGGGCGGCAAGGCCCGCGGCCTGGCGTTCATGGACGGTCTGCTGGCGCGTTACAAGCTGGACCGGCTCTTTCCCGGCGTGCGCCTGACGGTGCCGCGCTCGGTGGTGATCGGCACCGAGGTCTTCGCGGAGTTCCTGGCGCGAAACAACCTGCGGGCGTTCGCACTGCGCACGGAGAGCGACGCGCTGATCGCGCAGGCCTTCGCGCAGGCCCGGTTGCCGGACGCCGTCGTGGAAGACCTGCGGGCGTTTCTCGCCACGGCCCGCTTCCCGATCGCCGTACGCTCGTCGAGCCTGCTGGAGGACTCGCCGTACTACCCGTTCGCCGGCGTTTACACGACGCGGATGATCCCCAACAACGACCCGCGAGACGACGTGCGACTCGAGCAGCTTCAGGCGGCGATCCAGAGCGTCTACGCATCGACGTTCATGGCGGCCGCGCGGCAATACCTGGCGTCCACGCCCTATCACATCGAAGAGCAGCAAATGGGCGTGATCCTGCAGCAGGTCATCGGCGCCCCGCGCGAGCACTACTTCTACCCCGACATCGCCGGCGTCGCGTGCTCCTACAACTTCTATCCGTTCGGACAGATGAAGCCGGAGGAAGGCGTCGCGCACGCGGTCCTGGGGCTGGGGGCGCTGGTGGTCGAGGGCGGCGAGGCGCTGCGCTTCTGCCCCGCGCATCCGCAGGTGCTGCCGCAATTGGGCGACCCGCGCGAGTTCCTCGAACAGTCGCAGCGCGGCTTCTACGCGCTGAACCTGACCGCCCGCCGCGGCGACGGCGAAGACGAAGCCCACCCGGGCCTGGTGCGGCTCGACCTGGATGCGGCCGAGCGGCACGGCACGCTGGCCGCGGTCGGCTCCGTCTGGTCGGCCGAAAACGACGCGCTGTACGACGGCATCTATCGCCCCGGGGCGCGCGTCGTCACGTTCGCGCACGTGCTCAAGTCGGACATCTTTCCGCTGGCGGGCATCCTCGAGCGGCTGCTAGAACTGGGTCGGGAGGGCATGAGCGGCCCGGTCGAGATCGAGTTCGCGGCGAACCTCACGACCGAGCCGCGCGAGTTCGCCCTGCTCCAGATTCGCCCGTACTTCGAGGGCGGGCAGACGGTGAACGTGACCCTCGACGACGTGCCGCGCCGCCGCCTGGTCTGCCGCAGTCCCCTGGCCCTGGGCCACGGCGTCATCACGTACGTGCGCGACGTCGTATATGTGGTGCCGGAGCGCTTCGATCCGCTGAAGACCCGCGAAATCGCCCGCGAGGTGGGCGCGCTGAATCACGAGCTGCGCGCCGCGCGGCGTGCGTGCGTCATGATCGGCCCGGGCCGCTGGGGATCGTCCAATCCCGCCCTCGGAATTCCGGTCACGTGGGGGCAGATTTCCGCCGCGCGGACCATCATCGAGACGTTCCTCGAGCACTTCCGCGTCGATCCGTCGCAGGGCAGCCACTTCTTTCACAACCTCACGTCGCAGGGGGTCAGCTACTTCACCGTCGATCCGCGCGACCGCGAAGCGCTGCTCGATTGGGCCTGGCTGGCGCGGCAACCGGCGCAGAGCGAGCTCGCGTTCGTGCGGCACGTGCGCCTGCGCGAGCCGCTCGAAATCCGCGTCGACGGCCGCCGCCGGCTCGGGGCGATCTACAAGCCGTCGCCCGCCACCCCCTGATGAATTTGAAAGAAGAACCCGGATCCGTGAACGCGGAACTCCGAGCCTGTGAGGTTTTGGGGTGGGGCGGGAATTCTGCCCGCCGACGAGGCTCGCAAACTGTTCACGAAAGTAGGTGATGCCAAAGAGTTCACAGGCTCTCCGAACTCCGAGCGCCCAGCGCCCGGCGTCGAACACCCAATGCTGATGACAAAAACGCGCAGCGGGTGTGGCCTGCGCGGCGAACACCGGCGTTTTCATCGCACGCGGCTTCGCTATAATTCTGCTCCAATCGGTGGTTCGATCGGGGAGTGTTCCGGTGCCGTATCGCAACATGACGCTCGACGAGCTGGCCCGCCACATCGGCATGGACGCGCGCGAGGTCCGGCGGCTGGCCGAAAAGGGGGTGTTGCCGGGTCACCAGATCGGCGGCGAGTGGCGCTTCAACCGGGCGATGATGCTCGACTGGCTGCAGCGCGAGATGCACGGCCTGGGCGACCGCAACATCGTGAATCTCGAACGCGCCATGTCCGACGGCGATCACGGTCTGGTGGTCGCGCCGCTGCTCGCGGTCGAGGCGGTGGAACTCAATCTGGCGGCGCGTTCGCGTGCATCGGTGCTGCGCGAGCTGGTCGCCGTCGCCGAGCGCACCGGCCTGGTCTACGACCCGGTCGCCCTCGTGACCGCCCTCGAAGAGCGCGAATCGCTCGCGTCGACCGCGCTCGCCGGCGGCTTTGCGTTTCCACATCCACGCCGGCCGCAACCCTACGCGACGGCCGAGCCGCTGCTATGCGTCGCGCGCGTGGCCGCGGGTTTGCCCTATAGCGCTCCGGATGGCGGCCTGACCGACCTGTTCGTCCTGATCATCAGTCATGACGAGCGCGCCCATCTCCGCGTATTGGCACGGCTGGCGCGGCTGTTCAACGCCGCGCTGCCGGATGAGATTCGCGCCGCGACTTCGCCGGCGGAGACCCTGCGGCTGCTGGAAGCGGCCGAGCTCGCGCTGGCAGCCCAGCCGTAGCATCAAACGTCAGGCTTAGCGCGTGTTGTCAGAAAGGGGGGCATAGGCCTCCGGCCTGTGCGTCATCTCGGGTGGGCCGGGCATTCTGCCCGCGCCGTGTCAGATACGGGAGCATAGGCCTCCGGCCTGTGCGAACCGGTTAGCGCAACTACAAAACAGTGACAGGCGCGTCTGAGTCGCCACGCAAGCCCCGCCGCGGATGGAGTTGTTGTCGTCATGGAAGTTCACATTCGCCCCGCAGCAGTCTCCGACCTCGACGCGATCAACGCGATTTTCAATCACTACGTCGCGCACTCGACGGCGACCTTTGAAATCGAGCCGATGTCCGCCGCCCGCCGCCGCGCGTGGTGGGACGAGCGCCACACGCGCTATCCGATCGTGGTCGCGCAATCCCAGAAGAGCGTCGTGGGTTGGGCCTGCCTCTCGCCATTCCGGCCGGCCGCAGGGTACTCATGCAGCGCGCAGAATTCGGTCTACCTCTCGCCGGACTGGTGCGGCCGTGGCCTGGGCCGGCGACTGATGGAGGAACTCTTGCGACCCGAGCGGACGGTCGGGCTGCACACGATCATCGCCGGCATCTCGGCGGACCAGACGCCCAGCATCCGCCTGCATGCGCGCCTGGGTTTCGTTCAGGTGGCGCACCTGCATGAGGTCGGCTTCAAGTTCGGACGCCGGCTCGACGTGGTCTACATGCAGAAAATGCTCTGCGCGGTCGCGATGCCGGAAACTCCACATACCTGACACGCCGGGTGGCGCCACCCCGCTGTTGACAACCCCGCAGGAATTGCGCGTCGACCTGTGGCGTTTGGGCGCCAAGGGCCTATAATCGGCAACATGGTCGAATGGAATCGGCCACAAATCGCTCACGGAGGATGCGCATGTCTACCGTACCCTCGCTCTGGACTCGCGTCGGCAGTTGGTTTCGCGCGCCGTCCGGCGCCGGCGGCGTGAACGGAAGCGATTCACCGCCACGGTCACACTCTGAGGATTCGTCGGCGACGATTCACCTCGGCGACCTGTCGCGGCGCGGCGGCGGCATCGTCGGCACGGTTCGCAGTCCGCTGCGCGACCGGCGCGACGCGACCACGCGCGTCGTGGAGATGATGGACGCGATGCACGAGCACTTCGAGCGTCAGGATCAGCGCGCCCGCGATTTGAATCGGGCGGTGGATCGCGTCGCGACGATCCTGGAGTCGCTCGCACAGACGCAACAAGCTCAGGCCGAGACGCTCCGCACAGTTGCGGAGCAGTCCACGCTCTCGACACGGCACCATCAGGCCGTCGCGCACACGCTGGGCGGAATGCCGGAGTCGCTCGCCGCACAGGCCGACGCCCTGCGGACAGTCGCGCGCCGCATCGAACTGGAGCAGGAGAGCGAGGCGCAGCTACAGGCCGCATTGCAGCGGTTCGGCGCGTCGATGGAGTCGGTGCGGGCGGCCGGCGTAACGCAGGTGGAGGCGCTGCAATCGATGCACGGCGAGCAGCGCGAGCAGCAGCAGGCGCTGGGCTCGCTGATTCGCGAACACGCCCAGCGCTCGCTGGTGACCATCATCATCGCCGGCGTCGTCGCGATGCTGGGTCTGGCCGCCCTGGGCACCGCCGTGGCATTTCTGCTGGATTCGGCGGCGCGCTGATCGCACGCGACGAATCGCGCGCCGCGAAGCGGCGCTTGGGCGCGCCGCTGCGGCGTGTGCCGCGCGAGGCTCGCCAGACCGCGGAAACACGCCGACGCCGAGCGCAGCATCCAGCGGCGGCGCTCGGCGTCGCGATCAGTCGCGGCGGCTACGGAAGCCCGGCCTAGTGCCCGCCGGGGTTGGGCTTCGCCGGCGGCGGATTCGCGGGCGCGCCGGTGGTCGCGCTCATCCGCGTCGGGTCGTCAATCCAGTCAATCGTACCGCTCGCCAAATCGTACACGCCGCCCAGCACCATCAGCTTTCCGGCGGCGACGCGCTCGCGCACCACGCTGCTGCGCGTCAGCACGTCCTGGATGCTCTGCTGCACGTTCGCGCGGATCGCGGCATCCACCAGCGCCGTGTCCTTGAGCGCCGGGTTGAACGCGAGAACGCGGGCCACCGCGGGGGCGATGTTGTCGACCAGTTCGGGGATGCAGCCGTGCACGTCCGCCTGCTTCGCGACGGCCGTGACGGCGCCGCATGCGGTGTGACCGAGCACGATCAGCACGGGCGTGTGCAGGTGGCCCGTCGCGTACTCGATTGACGCGATCTCGTTCAGATCCGCGACGTTACCCGCCACGCGGACGACAAACAGATCGCCGACGCCCTGGTCGAAGATCCGCTCGACCGGCACGCGCGAGTCCGAGCACGTCAGGACCGTGACATTGGGGTGCTGACCGCCGGCGGTCTGTGCCACCCACGCCAGGTCGCAGCGCGGGTGCGTCGGGCGGTCCGACGTGAACCGGGCGTTGCCTTCGCGCAGAAGCGCGAGCACGTCGCTCGGCGGCGGCGCTGACGGTGCGTCCGCACCGTGTCCGTGGGCTGCGGCGTGGCCGCCGTCGGTTGCTCCGTGATCGTGGCTGTGGGCGTGGCCCGCGTGGGCGTCCGTCGCGGCGGCGCCGCCGGTATGTGCGTGTCCGCCGTGTGGTGCGTTGGCGGAGCCGTGATCGCCGTGCTCGTCTTTTTCGTGCGTGGCGCCGGCGACGCGGTGCGGCGTGTGTCCGCCGGCGTGGGCCGCGGCCGGTGCGTCCGCGTGCGACCCGCCGCCGCCGCTGGCTTCGATGATGGCGCGCTCATTGGGATGGCTGCCCATCCAGCGCACGCGGCCCGTCTCGAGGTCATAGACCGCACCCACGGCCTGCAGCTTTCCGGCGGCGACCAGCGACCGCACCTCCGCACTGCGGCGCAGCACGTCGGCAAGGCTTTGCAGCACGTTGGCCTCGACGCAGGCGTCGATCAGCGCGTCGCCCTTCAACATGGGCGACGTCATGCGGACCTGTTCGACGGCCGGGCGGATGTTATCCATCAGGAACGGCAGAAAGCCCTCAAGCGGCCCGCCGGCGCATGCGGCCTTGACCGCACCGCACTTGGAGTGGCCGAGCACGACGAACAAGGGCGTGTGCAAATGGCCGACGCCATACTCGATCGTGCCGATTTCGTCGGTATCGGCCACGTTCCCCGCGACGCGCACGATGAACACGTCGCCCACGCCCTGGTCGAAGATGCGCTCGGCCGCCAGCCGCGAGTCCGAACACGTCAGGATGGTGGCGAACGGGTGCTGCCCGCCCTCCGCGCACTCTTTGCGGCGGGCGGCGTCGCAGCGCGGGTTCTCCAGCCGGCCGCCGGCGAAACGGGCGTTGCCATCGATCAGTCGCGCGAGTGCGGACTCGGGCATGACGTCTTCGGCCGCGGATCCGGCCGGGAGCAGCAGGATCGCGGCGAGCGCGATAATCCATCGCGCGGGGGACCGTCGGCTGGATGGTCGCTCAAATGGGATCACGAGTCGCTCCTCAGGAACATCGTTGACGCGGGCGCATAATGTCTCAGCAGCACGGCAACGCGCGTGCCAGCCGGACAACACAGCCTCTCAATCGGGTCAATCTGACTCGTGCTGAAACGGGCAGCGCGCGAGGTGTCGGATTCGCGCTGCGAGCCCGTCCCGGGCGCAGGCGTGTCGCGGCTGCGTGCAGGCTGCAACCTCTAACTCAATGAAGTCAATTGGTTTACGGTGTCGGGATATGTCTGCAGAGCGTATTGAACCGCAATCGCGTGCCGCCCGCTGCCCGGGTGTCCCACAACGCCCTTGGCGCCGGCACGAGAAACACATCGCCAACCGGCGATTTACACCTTCGTCGCGCGAACGACCTCTTCCGGCGTCGTGTATCCCGCGCGCACCATCCGCCAGCCGTCCTCGCGCAACAGGCGCAGGCCGTGCCGCCGGGCGACGGTTTGCATCTGCGTGGCCGCCGCGCGGTTCACCACCATTTCGCGCAGCTCGTCGGTCATGACGAGTAGCTCGTACGAAGCGCGGCGGCCGGCGTAGCCGGTGTTCAGGCAGTCGCGACAGCCGCGGCCGCGCCACAGCCGCTCGCCGGGAACGAAGGCGAAGTCGCTGGGCAGCGTGTCCGGGTTCTCGGGCGAGTATTCCTCTTTACACTTCTTGCAGATGGTGCGCACGAGCCGCTGCGCCATGACGCCTTCGATCGAGCTGCTGATCAGAAACGGCTCGACGCCCATGTCGAGCAGGCGGGTCGTGGCCGACACCGAATCGTTGGTGTGCAGCGTGCTGAACACCAGGTGGCCGGTCAGCGATGCGTTGATGGCGGTCTCGGCCGTCTCCTTGTCGCGAATCTCGCCGACGAGGATCACATCCGGGTCGTGCCGCAGGAAGCTGCGCATCGCGCGGGCGAAGTTCAGCCCGATCTTCGGCAGCACCTGCACCTGGTTGACGCCCTCGAGGTAGTACTCGATCGGGTCTTCGATCGTCAGAATCTTGAGCTCGTCGCTGACGATGTGCTTGAGCGCGGCGTAGAGCGTGGTGGTCTTTCCGGAGCCGGTCGGGCCCGTCACGAGCACGATACCGTGCGGCCGGTCGATCAACTCGAGGAACGTGCCGTAGGTGTCGCCCTCCATGCCGAGCTTGTTGAGATCGAGCTGGACCGACGTACGGTCCAGGATGCGCATCACCACGCCTTCGCCGAAGGCCATCGGAATGATGCTGACGCGCAGGTCGATCTCGCGGCCGTGCGCCTTGATCTTGATGCCGCCGTCCTGCGGCAGCCGCTTCTCGGCGATGTTCAGGTTCGCCAGAATCTTGATGCGGCTGATGATCGCGTTCTGCCAGCGGCGGATCTCCGGCGGCACGTTCGCGCGGTGCAGCACGCCGTCGACGCGGTAGCGCACCTTGAAGTCGCCTTCGAACGGCTCGATGTGAATGTCGCTGGCGCGCTGGTCGATCGCCTCGATCAGAATCTCGTTCACGAGCGTGACGACCGAGGCGTCCTGCGCCATCTGCACGTCGAGGTCGTTCGACTCGAGCTTCGTCTCGTCGACCACCTCGACGCCGGCGTCCGCGATCATCTCCGTCAGCACTTCGCCGCC
Source organism: uncultured Planctomycetales bacterium (assembly GCA_964631045.1). Classification (GTDB taxonomy): domain Bacteria; phylum Planctomycetota; class Phycisphaerae; order UBA1845; family Fen-1342; genus CAZVWB01. The sequence goes on from CAZVWB010000001.1 coordinate 199,102, forward strand.
GACGCCGTAGTAGGCCTTGATCAGCTTGTTGATGTCCGAGCGGGTCGCCAGCACCGTCTCGACCGGCATGCCGATGCACGTGCGCAGCTCGTCCATCGCGTACATGTTGTACGGATCGGCGGTCGCGACGCGCAGGCCCTTGCCGTTCTTGCCCAGCGGCATCAGCCCGTAGCGGTGCACGAGCCGGCTGGGCACGATGCTCAGCACTTCGCGGTCGACGTCTTTTTCGGAGAGCTCGACCAGGGGATAGGCCAGCAGGTCGCTGAGCACCGCCAGCACGTCGCGCTCGGTGACCAGCCCCGATTTGATCAGCAAATGCTCGATGCGGTCCGCGCCGCCGGAGCTGCTTGCGGCCACGTCGAGGAGTTGGTCGGTCGTGATCAGCCCGCGATCGACGAGGGCTTCGCCCACGGTCATAGGGTCGTTACCTGTTTTCCGGCAACGGGTTAGGCTGAACCGGACCTGCGGTGACCACGCCGTGCCGGCAGAGATTATACCCGCACGCGTCTGTCTGGTTGCGGCGGCGCACCGGGGCCACGCGGCGTGTGGCAAACTACGCCCGCGTGTAGCGAATCTCCATCGTCTTCATCTCCTGCCCCGGCTGAAACTCGATGAACTGCGTCACCGAGTGTTCGTTCGCGCCGTGAACCGCGATTACGGACACCTTGCGGATCGGCTGGCCCGTCTGCGGGTGCAGCATCGCGCCTTCCATGCGGTAGGTGTCCGACTTCGGATCGTGCTGCCCCCGCTCGCTCTGAAAGCCGCTCATCATCACGTCCAGCCACAATCCCTCGTAGCGCTTGCCGACCTGATCGTAGCCCCAGAAGCCCTTGCCGAAGTACTGCCCGGCGTCGTCGGTGTAGTCCTGATGCAGAAACAGCCCGTTCAGAACCAGCGTGTTCACCATCGTGCCGGTCGAAACCTGCGGCGGCGCGCCGGGGACGAAGAAGAGCTTCACCTCGGCCCGCCACTTGCCCGCAAAGCGCGCCAGCGACTGATGCTCCGGACCCGGTTGCGGCAACTGCATCGGATGATCCGCCATGACAGGCTCCATCGTGTTTGCGGCCGCACGCGGTCGGGCGCTTGGCGCTATACCCCGCTTCCCTCGAACGTTGGGATTGTGCGGCGCGGGCGGCAAACGGGCAAGCCGTCAGCGGCCTGGCCTTCCGACCGCCACTCGCGCCGGCCGGCGGCTACATTGGCGATCACGGCGTCGATCGCGACGAACTGCTCCGTTTCATGCGCTGCACGGCGGGTGCGAACAGTCCGCAACGGCGCGGCAGCCATCCAAGCCAGGACGCCCATGTTGACAGCGATGCCGCCCCGTCGGACTCCGCCGGGCTGCAACGCGGCGGCCGAAGTGCGAGCCAGGCGGCGTTTTGTCGCCGAGGCGCGGCGCGTTTCGACAAGGCGCGAGCTGCGGCGCCCCGCTCAACCGAGACGCCGAGCGACGATCTCCGACACGTCAGCCACAGCGCCGCGCTGCGCGAGATTTGCCGGCGCCGAGCGCGAACGCCGAACCACTCCGGCGGCAGCAACAGTGTTCCCGAACAGACACGCTTCGCGGGGCATTCCGGCGGACGCGCCCCCGCGAGGTCGGCGGTTGGGCGTCGCCTAATCACGTCTTGCCCGCGACAATTTGCGACGCGTGCGGCCTGTATGCATCGTGTATACTGAGTACTTTAAGCGGCTGGCGTTCCGATCTCCCGCCAGACTACGCCGATCACCGCGAGCGCTGCATCCGGATAAACGATGCGTCACATCGCTCCATGCCTGTTTCTTTGCGGGATCAACCTCTGCGCTGCGGCCCGCGGGCAGGATCTGCTGGTCTCTTCGCGGTTCACCAACAACATTCTGCGCTACGACGCGAGCACCGGTGCGTTTCGCGGCGTGTTCGCACAAGGCCCTGAGCTGGCCAATCCCAACGGCATCGCCTACGGACCGGACGGCAATTTGTATGTCGGCCTGGGCGACGGCAACGCGATCCTGAAGTATCACGGGCAGTCCGGCGCCTTCCTCGGTCCGTTCACCCAGCCCGGTGCGGGCGGCCTGAGCAGCGTGCGCGACATCGAGTTCGGTCCGGATGGCGACCTCTACGTCGCATCGGCGCTCAACGATCGTGTGCTGCGCTACGACGGGCTGACCGGCGATTTCGTGGGCGTTGCAGCGCAGGGCGCGGGTCTGGATGGGCCGGTCGGTCTGGCATTCGGCCCGACCGGCGAGTTGTACGTGGGCGCCGCGCTCATTAACCGGGTGTTCGCCTTCTCAGACGGCGTGTTCCAGCGCTCGTTCAACGCCGGGACCACCCATCGCAACGCGACCGGCCTGGCGTTCAACGACGCCGGCGAGCTGCTGGTCGCGCAATCGGTAACCAACGAAATCCTTGCGTTCGACGGAGAGCAAGGCACGCTCAACCGCGTACTCGCAACCGGGATCATGAACATCCCGATCTACATGGAGCGCTCCCCTTCGGGCGAGTTGATCGTCGGCTCGTTCGGCAACAGCGCGGTACTGCGCTACGACGCGAACACCGGGGCGTTCCTTGGCACGCTCGTGCCGTCCGGCCGCGGCGGCCTGAGCGGCACCCACGACTTCGCGTTCGTCCCGGTCCCGGAGCCCAGCGGCGTGCTCGCGGCATTGCTGGTTCTGATGCGGCTCCGAATGCCGCGCGCGACTTGCTGAGATCGTTGGGAGTGTTCTCGGCCTTCGCGCGATCCACCCCCGCCGGATCAACTCTCGCGTCGACGCCCGGCGGCTCCGGCCGCCTCGCGCGGCGCGGCGCTGTCGCCGCCCCGCGCCGCCCGCACCAGCCGCCGCACGGCCGCGGCGATGCCCGCGGCGTCGATCCCGGCGGCTGCGAGCTGCCCCGCCCGCGAACCGAAGGTGTAGAACGTGTCGGCGTCCATGCCCAGCATGCGAATCGAGTCGGTCGACAGGCCGAGTTTGTTGGCCGCTTCGAGGACGGCGCTGCCGAACCCGCCGGCCAGCGAATGGTCCTCGACGGTCACGACTGGCGTGCCGCGCGTGATCGCGGTCGTCACCATGTCCGTGTCGATCGGCTTGGCGAAGCGGGCGTTTACGACGGTGACAAAAATGTCCTCGCTCTCCAGCGTGCGGGCCGCCTCCATCGCAAACTGCACCTGGGTGCCGTACGCCAGGATCGTCGCGTCCGGCCCTTCGCGCAGCACGCGGGCCTTGCCCACTTCGAACGCCGGTGTCGGACCCAGCGGATCGGGCACCACGTCGCGCGGGTAGCGAATCGCCGTGGGTTTGTCGACCGCCAGCGCCAGCTTCAGGCACTCGGTCAACTCCGGTTCGTCCGCGGGGGCCATGACGATCATGTTCTGGAAACCGCGCAAGTACGCGATGTCGAGATAGCCGTGGTGCACGGCGCCGTCCTCGCCCACGAAGCCGGCGCGATCCATGCAGAAACACACCGGCAATTGCTGCAGCGTGACTTCCTGAAACGCCTGGTCGAAGGCCCGCTGCAGGAACGTGCTGTAGATGCACGCCAGCGGCCGCAGGCCCGCCTTGGCCATGCCCGCGGCGATGTCCACCGTGCTGCTCTCGGCGATTCCGCAATCGAGCGATCGCTCCGGGAAGTGTTTGCGAATCTTGTCCACGCCGGTGCCGTCCGGCATGGCCGCGGTCAGCGCCCAGACGCGCTGGTCGGTCTTCGCCAGTTCGATCACCGCATCGGCGAATGCGGCGGTCCAGCTCTTACGCGCGCTTTTCACCACGGTGACCGTGTCGCCTTCGACCCGCAGCTTGCCGGGGCTGTGGAACGCGCACGGATCCTTCGTGGCCCAGTCGCAGCCGCGGCCCTTCTCGGTGTGCACGTGCAGCAGGACGGGGTGCGGCACGTCGCGCAGCACCTCCAGCATCTCCATCAGGTGCCGCAGGTCATGGCCGTCCACCGGGCCGACGTAGATGAAGCCCATGTGCTCGAAAATCTGGTGCGGCGAGACGGTCGCCTTGAAGGCGTCCTTCAAATGGGCCAGCGCATCCACCATGCTCTTGCCGACGACCGGCACGCGCGACAGGTGCGTCTTGACGTTGCGCTTCACCTCGTCATACAGGCTGCTTACGCGGAACCGCGCCAGGTAGCTGGCCAGCGCCCCTTGCGTCCGCGAAATGCCCATCGAGTTGTCGTTCAGAATCACCAGGAACTGGCGGTCGAGCGTGCCGGCCTGGTTCAGCCCTTCAAACGCCACGCCGTTCACGATGCTGGCGTCGCCGATGAGCGCCACCACCCGCGTGTCGCGGCCCATCGCCGTGTCGCCCCGCGCCATACCGACGGCCGTCGCGATCGACGTGCCGGCGTGGCCGACGTCGAAGAGGTCATAGGCGCTCTCGTGAATGCTGGGAAAGCCGCTCACCCCGCCGGCCTGCCGCAACATCTCGAAGTTCGTATTGCGCCCGGTGATGAGCTTGTGCACGTAGCACTGGTGTCCCACGTCCCACAACAGCCGGTCGTTCGAGAAATCGAACACGCGGTGCAGCGCCAGCGTCAGCTCCGTCACGCCCAGGTTGCTGGCCAGGTGGCCGCCGTTGGCGACGACCACGTCGATGATCCGCTGGCGAATCTCGCCCGCCAGCCGCTCCAACTGCTCGATCGAGAGCCGCTTCAGGTCTTTGGGAAAACCAATCGTGGGGAGAATCGCGCTGTTCATTTGCACTCTCGAAGGACCGACAAGCTCAAGGAGACGCTGAACTCGATTTCGCAGCGGCAGGATCGCGGCGGATGGCCGCCTCGATCGCACCGAATAATACCGTTATCGGTCGCGAGCAGCGACGAATCCTGCAATATCCCGCAGGCGCTCAGCGCTTGCGCCAAACGGGTCCAACGCGCCGAGCGCCGCCGCAATCTCGCGCTCCACCTGTCGCCGGCTCTCCGCGACGCCAAACGCCGCCGGATAGGTCTGTTTGGCGACAGTCGCGTCCTTGCCGACGCGCTTGCCGACCGACTCTTCAACACCCGTCGCGTCGAGCAGATCGTCTACGATCTGAAACGCGAGGCCGAGCCGCTGGCCGTACTCGCCCAGTGCGTCGCTCGCCGCTGCAGAAGCTCTCGCGGCGGCTGCGCCCATGCGGCAGCAAGCCTGGATCAGCCGCGCCGTCTTCCAGCCGTGAATGATCTCCACGAGCGCGGCGTCGGGCTCGCGGCCTTCGCTCTCCACGTCAGCGGCCTGCCCGGCAATGACATCCGCCGTGGCTGCGGCGAGTTCCGCCATCCACGCCGCCGCCATCGCCGGCGTCCGTGCCTGCTCCACGAGCAGCGCGAACGCGTGGGCTTGCAGCCAGTCGCCCGCGAGGATCGCCAGCGCCTCGCCGAACACGCGGTGGCTGGTGGGCCGACCGCGGCGCAAGTCGTCGTCGTCCATGGCCGGCAAGTCGTCGTGGATCAGCGTGAAAGCATGAACGCACTCGACCGCGATCGCCGCCGGCATCGCGTCGGCCGCGGGTCCGCCGGCCGTGGCGCAGGCTTCGAGCACCAGTATCGGGCGCAGCCGCTTGCCGCCCGAGCGCATCGAATACTCTACGGCGTCGGCCAGCCGGCTGTGCGAGCCCAGTGCCGATTTCACAACTTTCAGGTGCGCCGCGATGGCGGCCTCGACCTCGGTCAGTCGCGGCGGATACCAGTCGGGCGGCGCGGCGATGCTCGAAACCTGTTGTTGCAGCGGTACTTGCATGCGTCTGCGTCTCCGCCGGCGGCCGGGCATGGTCCCGCGCGCCGTCATGACGTTCAGAATATGCCGCCGCGGGAGTGCTGACCAGTCGGGAAGTAGCGGGGCGGTGCCGGCCACCGCGCCGGCTGGCGCACGGGCTGGAAGCTCATGTTACCCGCGGCTTGGGTGACGAAGCGCAAAAAACCGCCGGGTGCTATGCACTCGAAGTCGCCTCGATCGAGACCACCGCGTTCCTCTTCAAGACCTGGACCAACTTCACCAGCGACGTGCAGGAGGCGGGGCATCTCGTGCAGAACTGGCTGACGAAACGCTGGATCGACGTGATGATTCTCTTCGGCGACCTCACCGACGAGCAGGCGGCGGCTGGCAAGCAGATGGCCGATCAGGATTCCGCCGACACGGCCGCGGGGATCGAACAGCGCCGCACAGGCGGTCACACCCCCCGAGCACAGCGTGGTCCGCCTGGCGTCCGGCGGCGACCGGCTGACGTTCGCCGGCGACGCCGTGTTCCAGATCGGGTTCGAGCACCCCGACTGGTTCAACGGCTTCGAACACGAAGATCGAGGAGGCTGCCCGGGTGCGCGTCGCTCTTTTGCGGGAGCTGGCGGCCAACCGCGAGTCGCTGGTGGCCGCGCACCTGTCGCTGCCGTCCTGTCTGCCACGTGGCGGTCGACGGCGACGCGTTCCGCTGGGTGCCGGGGCCGTGGGAGTATTGACGGCTTGACGGGGATTCAACCACAGAGGCGCAGAGACACAGAGAAGGACGAATCCGCAGATTGCGCAGATTTCGCAGAGGGGCTTTAGTGGTTGGTGCTACTCTCCACCCGCAGGAATGCAGACTTCGCAAGCATAATCGTGAGGCATCGGATTGCGCGTGTTCTTCCTCGCCCAATACTCTTTCCAGTACGACCACCACTTGCTATGCAGTTCCGGCACAGACGCCAACTCGACCTCACCGTGCATGCTGAAAAGTGCCATCGACGCCGCCACGCCAACGAAGCCGACCGGACCGGACCAAAACGCGAGAAGCGCCTTTTCTCGATGGTTCGCTAGCTCGGACGGTGTGCCGACCAGCGCCTTGACCAGCGCCGCATCCGACAAGTACGCAATAGCATCATCATGTGACGTAAGAGTGAACCGATCATGCTCGAGGGTGAATGGCTCGTACTCGTCCCGTTGCATCGCTTCGGGCCAATCGTCGGGCAACTTTGCTGCATTCGATTTCAGAAATGCAGCGAGCAACGGCTTGCGCAATCGGACCGCCACTAGGCCGCTGGTAATTCGGTCCGGGGATGTCGGCGGGAACCACAATTGCGTGCCGCCAAACTCGAGTTGCACCGAATCGGGCAACTTCGAAGTCCACCATCGCCAGTATCCGGCGTCGGCGATGGCGTTCGCCAGAATCTCAGCATTGGCGGTTTGGTTGGGCGAGTCCGACATTAGCGGTGATCCTCCGAATAGCCGATCTTGCACGCATCATAAGCCAAACAGCGCGTAGTAACTCCCATGGATGAAACGCGACGCTCGGTCGGCAAAGTGCCGCGCCTTGTCCACGGCGCGCTGTGCCGCGTCCACGGAGTGCTGCGCTGCGTGGACGGAGCGGCGCGCCGCATGGACGGAGCATGACGGCGCATGGACGCGTTGTGACGGCGCATGGACGCGGCGCGGCGGCGCATGGACGGAGTGAAGCGCCGCATGGACGGAGCATCGCGCAAAATGGACGAAATCTCGCGAAAAGCAGGGGCATTACCGAAGTCGGATGCCGCGCGGGCCGATTGAAGGTCGAGCGCATCCGCCGCGGCGCGTCGCCCCGGGCGTGAAACTTGCGCGAAGGCCACCGGTTGAAAACCCTTGACACGACGAAGCGTCAAGGGCGGGCCGGTGCCGCAGAGAAGCACAAGGAGTACCGCATGGGTGCCTATCCGACTTCGCCGCGGGCGGCGTTTCTCGAATGGTGTCAGGCGCATACGAGCGTGTTTTCGGCCAACGCCGCGCAGATCGGACTGACTCCGGCGCAGGCGACGGCCTTCTCGGCCGCCACGACGGCCGCGGCGGCGGCGCTGCTGGCCCAGGAGCAGGCGCGGCAGGCGGCGCTGGTGGCGACGCAGGCCGCCGCGGACGCCTTCGGCACGCTGCGCTCCAGCGCGGGCGACGCGGTGCGCCTGATCCGCGCGTTCGCCGAGTCGCAGACCAAGCCGTCGGTCGTCTACAACCTGGCCCAGATTCCGCCGCCGGCCAGCCCATCGCCCGCGCCGCCGCCGGCCCAGCCGACGGATTTGACCGTCACGCTCGATGCGAGCGGCGGGAACCTGACGCTGCGCTGGAAGGCCGCGAACCCGACCGGCACGAGCGGCACGTCGTACATCATCCGCCGCAAGCTGCCGGAGGAGAGCGCGTTTTCGTTCATCGGCCTGAGCGGCAGGAAGGAGTTCGTGGACAACACGCTCATCGCCGGGCCGGACAGCGTGCAGTACACGGTGCAGGGCCAGCGGGCGGATTCGAGCGGGCCGCTGAGCGCGATTTTTACCGTGAACTTTGGGCAAGCGCCCGGCGGCGGTTTCACGGCGACGGTTATGAGCGGCGTGAGCGCGTCCACCGTTGACGGGCATCCCGTGCAAAAGACGCTGCCGACTGGAAACGGGCGGTTGACGCGGACGCGGGTGTAGTCGCACGAGACGCTCGATCAGCGCGAATCGAATGCCGGGCGCCGCGCCGGGTTGCGTGCGGGCTGGAAGCCAGTGCCACCTGTCGTATAGCCAACAACGCGACGATGGCCGCTGGAATGGGAGAATCTGTCCCACCCCCAAATGCGCAGACCATCCGGCGCAACGCGCCAACCGCGTGACGAACGACGCTATATCGCCCGAACGATGATCGCCGCGTTGTGTCCGCCGAAGCCGAATGAGTTGCTCATCGCGACGCGCACGCGGGCGTCACGGGCGGTCTTCGGAACGTAGTCGAGGTCGCACTCGGAGTCCGGCTCTTCGAGATTGATCGTCGGCGGCAGCGTATTGTTGCGGATCGCCAGGATCGCCGCGATCGCTTCGATGCCGCCGCTGGCGCCCAGCAGGTGGCCCGTGCTGGCCTTGGTGCTGCTGACCGGCACTTTGCGGGCCGCAGCGCCGAAGACCGACTTGATCGCGCGGGTCTCGGCGATGTCGCCCAGCGGCGTGCTGGTCGCGTGGGCGTTGATGTAGTGAATCTCGTCAGGGTTCAGTCGGGCGTCGCGCAGGGCGTCACGCATCGCGCGGCCCGCACCGGCGCCCTCCGGATCGGGCTGCACCATGTCGCCGGCATCACCGCCGCAGCCGAAACCGACCACTTCGCAGTAGATCGTCGCGCCGCGGGCCTTCGCGTGCTCCAGTTCTTCGAAGACCAGCACACCGGCGCCTTCGCTGAGCACGAATCCGTCGCGCCCCTTGTCCCACGGGCGCGACGCCGCCGCCGGGGCGTCGTTTCGCGTACTCAGCGCCTTCATCGCGGCGAACGCGGCCAGGCCGAGCGGAGTCAGGGCCGCCTCGCTGCCGCCGGTGACGATCACGTCGGCCAGGTTGTTGCGAATGGCCGACAGCGCATCGCCCATGGCGTTGCCGGCGGATGCGCAAGCCGTCGCCACGGCCGTGTTGACCCCCTGAAGGCCGAACTCGATCGAGATGTGGCCGGAGCCGGCGTTGGCCATCAGCTTGGGGATGGTGAAGGCCGAGACCTTGCCGGGGCCCTTCTCGAACAAGCGGCGATGCTGCTCCTCCAGCTCCGAGAGTCCGCCGATTCCGGTGCCGATGATGACTCCGGCGCGGCGCGAGTCGAACTTGCCGCCGGCCAGCCCGCAGTTCGCGAAAGCTTCCTTCGCCGCGGCGACGGCGAGCTGTGCGAAGCGGTCCATGCGCTTGATCTGGCGATGGTCGAGCACGGCCGCGGGGTTGAAGTCGCTGCATTCGCCGCCGAAGTGCACGTCGAACCCGGTAGCGTCGAACCGGGCGATGTTGCGAATGCCGGATCGGCCGGCGATCAGGCCGTCCCAGAGCGCACCCACGCCCATTCCCAAGGGCGTAATCGCCCCCATCCCGGTCACGACAACCCGGCGAACGGACATTCAACGACCTCCGACGGTTACTTGGCGGCGCTGTCGAGATGGCCCTTGATGTAATCGATGGCCTGGCCGACGGTTTGAATCTTCTCGGCTTCCTCGTCCGGAATGCTCAGCTCGAACTCTTCCTCGAACTCCATGACCAGCTCGACCGTGTCGAGCGAGTCGGCGTTCAAGTCGTTGACGAACGAGGTCTCCCGCTTGATATCCGCTTCGGGCACGCCCATCTGGTCGCTGACGATCTTCTTGACCTTCGATTCGATTTCCGCCACGTCTGGCACGTACCAATCCTCCTCGCGAGAGAATTCTTCCACTCTTGCCCTGAAGCGACCGGAAAGCAGCGGCGAATCATCCAGGATTCGCAGCCCGCGCGGCTGCCGCCGCCGACCTCTTACCCATCGCGCTGATCGCCAGGCATGGCGCGCCGGCCCAACGGCCCGCAACCAAGCGCCAATTTGCAATCCGGGATGATACGCCCGTCGCGCCGCCTTGCCAAGGCGGCCCCGATCGTCGCAAAGAATCCACGCGGCGACGGTGCAGACGATCGAAATTGCGTCACGCGTCGCGCGCCCCCAACGGGCACGACCCGCGCGTATGATGGGCGCACTATGCACCCTTACAGCTTTCGTTTCGTCGCGGCTGCCGCGGCCGTCATCGGGCTTGCGTGCTGCGGCTGCCAGAGGCGCGCGGCCCCCGCCGCCGCCCCCAGCCCGGTGCTCAAGAGCGCCGCAGAGTTGGCCGCGCAGCGCGAGACGCAGATCGCCGCGGGGCAGATCGCGCCGGGTTCCGGGGCGGCCGTCGAGGCGGCGTCGCCCGAGCCCGCGCCGCCGCCAACCCTTCCGCCCGGAAGCATCAACCCCGATATCCTGGTGGTCAACGACACCGTCCTGACCGCCGCCGAGGTGCTGTTCCCGATTTCGAGCCGCATCGCCGAGATGCGCGGCTCGCTTCCGGCGCGGGCGTTCGCCGAGCAGGTCCGCAAGCTCGTTCGCGACCAGACGCAGCAGGAAGTCGGGCTGGTGCTGCTTTATGAGAAGGGCGTGTCGCGGCTCGACGCGAATCAGCGCGAGGCGCTCGACAAGATCGTCGAACGCGAGCTGAACGCGCAGATCAGCCGCGACTTCGGCGGCAGCCGGGCGCGGTTCGAGGCGCACCTGGCGGGGCGCGACCTGACGCTCGAGCAGTTCAAAGCCCGATTGCGGCGACAGATGGTGGCGCAGGAATTCGCCCGCGAGGAACTGCTGCCGCAGGTGCGCGTCTCGCGATCGGACCTGATGAACGAGTACCGCCGCTCGGCGGCGACGTACGCGACGCCGGAGACGCGCGAGCTGTGGATGATCGAGGCGCCGTTCGCCGCGTTTCTGGCGCGCGGGCAGCGCTGGCTCGACGTGGCCGACAGCGTCCAGGCGACGGCGCGCAACACCGCGGCGGACCACATCCGCAGCGCGCACGCAGCGCTGCGCTCGCGCCCGTTCGCCGACGTGGCCCGCGAGTTCTCCAAAGGCGTGCATGCCAGCGAAGGCGGCAAGTGGGGCGTGATCGGCGAGCCGCTGCGGCCGCCCTACGACCAGGCCACGCGCCGGCTGTTTGAGATGCAGGCGAATCAGTACACCGAGCCGATCGAGACCGACGCCGGCTGGGTGATCGTGCGGTGCGGCCAATACACCCCGGCCGTCACGCCGACCTTCGCCGACGTTCAGGAGCAGGTCCGCGCGGCGCTGACCGAAGCGCGATTCAACGAGTTGCTCGCGGAGTACATCGGCAATCTGGCGCGCGAAGCGAGCGTTTCGTCGCTGGATTCGTTCGCAATGGGGGCGATGCAGCGCGCACTGGGCGACGCGCCGCGCTGACTCGCCGGGTCGCGGCCGGCGTCCCTACAGCGGGCGGCAGCAGTAGATCAGCCGCCCCGAACTCGCGCCAGACCGGGCGAAAGTCTCCCCGTCGTGCCGCGTAAAGCGAAAACCGCACACCGCGAGCATCTCATCCAGATCATCGCGGGCGAAGCCGCGCTGCTTGTGCACTTCTTCGAACCGCCGCCATTGCCGCCCGCGCCGCGCGAAGCCCACCACGCGGAACGTGCCCGTTTCGCCCCCGGCGGAGTGCGCCCCGATGAACACGGCCACGCGCCGCGGCTCGACCAGCGCCGACGTGCCGCGCCAGCGCTGCTCGAGGCCGACGGCCGTGTTCACGTCGAAGATGAACAGCCCGTCGTCGCACAAGTGGCGAGCGACGCGGCGGAAGACGCGGATCACGTCCCTACGGGCGTGAATGTAGTTCAGGCTGTCGAACAGGCAGGTGACCACGCGAAACCGCCGGCGAAGCGCGAAGCGGCGGATGTCGGCGTGCACGAGCCGGGCGCTCGGCGCGCGGCGCCGGGCGTGGGCGAGCTGACTGGCCGACTGATCGAGTCCGACCGCGGGATAGCCTTCAGTCGCCAGGATTTCGAGCAGCGACCCGCAGCCGCAGCACAGGTCGAGCCAGTCGACCCGCGCCGCAGGCAGACGTGGGAAGGCACGGCGCACCGTACGGCCGACGAACGGCCACATCCGGCGGCCCCAACTGCCCCAGTGCTGGTCGTAGAGCGCGGAGAAGTCGGGGCCGTAGAGGGTCATTCGGGGGCTTCGCCACGCCGCACAGCCCTGCATCGGGCGCTCGGTCGCCGGAGAACATAGAGCGCGTGCCGGAGGCTGGCCACGGCCGGAGAATATCCGCTGGTCTTGCTGTTTTACATGGCGCCGGCGGCGAACGGGCCTTTTCGGTCTTCTCAAAGCGCTGCCGCCAGCTATAATTTTCAGTCACGACCGGTGGGTCGCTTGTGCCGATGTAGCTCAATGGCAGAGCACGGCTTTCGTAAAGCCGGGGTTGCGGGTTCAACTCCCGCCATCGGCTGTTCTGCTTGGGGGCGCGGCCGCGTGTGGCATGCGCTCGCCGTACTCGGCCTGAGCGCGTGGAATGCTCTCGCCGTACTCGGCGTGAGCATGCGGGGAGCCGGCGCGTTCCTTGCTCCCTCCGCTCGGCGCTTGAGCATGCCGCAGGAAGCGGTCGCCCGGCGCACGATCTCCGGCTTGACCCGACTCCCCCTCGAACAGCGCTATAGATCGCGCGCCACCTGCCGAAAGTGATATCCCATGATCGCCAGACTGATCGCTTCGCCCAGCGCGTCGCGATGGCGAATGAACGTCCGCAGCAGGAAGCGCCAATACGCCCGGCGGCCGGGCGTCGCCACACCCATGACCCAGAGCGACCGCAGAAACGCGCGGAGTTCGTGCAGGCGCACGGGCAACCGCGGCCCGGTCGGACGGTAGTCTCGCAGGAACGTGAGAATCCGATCGTAGTACGCGCGCGGCGCGTACAGCCGCTTCACCAGCGCCCGGTAGCCGGCCAGCAGCACGTCGCGGTCGAGCGCCGGCACGAAATTGAGATCGGAATCGACGTTGTTGCCGCCGCTCTCGCCGCGCAGGCGCCCTTCGCTCCGCAGCCGGGCGAGCAGCCGCGTTCCGGGCAGCGCGGTGAGCAGCCCGACCATCGCGGTTACGACGCCGCTGTCCTGAATGAAGCGCTGCTGATGATGGAAGATGTCGGCGCGATCGCTGTCGAAGCCGACGATGAACCCGCCCATCACCTCGATGCCGGCCGCATGGATGCGGCGCACGGCGGCCTGCATGTCGCGCCGCCGGTTCTGGGCCTTGTTACACTCGCGCAGGCTTTCGTCCTGGGGGCTTTCGATGCCGACGAAGACGCGCTTGACCGCCGCGCGGGCCATCAGGTCCAGCATCTCATCGTCATCCGCCAGGTTCAGAGACGCCTCGGTCAGGAAAACGATCGATGACGATCGTTGCCGGCGCCAGTCGATCAGCGCGCGCAGCAGCGCCTTCGCCCGCGGGCGGTTGCCGATGAAATTGTCATCGACGATGAAGACCGCCCCGTTCCACCCGGCGAAGCGCAGCGCGTCCAGTTCGGCGAGAAACTGCGGCGGCGACTTCACGCGCGGCACGCGGCCATTCATCACGATGATGTCGCAGAATTCGCAGTCGAACGGGCAGCCGCGCGAGTATTGCAGCGCCATGGTGGCGTAGTGCCGCATGTTCAGCAGGTCGAATCGCGGAATCGGCGTGTTCTTCACGTCGGGCCGGCCGGCGCTGCGATAAAGCCGCTGCGGGCGACCGGCCTGCAGGTCCGCGACGAGCGCCGGCATCAGCTCCTCGGCTTCGCCAAGCACAATGTGATCCGCGTCGGGGAAGCGCTCGGGGCCGGTCGTGAACAGCGGCCCGCCGCAAACCACGGGTTTGCCCTGAGCGCGGCAGCGGGCGATTACGTCGTGTGCGGCCGCGGCGTGGATGAGCATGCCGGAAAGGAATACGTAGTCGGCCCAGGCGATGTCCGCGGAACGCAGCGCGGCGGTGTTCATGTCCGCGAGCTTGATGCGCCAGTCGCGCGGCAGGTGTGCCGCTACCGTCAGCAGCCCGAGCGGCGGAAACGCCGCCCTGCGGGCGATGAACGGCATGACGTGGCAAAAGCTCCAGAACGTCCGCGGCGTGCGTGGCGCAACGAGCAGGATGTTCATCGCGGCCGTTCCGGCGCGCAAGGAGCGGAGCGAAGCGTGATGTCCATGACGGACTCCCGACCGTGAGACGCGCGAGCGTCTCGCGGCCAAACCCCCAGCACGTATCGTCCCGCGCAGCGCCCGCGCCCGCAACCGGGCGCGGGGCGAGATCGGAGCCCGCGGACTCTCCGCTGGTCCTCATCGCAGGGCCTGCGACAACGCCGGTTCCGGGACTTCTCGCTCGCGACGCGCGGGAGCAGCGAGCGGGCAGAACGCTCACCCCACCCAGGAAAACACGGACACAAACGCCCGTACTTCCCTGCGCCGCCTGGTGGCTCTGTCGCTCCGCCGTGTCGTCTCTCTATGGCTTCGTCGCTTCGTGGCTCCGTCGCTCGGTGGCAGGGTCGCTCCGTCGCTCCGTCGCTCGGGGTGGCGTCGTCGCTCCGTCGGCTAATCGCGCCGTCGCCCCGCCGCCGCGCCCTAATAGTGCCTTGTGCTCTCCGTCTCATCGACCGTCGAATCGATCTGGTCGCTCTTCATGCTCACGCGGAAGCGCACATCGCCCTCGCGAATCGCTTTCACCGTGACCAGGTATGTGGCCGTGGCGCGCGGCGCGAGCGCCGGCAGCGGCGCGAAGCGGATGGTCTGGCCCTGCGCTGCGCCCTGCGTCGGGCCGTTGGCGCCGACGAACTGCTGCTCGGGCGGCAGGGTGCACTCGACCACGATGCCCGTGCCCGTGGCCGAGCCCTGGTTGGTCACGGTGATCGTGTAAGTCGTGTCGGTGCCGATTTCCACCGGGTCCGGGTTGTCCACGCACTCCAGCAGGATCGCGGGGATGCCGCGCACTTCCATCTGGCAGCTCGCGCTGGCCTCGGCGCAGTAGCCCTTCACGCTGGCCGTGTTCTGCACCATGCCGATGCTGACGCACTTGACGGTCATCGAGACGCGCCGCGCGTCGCCCGGCGCGATCGTGCCCAGCCCCCACGTCACGGCGCCGCCGCTGAAGCGGCCGTCATTGTCGGCCCCGACGAACTCGACGCCTTGCGGCAGTGGATCGACCAGCACGACATTGGTCGCCGGCGTGTCGCTGGGGTTGTTGACGGTCAGCTCGAACGTGGCGGTGCGGCCCACGTAGCGCAGGTTCGGGCAGGCCTTCACGAGTTGCAGCTCGGGCTTGCGGACGATGGTCGTAGCCGACGCATCGGCTCGCAGCCCGCCGGCCTCCGCCGCCTGGGCGACGTTGGTGAAGCTGCCGGTGCGGGCGGCGCGGGCGGAGAAGGTGTACTCCTTCGACTGGCCGGCGGCCAGGTCGCCAACTTCGATGCCGATCGCGTCCTTGCCGTCGCTGGTGGTAAGGCCCTCAGGCAGCGTGTCGGTGATGCGCACGGCGCGCGCGACGCCGTTGCCCGTGTTCGTGACGATCAGTTTCATCGGAATCGGATCGCACAGCATCACCACCTCGGGTGCGGTCTTCACGAGTTGCAGCGCCGGCTCGACCACGCGGGTGTTCGCGCAGATCTGCGTGTTGAAGACGACCGTCGCGCACCACGAGAGCTCGTCGGGCTGGTCGGTCGAGCCGACGATGCGAAGCGTCTGCGTCGCGCCCGGCGGGAAGCGCGGCACCGACCACGTGGCGGTGTCGCCACCGCCGCGCGTCGGGGGCGGCGCGACGGTGCCGACGCGGAAAGTCGGGGGGAACTGCTCGGTGAGTACGAGATCGGTCAGCTCGGAGCGGCTGATGTTGGTGAACGTGATGTCATACGCGAATTGCTCGCCGCGGCGCACTTCGACGGGCGTGATGCGCTCGAGCAGCAGGGCGCTGCTGGCGCGATCGCCCGAGGGGTAATAGCGCTGCTCGACTTTGCCGCCGGAGCGCGGCCCGGGCTGCGGTTGCGCGGCCGCGAATTGTGCGGACAGCGCGATCGAGGCCAGGGCGGCGAGCGCGACCCGCCCGCGGCTGCCGCGGAAAATGGAGTTCATCATGTGCTCCTGATCGTAGACGAGGACAGAGTTTCTTCACCCAACGCCGATGACAGGATTATCGCGCCGAGGTTAGGCCGCGACAACGGGACGCGAGCGCCGAGAGTCGCCGCGAGGTGCACACCACAGCAGGTAACGGTTTTCAGGGTGGGGCGAGGTTACGGTTTTCAGGGTGGGGTGGGCATTCTGCCCGCCGAGCGGGCGTTTCTACGGGGTGCGAGCACCCGCCCCGCTCCACCCGCTGCGCCGCAACCGAATGCGAGCTGAACGCGTTGCAGCGGGGGGGGGGGGGGCGTGCTGTCTCACTCCGGAGCAGCAGCGCCGTATCCGCGAGCCGCGACCACCCAATCACGGGCGGCAGTGCCCGCGGCAGCGCGAGTCCCCGGCGAAGGGAGACGTTCCGTTCCTCCGCACGCGGCCGCCGCCCCGCGAAGCGCCGTCCCAACTAAGTTCGTTGCTCGTTCGCCTCTTTTCCCTCTGTCGCTCCGTCGCTTCGTCGCTCCGTCGCTCAACAACCCCCAACGCAGCCGAATACAAAAAGAATCGGAGCGACGAGCCATTCGACCCGTCGCCCCGATTTCGTGTACGTCAACCGTCAGTCGCGGACGAAGCCGCGCGGGCTACTACTCGTAGAACCGCGTGCTTTCCGTTTCCTCGACCGGCTTGCCTTCGAGGTTGTCGGTGGTCATGGTGACCTTGAAGCGGGTGTCGCCCGCCTGGGTGCCCTTGACCGTGACACGCCACTCGGCCTTCGCCTTCGGCGCCAGCATCGGCAGCGGCGCGAAGGTGACCGTGCGGCCGGCGGCCTGGCCCGGCGTCGCGCCCGTGGCGCTGATGAACTCGGCCTCCGGCTGAACTTCCGCGATGATGCGGATGTTGGTGTCGTCCGCCGAGCCCTGGTTCGTGACCGTAATCACGTAGGTCTCGGTGGTGCCGATCTCGTCGGGGTCTTCCAGGTCGATCACTTCGAGCAGCACGGCCGGGATGCCCTTGCCCGTCATGGAAGCCACACCGCTGGCATCAGCACAGAACGCGGCGACGGTCGCTTTGTTCTCAACCGTGCCGGCGCTGTTGACCTTCAGCGTGACGCTGACCGTGCGGGTCGCACCCGGATCCATGTTGCCCAGCCGCCACGTGACGTTGCCGCCGCCGAACGCACCGCCGTCGCTGGCGCTCACGAACTCGAGGCCCGGCGGGACGGAGTCAGTCAGGACGGTGTCGCGAGCGACCGTGTTGCCGTTGTTGGTAACCGTGATGGTGAACTCAGCATTGCGGCCCAGGTAGCGCGGCGTGCTCGGACCGGTCTTGGTCAGGGCCAGTTCCGGCTTGCTGACGACCGTCGTGCAGCTCGACTCGGCGGTCAGGCCGCCATCGGCCGTGGCACGAACGCTGTTCGTGAACGAGCCGGTGCGCGACGCGCGACCCATGAAGCGGATTTCCTTGGCCTGGCCCGGACCCAGGTCGCCCAGATTCTGGTTGACCGAGGTGGCGCCGGCGTCGGTGGTGATGCCGTCGGGCAGCGTGTCGCTGACCTGGACGTTGCGAGCCACGCCATCGCCGGTGTTGCGGACCGTAATCACGTACTCGATCTGGTCGCACTGGACGATCTCGGCCGTGCAGCGCTTCTCGATCGCCAGGGCCGGAGCCGTGACGACGGTGGTGCAGCAGGCGCGATCCGCCAGGTTCATGTCCGCCCGCACTTCGGCGCAGTTCTCGAACGTGCCGGTGCGTGCCGCCCGCGCCGTGATGTTGATCGTCGTGCTGCCGCCGCCGGGCAGGGTGCCGAGCGACCAGGTGTTGCCGCCGCTGGGCGCCGGGGTGGCCGAGACGAACTCGATGCCGTCCGGAATCGCGTCGGTGACGACCACGTTCGTCGCGTCAACCTGCGACGGGTTGCTGACGGTGATGCTGTACGAGACCTGTTCGCCGACCAGCGCCGAAGGCGTGCAGGTCTTGGCGATCGCGATCTTCGGACCGATCCAGGTCTTGGTGGTCTCGCAATCTGCGATCTTCACCGCCGGCTTGCAGCAGGCGATGTTCTCCGGACGGACGATGCTGATCGCGATCGTGTTGGTGCCCTCGGCCGGCGTCGACTGACGCAGGGTCACGCGGGCGTTGCCGTCGGCGTCGGTCGGGACGGTGACGGTGCCCGAGCCGCCCGGCTCGAACCCGCCGGCCGGACCGCCGGTGAGCGTGTACGTGACCAGGTAACCCGCCAGCGGCGCGTTATCCGAGTACTTCGAAACGCGCGTGACGAGCTCGTGCGTCGTGCCGGTCGGGTTGGTGGCCGGCGGCGGGCACTCCCACTTGATGTCGTACCAGTGCTTGACCGCGAAGACCTTGTGCTTCGCCCAGTCGTAGATGCCCGGCGCGTAGGCGGTGATATACGTGTCGCCCTCGATCGGCGAGGTGATCACGCAGAAGGTCTGGCCTTCGAGAAGCTGCACGTCGTCCGACGGATCGCTGTTGCCGCGATCCAGGACGTGCTTCCAGTTGTTCGTGTGCGAGACGGCGAAGTGGTTGTCCACCTTGTAGCCGCGGCTGGCGCGCCAGCCCGACTCGTCGACCTCGACGATGTCGCCGACGCTGCCCTCGCCGATGATCCACTCGACCCTGCGGTTGGGGAGCGGCTTGCCGTCCTTGTCGCGGACGGTGGCGACCAGCACGTGCTGCGTGCGAACCGGGTTCACATCCTCGATCGGCTCGAGTGTGATCTCGGCCGCGTAGGGATCCCAGTTCGTCCAATAACCACCCTCGGGCGGCTTCGGATGAGTGAACTGCACATCGCCGGTGTTCGCCCATGTGAAGGCGTGCGGCATGTGATTCCGGCAGCCGGCCGTGGCCAGCAGGCCGAGGGCGGCAAGCCCCGCTGCGAAGACTGCGCGTCTCCTGTGTTCCATGACAATCTCCATCGCACCCACAGATTGAATAAGCTCAAACGAAACCGCGGCTCAGACTTGGTTATCGACCAGCGCCGTTGCGAGAACTCTACTGGCCGGAACCCGGTTGTCAACCGTGGTTCGTACATTCCTCCGGCTCTGAGCGAGACTTACGCGCCATCCGACGACAGGCCGCGCCAACTGCCATTATCGGACGACTCACGCCGACCGGCAACAATTCCGGTCTGGTTTTTCGAGCGAGCGCCGCAAGCAGCCCCTTGGGCCGCTCAGGTTCCTGCCGCAAGCGGCAGAATGCTCGCCGGTGTAGACACTACGTCGGCTGTGCGGAGCCACGAAATTGATGCTTCGTCACATCCGGCCGCACAGCAGCGTCGCGCCATCGCCGCTGATTCTGTGCGATTTTCCGGTTGCGATTTGAGCTTCCGGCCCCGCGATTCGGCTGCGAGCGTCCGGAAACGACTCCGCGTAGGATAGATAGTAGCACAAGAATCGCGGTTTGTCTCGCAAGTGTATTATCTTTCCCCGGTTCCATGCCGGACCCGACCCGGCCGGCTTGATGCCCTCAATCCTCCATCAGCCACTCCACGATCGGGCGAAACGCCGCGGGAAAATCGTACTCGATGAGCTGCTTGCGGAGCACCCAGCGGAGCTGCGCGACGCCCACGGCCGCGGGTTCGGCGTTCGTAACTCCGCATAGATAATAGCGATATATCACCTGGTGCGTTCCGCTGCCAAAGCTCACCGGCGGCTGGCCCTGCACGATGTCGATCGCCACGCCGAGCTGCTCGCGAACCACGCGCCGCAGGCCGGCCTCGGGAGACTCCCCAGCCCGAATCGGGCCGCCGGGAAATTCCCACGGGCAGTCCTCATCGGAATTCGGGCGGACGATCAGGCAGCGATCGCCGGGACGCTGAAGGATGGCGCGCGAATCGACTACCTGTTTCTCTTTGCTGCTGCTCATGGGCGTAGTGTACGCGGCGCGGCCATCCGCGGCGATGCAAAAGGCGGATCGCGGCGCGCAGTTCCTGCGGGCGGCGTTCGGCGTGTGGTTCGTTCTCACTGGGCGCTCGACGCGGCTATCATCCCGGCCATGAATACTCGACGCGCTGCTGTCGTTGCCGCAATCCGCACGCCGATCGGCCGCTACGGCGGCGCCCTGGCCGCGGTTCGTCCGGACGACCTCGCCGCATTCGTCATTCGCAGCGTGGTCGAGCGGGCCGGGATCGACCCGGCGTTGATTGAGGATGTGTATCTCGGCGCCGCGAATCAGGCCGGCGAAGACAATCGCAACGTCGCGAGGATGGCGGCGCTGCTGGCAGGGCTGCCCGCGAGCGTCCCCGGATGCGCCGTCAATCGTCTCTGCGCGTCCGGGCTGGAAGCCGTGAACCTCGCGGCGCGGATGATCGAGGGCGGCTGCGGCGATGTGTTCATCGCCGGCGGAGTCGAGAGCATGACGCGCGCGCCGTTTGTGATGGCCAAAGCCGCCGAGGCCTGGTCGCGCACGCCGGAGGTCTTCGACACGACCATCGGCTGGCGCTTCACGAACCCGCGGCTGGCGAAGCTGCATCACCCGTTCAGCATGGGCGAGACGGCGGAAAACGTGGCCGAGCGCTGGAAGATCAGTCGCGAAGACCAGGACCGGTTCGCCCTCGAAAGTCAGCAGCGGGCGTGCGCGGCGATCGAGCGAGGAAGATTCGCCGAAGAGATCGTCGCGGTGCCGATTCCGCAAAAGAAGGGGGAGCCGCTGCTGGTGTCGCGCGACGAGCACCCCCGCGCCGATGCATCGCTGGAAAGTCTCGGCAAGCTGCGGCCGGCGTTTCGCGAAGGCGGCACCGTCACTGCCGGCAATTCGAGCGGCGTGAATGACGGCGCGTGCGCGCTGCTGCTGGTCGAAGCGCGGCGTGCGGCACAGCTCGGCCTGCGGCCGCTGGCGTTCATCGGGCCGTCCGCGGTGGTCGGCGTCGATCCGGCGTGCATGGGAATCGGGCCGGCGCCGGCGGTGCGCAAGCTGCTGGAGCGCGCCGCGATCCGTCTGAGCGACGTCGATCACGTCGAGCTGAACGAGGCCTTCGCGGCACAGTCGCTGGCATGCATCCGCGAACTGGATTTGTCGACCGATTCCGCCGCTCGGCCGCGCGTCAACCCCAACGGCGGGGCGATCGCGCTCGGGCACCCGCTGGGCATGAGCGGGGCGCGGCTGGTGACCAGCATCGTTCACGAAATGCGGCAGAACCCGACCGTGAAGCGGGCGATCGCGACGTTATGCGTTGGCGTGGGGCAGGGCGTGGCGACGCTGATTGAGCGGGCCTGACGCGTTGCGATCGCGCGAGGAACGGCGGCGGCGGCTTAGAGGAAGCGATGAGTACGCAGGCGCCAAACTCCTCCGAACGGTTCTCCGGGCGCGTCGACGACTATGCCCGCTATCGGCCGACCTATTCCGCCGAGATCATCAGCTATCTGCGGGACGAATTCGGGTTGCGGGCGGATCACGTCGTCGCCGACGTAGGCTCGGGCACCGGTATCTTCTCGCGGCTGCTGCTCGAGAACGGAAACACCGTTCTGGCGGTCGATCCGAACGCCGAAATGCGTGCTGCCGCCGCAGGTGCGTTCGCCGCTGAGCCGAAGTTCCGACAGTTCGATGGCGTCGCGGAACGCACGGGGTTGCCCGACGCCAGCGTGGACTGGATCACAGCTGCACAGGCGTTTCACTGGTTCGATCCGCCGGCGGCGGCGGCCGAGTTCCATCGCGTGCTGCGCGGGGAGGCGCGCGGGCTGCGGCGCGTCGTGCTGCTGTGGAACAACCGCCGCGAGGACGGGCGATTCCTCGAGGCCTATGAGCGGTTCTGTCGCGAATTCGGGACGGACTATCTGAAGATCAAGCACCAGAACGCCGAGGGCGACGGCCGCGTGCGCGGGTTCCTGGCGGATGCGGCGCTCCGCGTGTTTACGCACGTGCAGACGATGGACCGCGACGGGACGCATGGTCGCACGCGTTCGTGCTCGTACATTCCAGGATCCAAACACCCGCGATACGCGGAGATGTTGCGCGCGCTGGACGCGCTATTCGACCAGCACGCGCGCGACGGACGCGTCGATTTCGTCTACGACACACACGTGTATGTGGGACGGCTGGAGTAGCCGAGCCGCCGCGCCAGCCGAGCGACCTCATCGGGCGGGCTCGATGCCCACCCTGAAAAAGGCGATCGCGGGCGAGATACGGACGCCGCTAATCGTCGATCGGGGTCAGCTTGAAAATCGCATCGACCGTCGCGACATACAACGTGCCGGCGGAGGTGAAGGCCACGTCGGTGATGGCCGAGGGAAATCCCTCGGCGAACGTCGTACGGCCGGCAATGCCGAAGCGGTCCGTGCTGAGCTGCAACTCGATGATGCGTCGCGCGTTCGACTCCGCGTAGAACAGGTGATCGCGCAGGACTGGTCCGAACAGCCCCGAGGGGTTGAACGAAAGCCCGATCAGCGGATTGCTCTTTGCACCGGTGTCAAGCAGCGGGTTCAGATAGTCGCCGTTGGCCGTCGCGAAGTCGAGTTCGCTGCCGAAGACCGCCTGTCCTGTCACCTGCGCCCAGCCGAGGTTCGAGCCGCCCAGCACGCGGTTGATCTCGTGCTCGCCGAATGGGTTCAGATCGAGCAGGAACGGCGACTGACTGACCGGGTCGAAGGTCAGTCCGCGCACGTCGCGCACGCCGCGGGCGAACACGTTGGAGCCGACCGCCGGGTTGTCGGCCGGCACCGACCCATCGTCGCTCAGTCGCAGCAGCTTGCCGGCGGGCGCGAGGACATCCTGCGCGCCGGCTTCGTTGTTCAGGTCGCCGAGTGCGACGTAGAGACGGTCATCCGGGCCGAATGCGATTCGGCCGCCGATGTTGGTCGTCCCGCCGGCCGGAAACGAAGCGACGAATACCTCGCCCCCGTCGGCGACGTTGCCGCTGCTTTCGAAGAACACCACACGATTGTCGAGCGCGGCCTGCGGATCGCTCGTCAGGTTGCCGGTGTCGGAGCGGGTGTAAAAGGCGTAGACCCGGCCGTTGTTGGCGAAATTCGGGTGCAGCGCCAGCCCGACCAGCCCCCGTTCGCCGGCGGAGTTCACCGGGACCGCGGCGAACGCGTCGGCCAGCAACACGCCGTCCTGAATCACGCGGATGCGGCCTGTGTTCTTCTCGGCGTAGAAGACGCGGCCATCGGGCGCGAAGGCCAGCGCCACCGGTGCATCGGCGGCGGCCACGACGTACTCGGCCCGGACCGTAGCGGAAACGCGCAGGGGCGCGGGCAGGTCGCCGGCCACGGGCAGGCAGCCGGTCAACACCCCGGTGAACACGCATATCGGCGCCACGAACGCACGTAAGGCCGCCGGCGCATTGAAGACCATTCAGTTCTCCCGCAAGCCCTTGTGCTCCAGATCATAAGTATCGGCCGCGCAGCCGCAATGGGCGTGCCGAAAGTCGTCGGAGCAGTCCCACCAACGGCCGCGAGGGGCGCGGGCGGCGCGCAGCGCACCAAGCGCTTGCGCGTCGCCTACTTGTGTCGCTTGTGAACCAGATACGGGCCGACCGTGAGGTAGGTCAGGCCGCTGTTGTCGAAGACGTGCAGGGCGTCCCGTGGACCGAGCACGATCGGGTAGCCGTGCAGGTTGAACGAGGTGTTCAGCAACACGCCGCGGCCGGTGATTTCCTCGAAGTGCTTGAGAATCCGGTAATAGCCCGGGTTGTGCGACTCCTCGAGGATCTGGGCGCGGGCGGTCAGATCGGCGTTATGCACGGCGGCGATGAACTCGCGGAAGTTCTCTCGCGTGTCGAACGTCAGCATCATGTAGGGGCTGGCGAAGTTCTTCGGGTTGATGAAGTACTTCGCGACGTTTTCGCGGCGCACGACGGGTGCGAAGGGCATCCAGAAATCGCGCTTCTTCACCATGCGGTTGATGATCCGCACGATGTCCTGGTTCGACGGATCGGCCAGGATGCTGCGATTGCCCAGGGCGCGGGCGCCGAACTCGATCCGCCCGCTGCACCGCGCCACCGGATGCCCCGCCGCCAGCACCTTGGCCACTTCCAGGTCGATTTCAGCGGGGCGCGACCACTCGTGGCCGCTGGCCCGCACCGCCTCGCCGGCCTCGTCGTCGCCGAAATCCGGACCGAGGAACGCCGAGCCCAGCGGGGGAATGGCCCGCGCGGCGGCTGCGCTCTCCAGCGAATGCGCGTACCACGCGACGCCGAACGACAAGCTCTCGTCGCCGCAAGAAGGAACGATGCCCAGGTGGTCGACCTCGGGCAGCTCCATCAGCCGCTTGTTGGCCTTGACGTTCATGAACACGCCGCCGGCGCACAGCACGCGGCGGACGCCGGTCTTGCGGATCGCAGCGCGGACCAGTTCGGTCACGACCTCTTCGCAAACCAGTTGCAGGCCGGCGCAAATGTTGTCAAACCGCATCCCGCTGATGAGTCTCAGGAGCCGGCGCGGGTAGCAGAAGGTCGGCTCCCACGTCTTGCGGCGGAAGACGAGATTCTCGGTATCCACCTCGATCAGTTCGCGAAAGCGGTCGGCGGCCGACTCCGCGTACTTCGGCGACGCATACGGCGCCATGCCCATCAGCTTGTATTCATGCTCCTGCGGCACGAAACCCATCGCGCCGGTCACGATGCCGTAAATCGAGCCGATGCTGTTGCCCATCGGCGTGCTGGCGACCAGCGTCAGCTTGCCCTTGGCGGCGGTGTAAATCGTCGCGCAGTCCAGATCGCCGATGCCGTCGATTGTGACGATCAGGTAGGGATCGTCCGGGTTCTCGCGCATTCCGAAGTACGCCGTCGCGGCGTGGCCCAGGTGGTGGTTGTAGGCCTGGCAGTTCTCGGCCCGCAGGCCCACCTTCGCGGCCTGATCGAGCCGTTCGTTCCACCCCAGGTTCGTGCTGATCGTGTAAATCGGGTACCAGCCCAGCAACCGGCGGGCGAAGCCGTAGAGACTGGCGTCGCGGCGGGCCGCGGCGGCCTGATCGTAGGATCGCAACTGGGTTGGCGTCTGCCTGCAACCTGCGAAGGCCACGTGGTTTACGTCGCGCGATTCGATTCCTGCGAAGTCGAGGCAGGCTTCGATCGAGCGGGCCGGAAATCCGTTGAAGTTCTTTTGTCCGACGAGCCGCTCCTCCTGCACGACGAAGAGCAGTTGCCCGTCGCGCAGGATCGCCGCCGAGGCGTTGTGGCCGTCGTGGACTCCGAGCACGTATTTCGGCATGCGCGCGATTCCTCGTGGGGCGGCCGGCGAAGCGGATGCACGAAACGCAGCGACGTGCCGGTCCGGCGAAAGCCGGGGATTATAGAGTGACTGTCGGAACGCGCCTAATCGGAAATGCGCGGCGGAGGCATGCCGGGGCGGCTGCGTCAGGGAAGCGCCCGTCCGCGATCTGCGGCGCGCGAAGCCCGCAGCGCGCGCGGTCGTTCGGATATACTCTCGTCGAACCAGGCGCAGCCGCTGGAGACGCCCGTGGACCGACCGTCGTGAACACCGCGCCAGAGCAGCCTGCCATCACGACATTCGCCGGGCGACTACTCGAGGCGACGAGGTTCCACATGGGGCAGGGTGAGGTGCATCAGGCGCTGCGAGCCCTGGCGGCCGATCTCGACGCGGCGGGCATCGACTACGCGATCATCGGCGGAATGGCGCTCAACGCGCACGGCCACCGCCGCGAGACCATCGACGTTGACGTCCTGATTCGACCGGATGGCTTGGACGCGTTCCGCGCGCGTTACGTTGGACGCGGCTACGTGCCGGCGTTCGAAGGGGCGCGCAAAACATTTCGGCAAACGCAGTCCAACACTCGCATCGAGTTTATCGCGACTGGCGACTTCCCCGGCGACGGCAAGCCGAAGGGCGTTGCGTTTCCCGACCCCGCCCACGTCGCGGAACCGATGGAAGGCATCAAAGTCGTGCGTCTGGCGGTGCTTGTCGAATTGAAGCTTGCGTCGGGGATGACCAACCCCGGGCGGCTGCGCGACCTCGCGGACGTGCAGGACTTGATTCGAACCCTGGCGCTCCCGGTGCAGTTCGGTGAGCATTTGCATCCGTCGGTTGCTGAGAAGTTCCGCGAGCTTTGGTCTACGGTTCAGGCTGATCCGGCGGACTAGCGTGTTTCCGCGGATCATCCGCGTGTCTTGCGCAGGGGAGCATGGGACTCCGGCCCGTGCGAACTGCGCGCTTGCGCAGGGTAGCGTGGGCCTCCGGCCCGTGTGCGAACTGCGCGCCCCGACGACGAGTTGAGCACCACTCTCTCTGAGTCGCCAAAGCCGCTTCCGAAGTCGGGCCGACGCGTCGTCGCGCCCGGGTGAGAGCCGACCGGGCGCCGCGTTCGACGCGTCCGCCCTCGCAAGTGCCACACTTCGCGACGGACGAGTTTCGACGCCCGCCGATTTGCCCTTCGCGGCATTCGCGGGTAATCGTGCGCGGGGTCGGGGCCGCAGGGAGTGAACATGCGAAGCGGTGCGCGCGTCTGGGTCGGGGTGCTGGCACTCGCGTCACAGTCCTTTGGCGCTGCCCGCAGCGACGCGGATGATCGGCCCGCGCCGCCGCGACCCGCCGCCTCCCAGCCCCACCCCGCCGTTCCCCGCGCGTGGACCTTCATCTACGTCATGAGCTACGACAATAATCTCGACCACTGCACCGAACCGATCACCGCCGCGCTCGCCGCAGGCGTCGGCGAGAGCGACGTGGCGGTCACGATTCTCTCGGATCGTCCGGGCGACGGCGGGCTGCGCCAGATTCGCCATACGCGCGACGGCGGCACGATCGCGGCCGCATTGGAGACCGACGACATCACCGATCCTGCGGTCCTCGCCGCATATCTGGACTGGTCGCACGCCGTCGCCGCCGCGCGGCGCTATGTGGTGGTGTTCCTGGATCACGGCGGTCGGCTCGATGAGATGTGCTTCGACGAGCACCGCGGGGGGGATGCCCAGCGCGGGCGCGGCGCGATGAGCGCTTCGGCTACGTCGGACGTGTTACGGCGCTGGGCGGAGGGACTGGGCGAGAGCCGCGTGGAGTTGTTGTTCCTGCAGCAGTGCGGGCGCGGCTCGCTTGAGAACCTGTACAACTTTCGCGGCGTCGCACCGCACATCCTGGCGAGTCAGTTTAACGTCGGCGCCTGCAACACGTATTACGAGCACGTCGTCGCGTTCGCCGGGCGCAGCGCCGAGGCGGACGGGCTGCGGATCGCCCGTGAAATCGCGGCGGCCGACGAGCACTACCGCACGTACGTGCTTATCGACGGCGCGGCGCTGCACGGTCTGCCGGCGGCGATCGCGCCGGTGCTGGCGGCCATGCCGCAGACGCGGGCCGCCGCCAGCGCGCCGAGCGTCGGGTCGCTGCGAAGGCCGCGGGCGTGCTTCGACGTCATGCGCGAGCGGAACTACGACCTGATTCAGACGCTGCGGGCCGCAAGCAAGGCGTGGCATGACGCTCCGTTCGACGCGGCCTGCGACACGCTCAGCGCGTGGGTGCGCGAAACACTGGTGCGCGAGCACTTCGGAGCGGGCAAAGCGGGGGTGTGCGGCGTCAGCATCCATCTGCCGCGCAGCGCAGCGGAGCTGGAGAAGTATGCGGGGCTGCCGATCTACCGCGACACGGAACTGGAGCGCTTCGTGATCCGCTTTGCGGAGTAGTGCTCAAACCTGCAGCCGGCCGGGGCTCCCGCACTACCCCGCGCTTTGGCTCTGCGCGGGCAGAATGCCCGCGCCACCCATGCCGCGGCGAGCCGTTGCAGAGCCCAAGACGATTTCCGCGCGACTTGATCGCGTGATGCGGGGGGTCGTCGCTACTTGCGGTTGTCCTTGTCCTTCTCCTGCTCCTTCTCCATGTCTTCGGAAAGCTGATCGGCCTTGGCCATCAGGCCGCCGGCGCCGGCCTGGCCGCGAGCCTTGGCGTCCATGCGGGCCTGGAAGTCGCCGGGAAAGCGGGCTTTCTCGAGGCATTCGTCGCCGGGGCAGGTGCCGTCGTCGTAGAGCTTCCAGAGGTGGTCGTCGAGCAGTTGCATGCCGAACTTCTTGCCGGTCTGGATGCTGGAGTCGATGCGGTAGGTCTTGTTCTCGCGGATGAGGTTGCTGATGGCCGGCGTGATCATCAGGAACTCGTACGCGGCGACGCGGCCGCTCGTGCCGAGCTTGGGCAGCAGCGCCTGCGACAACACCGCGATCAACGTCGTGCTGAGCTGCACGCGGATCTGCTCCTGCTGCGCGACCGGGAAGGCGTCGATGATGCGGTTGATCGTGCCCTGCGCGCCGGTCGTGTGCAGCGTCGCGAAAACCAGGTGGCCGGTCTCGGCCGCGCGAATCGCGGACTCCATCGTTTCGAGGTCGCGCATCTCGCCGACGAGCACCACGTCCGGATCCTGTCGCAGGGCGCGGCGCAGCGCCTCGGCGAAGCTGGGCACGTCGACCCCCACCTCGCGCTGGCTGAAAACGCTCTTCTTGTGCGGGTGGTAGTACTCGATCGGGTCCTCGATCGAGACGATGTGGCGGTCGAAATTCTCGTTGATGTAGTTCAGCATCGTCGCGAGCGTGGTCGTCTTCCCCGAGCCGGTCGGTCCGGTCACCAGGAAGAGGCCGCGCGGCCGGCGGCAGAGGGCCTTGATCACGCCCGGAAGGCCGATTTCGTCGAACGTCAGGATTCGCGACGGGATCAGACGCAGCACGATCGAGACATTGCCCTTGGCGCGAAACACCGACACGCGGAAGCGGCCCTTGTCGCCGAACGCGAAGCCGAAGTCCGTGCCGCCTTCCTCCTGAAACTCCTGCTGATTGCGCTCCGGCGTGACCGACTTCATCAGCGCCATCGTGTCGTCGGGTTCCAGCACCTTGGTTTCGAGGCTGCGCAGGCGTCCATCCATGCGCAGCACCGGCGGACGCCCGACGTGCAGGTGAATGTCCGACGCGCCGTTGCGGATGCAGGTTTCGAGCAGGCGGTCAATGTGAACGGTGGCCACGATTATCCTCTCGACGCCGCGTGATCGCGGGCAGATCCCCTACGCTCAAACTCATTATAGCCCCGGCTGCACCGCCGGGCAGCCTCGCGCCCACGCGCGCGACCGCACCCGCGAGGGGTCGAGCTCACAGCGGCGCGGCCCGGTCAGTCGCTGGTCATCACGCCTTCGAGCTGCGTGATGCGGACGACTTCGTCGGGCGTGGTGACGCCGCGGAGAATCTTGCGCTTGCCGTCCTCGAGCAGCGAGCGCATGCCCGTGGCCCGCGCCGCCTTGCGCACGTGCGAGGTCGGGGCGCGGTTGAAGGCCAGCTCGCGCAGTTCGGCGTTCATCTCCATCATCTCGAAGAGCCCCTGCCGGCCGCGGTAGCCGATGTTGCTGCACCGATTGCAGCCCCGGCCGCGGTAGATGTGATGACCCTCGAGGTCGGCGTCGGTGATGCCCAGCAGCTTCAGCGTGAAGCGGTCCGGGTTGGGGTCGATTTCCTTGCACTCCTGGCAGATGACGCGCGCCAGCCGCTGCGCCATGACGGCCTGGATCGAGCTGGCCACCAGGAACGGCTTGATGCCCATGTCGATCAGGCGCGTGATGGCGCTGGGGGCGTCGTTGGTGTGCAGCGTGCTGAAGACCAGGTGGCCGGTCAGGGCCGCCTGAATGGCGACGTCGCCCACCTCGCGGTCGCGAATTTCGCCGACCAGGATGATATTGGGGGCCTGGCGCAGCATGGCGCGCAGGATGCGCGGAAACGTCAGCCCGATGTCGTCGCGCACCTGGCATTGGTTCATGCCGGCAAAGTTGTATTCGACCGGATCCTCGGCGGTGATGATCTTGCGGTCCGGCCGGTTGAGCTCCTGCAGCGCGCCGTAGAGCGTGGTGGTCTTGCCCGAGCCGGTCGGTCCGGTGACCAGAAAAATGCCGTTGGGCTGGCGGATGATCTTCTGGAAACGCTCGTAGTCGTCCTGCTCGAAGCCCAGGCTGGTGATGCCCATCTTGGCCGAGTCGGGCCGCAGGATACGCAGCACCATGCTCTCGCCGTGGTAGGCGGGCAGCGCGCTGACGCGGAAGTCGATGAAGGCCGCGCCGATCTTCATCTTGATGCGGCCGTCCTGCGGCAGCCGCTTCTCGGCGATGTCGATGCCCGACATGATCTTCAAACGGGCCAGGACCGAACCCTGCATGCCTTTGGGGATGTTGTCGCGCACGACGCACACGCCGTCGATGCGGTAGCGGACGCGGACGCGGTCGGCCATCGGCTCGACGTGGATGTCGGAGGCCCGCATCCGCACGGCCTCGGTGATGATCAGGTTGATCAGCTTCACGACCGGTGCGTCTTCGCCTTCGGCTTCGAGCGCTTTGCGGTCGGCCTCCTCGCGGGCGGCGATGTCCTTGTCGCGGTCCAGTTCGGTGATGGCCTGATCGACGCTGGTGGTGCTGTCCTTCAGAAATGTGTCGATGAAGCGCTGGATCTTGCTGAGCGGGGCCAGCGCGCAGTCGATCTCCTTGCCCAGCATGAACCGCAGCTTGTCGAGCAGCTCCAGGTCGAGCGGGTCGGCCACGACCACAGTCAGGCGGCCGCCCTCCTCTTTCATGGGCAGAACCTTGTCGTTCCGCACGATGCTCTCGGGCACCAGGTCGAGCGCCTTGGGGACGTTGACGTTCTTGTCGAGATCGACGTACTCCAGGTCGAACTGCGTCGCCAGCGCTTTGGTGACGTCCTCCTCCCCTGCCAGCTCCAGCTCGACCAGCGCTTCGCCGATCCGCTTGCGGTTCTGATGTGCGTAGGCCAGCGCGTCCGTCAGCGCGTTGGGGGCGAGCACGTTCCAGCCGACCAGAATCTCACCGAGCTTTTTGCGACGCCGGGCCATGCAGCAACCTCGCGAAATTCAGGGGCGTCCGGGCTCTGCGGCGAATCTCCGCGGGATGCGCCGTCAGGCCGCCGCCGGGGCTGGGGGCCATCCGTATGTTTGACCGGATGGTCCGCAAAAGCAAGTTGGGCCGCCGACCGCAGGCGCGCGGTACACCTCGCCAGCGGTTGCGATTCTCACGGGGCAGCGGGCAGCCCGCCCGTCCAAGCCTCGGAACCTCGGAGCGTGCGGGCAGGGTGCCCGCGCCGCCCGCCGACTCGAAGCCCCCTACAGTTTCTCGCCGAGCAGCGCCATGCGCTTGGCGAGCATTTTGTCCTTCATCAGGTCCGGGTTGATCAGCGGTTCGCCGGTGTTGTACTCGACAGACCACCGGCCCTCGGCGTCGCGGCGATAGGCGATGTTCGCCCCCGGCTCCTTCGCATACGCGATCAGCACGATGTCGAGCGCGCCGTCGTTGTCGCTGTCGTAGAAGCCGTAGCGGGCCGCGGGGCCGGCGTGGAAGGCGAACTCGAACTCGAACCGTCGCTGCCGCACGAGCGGCCGCAGATCGTCGCCGGTCAGCGCCGCCTCCGGCGTGTCGGCGTCCAGGTCGAGCAGCCACTGCGCCGGTTCGGTCGTCCCGGCGACGAGCACGGTCGCGCGGCCGTCGCCGAGCGGGTCGCGCAGCTCGATCCGCGGCGCGACCCGGTAGGGATCGGGCAGCAGCACGATGGGCGTGCGCGAGGCGCCGCTCAGAAACGCCTTCAACTCCGCAAGATGCACGTGATAGGTGAACTTGTCGTCGGTCGCGTCGCTGGGGCCGGCGAACGTAACGGCGATCACCTCGCCCTGTTCGTTCACGACCGGACCGCCGGAGTCGCCGTGGGTCGCCTGGCAGCTCGACAGGATGATGCGGCAGCTTTCGGCGTCCGCCAGCGCACGCTCGATGGCGGCGCGCTCGTCGCCGGGGGCGAAGAGCTTCTGCATCACCACGTTCAGCATGTCATTCGGGCTGCGACCGGACGCGGCCACCTCGCCCGAGCGAAACGTCCACAGCATGCCGCTCGACGGATTGCCGATGATGGCGCAGGTTTGCCCGGGCGTCGGCTCGGTCTCGGAGAGTTTCAGAAACGGCATCTGCGCGACGCCGGGCGGCAGCTCGCGCAGTTTCAGAAGCGCCAGGTCGCGCACCGGATCGGCGGCGCAGATGAAAGCGATGAGCGGATCGGCCTTCAGCTCCATCGTGCCGGACGCCAGCGCGCCGGTGTAGATTTCGACGATCGAGCCCTGCGCGGCGGCGTCCAGGCCGGCGCCGTCGTCGATCACGTGGTTGTTGGTAATGATGTAGCCGTCCGCCGACACGAAAAAGCCGGTGCCGTGTCCGACGCGGGTGCGCACCGCTACGACGCACGGCGCGACGCTCGAGTAGAGCTTCTCGAAACCGCGGGTTCGCTCGGGGTTGGCGGCCGCCTTCCAGTCCTGGGCCGGGCCGGTCGTCATCAGGGTGTTAATCGAGAGCGCATCGATCAGCATGCGCGTCTGCTTTCCGAACGGCGACTGGTAGCCGCCTGCGGCTTTCTGCTGGGCGCTCGCAACCAACGCGGCGCCCAGAAACACCGCAATCCCGCCGACGCCGATCGACCACCACCGCAACCGCTGCTGGTTCGTCCGCATCCACCGTCCTCCCGATCCTGGCCGCATGAGTATCTCAGTTGTTTATGTCGCCGCAACCGTCATCACTGTTTCCCCAGACCCTGCCCACTTGCGCTTCTTGCGCCGCCGGACGCGCGGCCGTTCCTGCAATGCTGTGCGCCGTGCAGCGATCCGGTGTCGACCTGATTTCCGCCGAAGGCAGCCCAACCCGCGAGCGCGGATCATAGCCCGCGCCGCCCTGCCGCGCCAATTTGCACTGGCTCGGCGCTGGCGCCCCGAATGCGTCTCGAGAGCGGCCGCGTTTTTCAGGGTGGGGTGCGCATTCTGCCCGCCCGTTTGAGAATTTCCCAGGGTGGGGTGGGCATTCTGCCCGCCCGTTTGAGTGTTTCCCTGCCGGCATGGGCCGGAGTGTTTGTGAACTTCTTGGCTTCACTCACTCTCGTGAACGGTTCGCGAGCCGCGTGGGCGGGCAGAATGCCCACCCCACCCCAAAAATTCACAGGCTCGGGCGGGCAGAATGCCCACCCCACCCCAAAAATTCACAGGCTCGGGCGGGCAGAATGCCCACCCCCCCCAAAGGTTCACAGGCTCGGATGCCCTCCGCCCCCGAAAACCGGCCGCCGGCTACTGCCTCCGCGATCCGGCGCCGAGCAGGCGAACGTACAACGCCTCCAAGTGATCCACCATCACGCGCCAGTCGAACGATTCGAGACAGCGTTCCCGACCCGCCGCGCCCACTCGCGCCCGCTGCTCGGCGTCGGCCGCCAGACCGAGCAGCGCATCCACAAACCCTCGGCCGTCGTTGAGCTGCGCCAGGCGACCGGTCTGTCCGTCGAGCACCACCTCCGGCGTACCGTCGATCGCGAACGCAACCACCGGAACCCGCATCAGCAGCGCCTGCACCACCACGCGCGGCAGGCCCTCCCACTGCGACGTGTGCGCCAGAATGTCAAAACCCGCCAGCATCTCGCCGATGCGCTCCGGCGGCATCAGCCCGGTCAGCACCGTTCGCCCATGCAACCCGCGGCGGCGCAGCTCCGATTCGTACAGCGGCCGCTGGGCGCCGTCGCCCACCCACACGAAGCGCAGCCGCGACTCGCGAGCCGCCGCGGCGCTCATCACGTCGAGCAGTTGCTCGTAGCCCTTATTGCGGAACAGCCGGGCGACGCTGCCGACGACGATTTCGTCATCGCCCAGGCCCCAGCCGCGCCGGACGGCGGCGCGATCGTAGCGCTGCGGGTCGAACTGCTCGGTCTCCATGCCCGAGTAGACGGTGTGCAGCTTCTCGCGGCGGCACACGCCCGCAGCGACGGTCTGCGCGATCATCGCGTCGGCGACCGTGACGATCGCGTGGCAGCGCCGCGCGGCGCGCCGCTCCAGCCAGGCGTACAGCCGGCGGATGTACCACGGCTGCGTGCGGTTGAAGCTCATGCCGTGGATCGTGTGAACGATCAGCGGCAGGCGGGCGTCGAACGCGGCGTTGCGGCCGAGGATGCCGGCCTTGCTGCTATGCGTGTGAACCACATCCGGCCGCAGCCGCTGCAGTTCCGCGGTGAGGTAGCGCTGCGCCCGCACGTCGTACCAGGGATTCACCGCGCGGATCAGCTCTGGAATCTCGACGTAGTCATACCCCCCGGCCCGCACGCGCGGCAGCAGGCTGCCTTCGGCGCCGCGCGTCGGCCCGGCGATCAGCGTGACGCGATGCCCGCGCTGCCACAATCCCTCGCAGGTCAGGACCGTGTTCTCCTGTGCGCCGCCGACGATCAGGCGCGTGATGATGTGACACACGTGCATGGGGGCATTATGGGTGGTCCGGGTCGCCGGCGTCGACGCGCGCGGCCGGCGGGCGACGGGCCAAGCTGGCGGTCGACGCGGGGCCGGACGCTTCTCGGGGTTGGCGTCACGCGCGAGTTTGGCGTGAACCTTGAGGCCGGCTTGAACCGTGGGGCGGCTTGAACGTTGAGTCGGCTTGATCGTTGAGTCGGCTTGAACCGTGGGTCGGCGTGAACGTTGGGTCGGCGTGAACCTTGAGGTCGGCTTCAGCGCCGCGCGGCGCGAACCGGCGCGGTGATGGCTCAGGCTCGGCTGCAGCCTTAGGCTCGGCTGCAGCCTCAGGGTCGGCTACAGCTTTGGGGTCGGCTGCCGCTTTGAGGTCGGCTTCAGCCGACCGGTGTTTGCCACCAGCTTGAGCTGGTGGTTTGCGACCGCCGCCTCAGCATTCCCGTTCGCGCTGCTCAGTAGCCGGCTTCAGCCGGACTTAACTCGGCTTCAGCAGTGTTTCGCAGCACATCCGCGCCAGAGACCAGCGAGTCGCGATCAGCCGCCGGGGGAGTGCTGCGGCCGGGAACACCAACGCGCCCGAGAGGATTCGAACCTCCGACCTGCGGTTTAGGAAACCGCTGCTCTATCCTGCTGAGCTACGGGCGCAACCCATTGTGCAAGCGGCGGTTATGCTGCTTGAAGGCGCCGCCGCCGAGCACTCTTCGGGCGTCCGCCACTTGTCATGGTATCGCAAACCCGTCTGGCAGCCAGCAAATGCGGTTTGAAGCGGCCGTTTTTCGAACGGCCGTGCGCCCGCGCATCAGGCCCGACCCGTGGAGTGCCAAGATCGACAGGTCCGCTTCCGCTTCTCACGACGTTCGCGGTACGCTCACGCCGCGAAGGCTGCCCTCCCGCAGCGGGATGCTTGAGGCGGCCGACTGGAGAGCCGTCGGACTCGATTGATCGCGTCGGGCGAGGAACGCATGCCTCGAAAACCACCTTTGAAGAAGGCCGCTTGGCCGACTCCGAAGAGACGTCTTACCGAGTTGATCGAACAAGCCACGGTGGACTGCTACAACGATTCGGAGGCCAAAACCGGTTTGCTCACGATGATCGACGAGCACCTGGAGATGCCATTCACCACGACCGTCCTGAACGCGGAGGTTGAAATCATCGCGGTCGACATGCGGGACGACGAGAGCATTGTGGCCGTGTGCCGCCGCGGAAGGACACGGCAGCGCATCCCGATCCTCGATCTGCCGCTGCCGTCGCCGGCTCCTGCGGGCAGCGAGTGGATCGAGGCCTACCGCGCCTGGCTCAAGGGTGGTTGGTGAAGCGGGATGAGCGAGTATCAGTACTACGAGTTTCGGGCGATCGACCGGCCGCTCTCCGCCGCGGACATTCGCTGGCTGCGCGGCATCACCTCGCGCGCCCAGATCACGGCGACCAGCCTGACCAACACGTATCACTGGGGCGACTTCAAGGGCGACCCCCTCGAACTGCTGCAACGCTGCTTCGACGCGCACGTGTACACAAGCAACTTTGGCATCCGCCGCCTGATGTTGAAGATTCCAGCCGATGCACGGGAACAACGCGCGATGCAGGCGTATCACGGCGATTTCGGCGTCGCTTTATCCCCGTATTCGAATGGCATCGTGGTGGATTTCTCGCTGGAAGGGGAACCGGGCGAATGGGCTGATGGCGACGACGATTGCGACGACGACGCGGAAGACGGCTCGGGCTGGATGGCGTCCCTCGCAGCGCTCCGGGCCGACTTGCGCGACGGCGACCGGCGCAGCCTCTACCTGGCCTGGCTGCTGAACGTTCAGTTTGACGTGCTCGACGACGACGTGCGCGAACCGCCGGTGCCGCCGGGTCTGGGTGCACTGAGCGCGCCGTGCGAAGCGCTGGTCGATTTCCTGCACGTCGATCGCGAGTTGCTGGCGGTGGCGGCCGAACGGAGCCCGCCGCTGACCACAACGAACGCGTCAGAGGGCGAGTGGCGGGAACTGCTCGCCGGTCTGGCGGCGACCGAGAAGGATGAGCTGCTCCTGCAGTTCATCACGCACGACGATGATGCGACGCGGAGGAGCCTGCGAAAACGGCTGCGCCAGCGGCGGCCGCGGGATGCGGCCGAGCCCGGCAACGCGCCGCACCGACCGCCGCCGGATGGCCGGACGGCAGGGGAGCTGGCGAGAGAGTGGCGCCGCCGGGTGGCGATTGCGCAGAAGCGTGCCGGCGAAGCCGCCGCGCGTGAGCGGGCGCGCGTTGCGGACGAGCAGGCCCGGGCGCGGCGCGCGCATCTCACGCAGGTTGCCGCTCGCGAGCCCGCTGCATGGAGCGAAGTGGAGTCGCTGATCGCGTCCCGTACGCCGAAGGGCTACGAGCAGGCGGTGGCCTTGCTGGTCGACCTGCGGGACGCCGCCGCGCTCGTGAAAAGGAGCGACCTGTTTGTCGCGCGACTGCGCGAGCTGCGGGCGGCGCACGCCTCGAAGTCGAGCCTGATGAGACGGATGAATACTGCCGAATTGCGATAATGGCCGGCTGGCGCTGCCCTCCGCGGGTCACGCGATGTCTGGCATGCCGGCTCGTCAAGCGAGATCGCTCGGCCGGCGACGCTTTCGCCGCCAGCCGATGGTGCTACGCGATCGAGCGGCTGCTCCACCTTGTCGCCTGATCGGCTTACAGCGGTGAACTCGTCCTGAAGCGGGCGATGATGATCAAGGTGCGGACATGGTTCCACTCGCCCAAGTTGAACAGTTGTGATCCAGAATCGGCCTTGGCGGGGGCGCCAGGGCCGGTTTCGCGTAGAAGTTTCCACTACATTTGGGCAGCCTCCTCGAGATACCGCAGGTGCTGCGGCAGACGCAGGCCGAGCCGTTTGAGCAGCACCTTCTGGGCCTTGTCCGGGGTGGTCACGCGGCGGATGCGAACGGTGTTGCCGGGCCCAGCGTCGGTGGTCGCGGTCGGCAGCAGCACGTCGCTGCTCTTGATCCGGGCCAGTTCGCGCAGCAGCGTACGCGGCGCCCCGACCTGACCCGCGAACGCGTGGAGCGGACGCGCGATCAGATGAATGCCGCCGTTATCGACTGCGTCGTCGACAGGTTTATCAAACTCGTCCCAAGCCGCTCCCTGCCTGATCCGGATGACCGGCACGTTCTCGCGGCGGCGATTAGTGTTGCGGCAGACGCAATCGTCCCGGCGAATCTCGTGGACTTTCCGGCGGACATGTTGGCGCGATACGGAATCGAGGCCGAGCTCCCGGACGACTTCGTCCGGCAGCGCATTGACCTCGCCCCGGGCCCGGCGTGCACTGCGGTGAAGCGCCATCGGGGCAGCTTGAATAACCCACGGAAATCCGTCGAGGAACATCCGGAATCGCTCAGTCGCCAGTCGTTGGCGGAGTCCGTCGCGGCGCTTCGGCAATTCGCCGATTTGCCATGAGTTGAACGGACAGTTCGTCGCCGCCGCTCGCCTTGGTGGATTCTCGGGCGGGCATCACAGCGTTGGGCTGTAGAATGGGCCGGTTCGGCGACAGATTCTGCGGGCAGTCGGCGGGCGTAGTACGTATTCTGAGAGGCGAGGAGCCCTTGCTGTATGGAGCGTCGTGAAGAAATCAACTTGCTGCTCGAAGCCCTGGCGCCATATTGCACGCCGCGAGTGCTGCACGGCCTTGAGGCCGACGGATTCAAACCGGAGCACG
Source organism: uncultured Planctomycetales bacterium (assembly GCA_964631045.1). Lineage (GTDB taxonomy): Bacteria > Planctomycetota > Phycisphaerae > UBA1845 > Fen-1342 > CAZVWB01. The sequence goes on from CAZVWB010000001.1 coordinate 237,242, forward strand.
TCGATGACGTCATAGCCAAGCCGCTGTTCGAGCTGCGCGCGCTGCTTGGACAAACAAAGTACGACGCGGAGATTCACGAGCGTGTGGTTGATGCAAGGAAGCGATGGGAACGTGCGCAGACTCGCGCGGAAGCAGTTGCTGTCGCGACCTTGCGGGAGAGGCTTCAGGCCGACTTCCTGGGTGCCGATTCTGCGTTCTGGACAATGACCGCCGGCGACGTCGGACCCGGCTTGTTCACTCGTACGCGGGCAGAGTTCGTCCGGGATTGGGCCGCCCGGGCACTTCCGCGCGAGTTGGTGCCGGATGACGAGCAATCGGCGGCAATCGCATCTGTGCACGAGCATACGCTCATTACCGCCCGAGCTGGGAGTGGGAAGACGCGCGCGTTGGTCAACCGAACCGCATTTCTCATCAAGCACTGTCGCGTTGCGCCGAGCGAGGTGCTGCTCCTCGCTTTCAATCGTTCCGCTGCGAAAGAAATGCAGGATCGCTTATGCAAGCTCGGCTGCCACGTTCCGCACGTCATGACATTTCACGCCCTTGCGTATGGAATCGTCCACCCAGAGGAAGAACTCCTGTACGATGCGCCTTCGGCCGGCGAGCAGGCTCAGAGCCGTGAACTTCAGCGCGTGATTGACGAGTTGTTACGCGTGCCTGCAACTGAAACACTCGTGCGACAACTGATGATGAGTCACTTTCGAGCAGACTGGGAGATGTTGGCAAGCCGAGGGCTGACGCTATCTCCCCAAGATGGCCTTGCGTTTCGCAGGAGCCTCGCGAACGAAACGCTCAGAGGCGAGTACGTCAAGTCATTCGGCGAAAAGGCGATCGCGAACTTCCTGTTTGAGCACGACATCGAATACCAATACGAACGCAATCACTGGTGGAACAGCCGGAACTACCGACCTGATTTCACGATTCCGCATGGGAAACACGGCGTCGTCGTGGAGTATTTCGGGTTGTCGGGCGACCCCGAGTACGACAAGGGGGTGCGGGACAAGCGGAAGTATTGGGCGAATCAACGAGACTGGCAATTCGTTGAACTTACTCCTGCGGATATCGGCGAGGCCGGGATGGGCGTCGCCGCGTCCCTGGGGTCGCATCTGACTCACGTCGGCATACCCCTCAAGCGTCTAACTGAGGACCAACTCTGGGCACGAATCCGCGAGCGGAACATAACGCGGTTCGCATCGCTGGCACGCGGCTTCGTGGGTCGTTGTCGCAAGGCGGAGCTTTCCGTTGACGACCTCAGAAGTCGAATAGAGCGGCACCAGGCACTTCATGATGCCGAGGAGCGCTTTCTAGAGCTAGCCCCTGGGCTGTTCGCGAACTACCTGAAGCGGCTCGCAGAGAGCGGTGCCGAGGATTTCGATGGTTTGCTCGAACGGGCCGCCGCCAAGGTCGACGGTGGGAGCACCGCTTTCGACCGGAAGTCTGGACGCGGCGACCTCCGCGCGATCCGGTTCGTGATGATCGACGAGTACCAGGACTTCTCGCCGCTCTTCATGCGCCTGCTCAAGGCCGTACTTCGGCACAACGAACACGTCCAGGTGTTCGCCGTGGGTGATGACTGGCAGGCCATCAACGGCTTTGCTGGGTCAGATCTGCGGTTCTTCGACGACTTTGAATTGCACGTGTCACCAAGCCGCCGCGGCTCAATCGCGACGAACCACCGGTCTGCGCCTCAGGTCGTCGAATTGGGAAACGCCATCATGCAGGGCTGCGGCGTTCATGCCAGGGCGGCTTCAGCAGCGACAGGGGTTGTCCAGCTTCTCGATCTTGCGACTTTCCGCCCCAGTCTCCGGGAGCACGAGCTCTTCCCCGGCGAGTCGTTCACGCCGGCAATCCGTCGAGTGCTTGCCAACGTGTTGCAGGAAGGCGATTCGGTCGGGTTGCTGGCGCGACAGAACCGGCTGTCATCGCAAACCAGATCGCGTTCTGGCGACGATCTTGAGCGCCTTCGGAAAGAGTGGTTGAGTGGGTTTCCGGCCGAGAAACAGGCTCGTGTGCGAATTTCAACCGCGCACAAGTTCAAGGGGCTCGAAGCCGACACCATCATTATCCTCGATGCTGTTGAACGGAGTTTTCCTCTGATCCATCCAGACTGGGTCTTCGCGCGCGTGCTCGGCGACGAACCCGGGAAGCTGCTCGCTGAAGAACGGCGATTGTTCTACGTCGCGTGCTCGAGAGCCAAGCGCAGGCTGATTCTGATCACGGACGGACAACGCATCTCCCCGTTTCTCCAGGTCGTGCAGCAAAAGTGTACCCAAGCCGGCTGGGAAGAATTTCCGTTTGTGTCCGCAGCCGCTGATCGTTGGATTATCGAGGTCGCGAGCCAGCCCGGTCTCGGGGCGAGTCCAACCGTTGCGGTAAAAGACCTTCTGAAGGCGGACGGCTTTCGCTTCAACGGCGACGGAGAGTCGCGGAAATGGGAACGCACGGATGCAATCCCCGCTGGTGGGATTCCCGCGCTCCTCGAGTCGCTTAAGACTCGGACTTGGGCGGTCCGTGCGCACGGCCTGCAAGTGCGAATCCGTGAGATAGATGGTAAGACGCTTGCTGTGTTCGAAGTTAGCTCGGGAACGTGGCGTTCTCGACCGTAGCCGCTCACAGCGGTAAGTTCGTGCTGAAGCGGGCGATGATGATCAAGGTGCGGACACGGTTCCACTCGCCGCCGGGACTTGATCCGGCGATCGAGACATCGGCGGGGCCAGGGGGCTGCACGAATCCGGACTGCGCCGCCCGACGGCCTGTCGGCGGAGCTTGACCCGGTGGCCGCCGTTCGTAATAATCAATATCTGGATACAAAGATCGATAATAGTGGCGCGACGACGGATTAGCCGCCGCCGCCGCGCACGGCCGTTCGGCGGCGATCCGCCGTGCCGGTCGACTCGATCCGCGATTCAGTCATCCCCCGCTCACAGGAGGCTCGCCTCATGCATCGCACTCGCATTCTCGCCGGCGCCGCGTGCCTGCTCGCCGCGCTGCGGCTCGCGTCGCTCGCCGCGGCGCAGGTGCCGACCACGCTCCAGGACTTTCACGTGCCCGGCACGCAGATCGGAGACGTAACGCCGGCCACGATGATCGCGCCCGACAATTGCCGTCTCTGCCACGGCGATTACGACGCGACCAACGAGCCCTACGCCACGTGGGCCGGCAGTCTCATGGCGAACGCCGGGCGCGACCCGCTGTTTTATGCCCAGATGGCGCTGGCGAATCAGGACGCCGCTCACGTCGGCTACTACTGTCTGCGCTGCCACGTGCCGCAGTCGATCGTCACCGGACACGCGAATCAGGCGGATGGTTCGACGCTCAGCGCACAGGATTTTCGCGGCGTCGACTGTCACTTCTGTCACGGCATGGTCGATCCGACGTATCGCCCGGGCGTCAGCCCGCCGGAAGATCAGATGATCCTGGCGGCGCTGGCCGACGTGCCGCAGTTCTACGGGAATTCGATGTTCGTGCTCGACCCCGCCGGCACGCGCCGCGGGCCGTACGCCGATCCGACCGCGCCGCACAGCTTCGCGCAGTCGCCGTTCCACCGCAGCGGCGAATTCTGCGGAACCTGCCACGACGTGGGCAATGTCGAGACCACGCGCCAGGCGGATGGGACGTATCGCTACAACGCGCTGGACGCGCCCGCGCCCAGCAGCGACCCCTGGGAGCAGTTTCCGCTCGAGCGAACGTACACGGAGTGGAAACTCAGCGCGTTCGCGAACGGCGGCGTGGACATGGGCGGGCGCTTCGGCGGCATCGGCAGCCCCGTGATGCGCACGTGCCAGGACTGCCACATGCCGAAGGCGGCGGCGCAAGGTTGCTTCTTTGGTCCGGAGCGGCCGGATCTGGCCCGGCACGACTTCGCAGGTGCGGCGGCGCAGGTGCTCGATCTGATTGCGGAGGTCTATCGCGACGATCCGGAGGTCGATCTGCCCGCGATCGCGGTCGGCCGCGCCAAGGCGGTGTCGATGCTGCAGCGAGCCGCGTCGCTGGAACTGGCCCAGGACTGCCGCAGCGTCCGCGCCCGGGTCATCAACCAGACCGGCCACAAGCTGCCGACAGGCCACATCGAGGGCCGGCGTGTGTGGGTCAGCGCACGGTTCTATGACGCCGCCGGCATGCTGCTCGAGGAGTACGGCGGGTACGACGCGCAGACGGCGACGCTGGACGAGCACTCGACGCGCGTCTACGAGATGCAGGTGGCTCTTAGCGCCGCCGCCGCGCAGGTCACCGGCTTGCCGCCCGGGATGACCACGCACATGGCGCTTGCCGACACCATCTGGAAAGACAACCGCATCCCGCCGCGCGGGTTTGCGAACGCGGCCTTCGCCGCGGGCGGCGCGCCGGTCGTGGACTACGCATACGCGGATGGCCAATACTGGGACGACGTGCGCTTCACGGCACCGCCGCAGGCCGTGCGGGTCGAGGTCGACGTCAACTACCAGAACACGCCGCGCGGGTACATCGAACACCTGCGCGACGCAAACCGTACGAACACCTGGGGCGAGGTGCTCTACGCGGCCTGGCTGGCCACCGGGCGGGGCGCGCCGATCGTCATGACCTCGCAATCGCTGGTTCTTGCGGCGAGCCGGCCGGGCGATGTCAACTGCGACTGCTCGTTCGACTACTTCGACATCGATCCGTTCCTGCTGGCGCTGTTCGACCCGGAGGGCTACGCGCAGGCGTATCCGGCTTGCGACGTGCTCTATGCCGACGTGAGCAACGACGGTCGCGTCGACTTCTTCGACATCGATCCGTTTGTGCGACTCCTGAACGGTCCCTGATCGCCGCCGCCCCTGCAACGGCCGTAGTTCTCCCGGCTCCGCCGCGCGGCGGGGTCGCGTGCGGACCGGAGTCCGACTCATGCGCGCAGCGCGCTCCAAACGCCGGCTGACACTCCCCATCGCCCGTCTTGCCGACGGGCGCCGGCCGCCGTCGCGCTTCGCCCGGCGGCGTGCGGCGCTGCTGGCGAGCGTGTACGTGCTCATGGGCCTGCACATCGCTCACTGGAAGATCGCCGGCCGCACGCTGGCGCCGCTGGAACTCAACGAGGTCATGTACACGCTCGAGTTGGGCGTGATTACTGCCGGTTTCCTTTTCATGGCGGCGGCGTGCGCGGCGACGCTGATTTTCGGGCGCTTCTTCTGCGGGTGGGGCTGCCACATGCTGGCGCTCCAGGACCTGTGCCGCTACCTGCTGCGGAAGATCGGAGTCCGCCCACGGCCCGTGCGCTCGAGAGTGCTGCTGTTCGTGCCGCTGGCGGCGATGTGCTACATGTTCGTCTGGCCGCAGCTCATCCGCGTCGCCGATGGGCGGCCGCCGCCCGCGATTCACGTGCGCAGCGACGCCGAGGGCTGGGCTTCGTTCACCACTACCAACTTCTGGCGCAATCTGCCCGGTCCCGGAATCGCGCTGCTCACGTTCGGCATCTGCGGGTTCGCGATCGTCTACGTGCTCGGCTCGCGCTCGTTCTGCACCTACGGCTGTCCCTACGGCGCGGTGTTTCGCGGGCTCGACCGCGGCGCGCCGGGGCGAATCGTCGCCGCGGGGGACTGCGCGCAGTGCGGGTTGTGTACCGCCGCGTGTCCTTCGCACATCCAGGTTCACGAGGAGCTGCGCCGATTCGGCACAGTGGTCAGCGCGGCGTGCCTGCGCGATCTCGAGTGCGTCAGCGCGTGTCCGAGCGGCGCGGTGCGTTTCGGCTGGACGCTTCCGCCGCTGCTGCGGGCGCCATCCGCCTGGCGGCCGATCCGTAAGCCGTTTGACTTCTCGCGAAGCGAGGAGCTGTTGCTGGGCGCCGTGCTCGTGGCGGTCCTGCTCGCGTTCCGCGGACTCTACGATGTGGTCCCCTTTCTGCTGACGCTCGGCCTCGGCGCGATCGTCGCTTACGCTGCGGTGATTCTGTGGCGCTGCCTGCGGCGGTCGGACGTGTTTTTGCGCCGCGTCGCGCTTCGCGCCGCGGGACGATTGACCGCGGCGGGCGTCGCATACTGCGTGGCGTGGGCGGCCTTCGCCGCGTTCTGGAGCCACTCGGCGATGATTCGCTGGCACGAGTTCTTCGGCTATCGCGCGGCGCAGATGGTGCTGCAGTCCGAACGCACGCCCGGCGATCCTGGGCCGATCGGCGTTGCCATCGCGCGGCTGGACGTGTGCCGACGCTGGGGTCTGGTCGTCCCGCAGCGCCTGGGCGAGACGCTCGGAAAGTTGTACGCGCTGCGGGGCGCCAGTCGCGCAGAAACCGGGGATTTTCGCAGCGCCGCCGCGGACCTGCGGCTGGCGGCGGCGCTTCGACCGCTGGATTCGGGCGTCCAGTACGACCTGGGCGTAGTCCTCGCCGCGTCCGGCCGGCCGCAGGAGGCGATTCGTGCGTATCGCGCCGCGCTGGCTGCAAACCCCACAGACGCCGACACACACAACAATCTCGGTCTGATGCTGGCGCAGCGCGGCGAGTCCGATGCGGCCGAGCAGCACCTGCGGGCGGCCATCCGCAGCGAGCCGCGCCACGCGCATGCGCAATTCAACCTTGGCCGGCTGCTCGCCGCCGACGGGCGCGGCGAACTGGCCCGCGAGCATTTTCAGGCGGCCGCGCGCCTCAGTCCGGATTACGCAGCGCTGCTCGCGGCACAACCCGCAGCGCCGCGAAGCGCGAAGGATCCCCCATGAGTCAGCGCCGTTCCTGGGCTGAGCCCTGGAAAATCAAGATGGTCGAGCACCTCTGGATGACCACCCGCGCCGAGCGCGAGCAGGCCATCGCCGAGGCCGGATTCAACACCTTCCTGCTTCCCAGCCGCGCCGTGTACATCGATTTGCTGACCGATTCCGGCACGTCGGCGATGAGCGACGTGCAATGGGCCGGCCTGCTCCGCGGCGACGAAGCCTACGCCGGGTCGGAGAATTTCTACCGGCTGGAGCGCGTCGTTCGCGAGCACTACGGATACCGCCACGTCATCCCCACGCATCAGGGCCGCGGCGCGGAGAACATCCTCAGCCGGCTGTGCATCCGCGAAGGCGACTGCGTGCCCGGCAACATGTACTTCACGACCACCCGGCTGCATCAGGAGCTCAACGGCGGACGATTCGAAGACGTGATCATCGACGAAGCGCATCAGCCCGACAATGACCATCCGTTCAAGGGCAACGTCGATCTCGAAAAGCTGCAGCGCGTAATCGACCGCGTCGGCGCCGGCCGCATCGCGTATCTGTCGCTCGAGGCCACCGTCAACATGGCCGGCGGGCAACCGTGCAGCATGGCCAACATGCGCCAGACCGCCGAGCTGTGCCGCCGACACGGCGTGCGCATCTTTCTCGACGCTACCCGGGCGGTCGAAAACTGCTACTTCGTGCAGCAGCGCGAGCCCGGCGAATCCGAAAAAACCCTGGGGCAGCTCCTCCGCGAAACCTGCGCGCTGACCGACGGCTGCACGATGTCGGCCAAGAAGGACGCGCTGGTCAACATCGGCGGGTTCCTGGCGGTTAACGACGGCGCGCTCGCCGATCGTGCCCGCAACCTCGCCGTGGTGTACGAAGGACTGCACACCTACGGCGGCCTGGCCGGTCGCGATCTCGAGGCGATGGCCATCGGCATCGAAGAGTCGGTCGCGTGGGACCACATGCACGCCCGCATTGGCCAGGTCGAGTATCTCGGCCGCAAGCTGATCGAAGCGGGCGTGCCGATCGTTCGGCCGATCGGCGGACACGGCATTTTTCTCGACGCACGCCGCTTTCTGCCCCACGTCCCGAAGGAGGAATTCCCCGCCCAGGCACTGGCCGCGGCCCTGTATGTCGAGTCGGGCGTGCGCGCCATGGAGCGCGGCGCGGTCTCCGCCGGACGCGACCGCGCCACCGGCCGGAACCTGTTCCCGCCGCTGGAGCTGGTCCGGCTGACGATCCCGCGACGGGTCTATACGCAGGCACACATGGACGTGACGGCGGAGTCGGTGATCGAGCTGCATCGCGCCGCCGACAAGATCGTCGGCCTCAAGTTCATCTATGAGCCGGAGTATCTGCGGTTCTTCCAGGCGCGCTTCGCGCCGGTTCGCGGGGCACAGGTGCTCGCGGGCTGATTGCCTGCTGGCTGACCGCCGGAGCCGGCATTGCCGCGCGATCCGGCGCCGAGACCGGGCGCGACACGCCGAAGCGACCCGCGAGAACCCGTCGCCCAGCCGTCCTGACGCGCGCGAGGTCCGCGCCGCGGAATTGCCGTTGGCAAATCGCGGCGGAACGGTTCTAATGGGGGTGGTTCGGTCGTAATACCGAGCGAGCGAATAGGGTTACGAAGCTTGTTCTGTCGCGCAACGTCGGTGGGCGACGTGGAGCGGGTTGTTCGCGGCGCGATGACACGTCGGGCAGGCTTCAACTTGCGCTGGTGCGAGGGCAACGGGAAAACCGCGGCAGCCGCCGGCTGATCGGCCGGTCGGAGCGGCGGGCGGTTCGTGCGTCGCTAGTCGGCGCGCGGGCGTCTCGGTCGCCGGCGGTGCATTTCGCGTGAAGCCGTCTCGGCGGCTTCGCGTGGCGCTTGCTGCACCCGCGGATCGCACCGCATTTGAAGGGCCCCGCCTGAAGGGACTCACGGGGTTTTGTCGCGTACATGGATGGCGCTAGCGAGAAATCGCGCCCCGGCGTCCGGCCGCGGGTTTGCGCTTGTGGTCTGCGGATTGTTTTATCGTCGGGAGCGGCGCAGTGCGCCGTGTCGGGTCGCTCAGAGCAGGAGATCGAGAGCCGATGTCTACGCAAACACGATCATTCGCGCGTCTCGCGGGCCGGTCGGGCTCGCAGCGCTCCGGGGGCTTCGGGGGATTTCCCGCGCTGGCGGCGCTGCTGGGCGCGCTGCTCGCCGCCGGGTCGGCGCTGGCGCAGCCTGACCCCGGCGCGTCGACCGTAATCGCCGCCGACGGCGTGGCGGTCGCCAACGGCGCGGATCCGGAGACGATCACGGTTACCCTGCTGGAAGTGGACGGCGTCACGCCGGTCGTCGGCGACGACGTCAGCCTGACGATCCTCGCGGCCACGAGCCCCGGCGCGGTTACGATCAATCCGGCGAGCGGCACGTCCGATGCAGACGGACGGGTTACGTTCACGGTGCGTTCCAGCGCGGTGCAGACCGTGTTCTTCATCGCCACCGATACGACGGCCGGAATCGACATCGATCAGCTTGCCGACGTCGAGTTCACGCCCGATATCACCGACTCGAACACGTCAACGCTCGTGGCCACCGACGGCACGGCCGTCGCCGATGGCGCGGACAGCGCCACGGTGCAGGCCACGTTCCTCAACGCGCTGAACCAGCCAATGGCCGCGCACGTCGCACTGCTTGGCGTGCTTTCGGCGTCGGTGGATCGCAACGCGGTCACGATTACGACGACCTCCAACGTGACCGACGCCAACGGGCAGGCCGCGTTCTCGGTGCGGTCATCCGTACCTCAGACCGTGACCGTACAGGTCGTCGACCTGACCAACTTCGTCGTCGTCGCGGACACCGCGGCGCTGACGTTCACGGACAACGACTCCGCCGGGGGCAACTCGACCGTCGACGCCGCGGACGGCGCGGCGATCGCCGACGGGGTCGACGCCGAGTTGATCACGGTGACGCTGCGGAACTCGCTGAACAACCCCGTCGCCGGCCACACGGTGACGCTCTCGCCGGGCGCAGCGGCTGGCGTGACCATCAACCCGGCTTCGGGCGTCTCGGACGCCGCCGGCCGCGTCGTGTTCCAGGCCCGCTCGACTGCGGCGCAGTCGGTGACGTTCACGGCGACGGACACGACTGACGCGGTCGTGGTCACGGACACGGCGCAGGTCACTTACTCCGCCGCCGGCACGAACTCGGCGACTTCCTCGCTGGCCGTGCTGGACGGCAATGCGATCGGCAACGGCACGGATTTCGGCACGGTTCGCGTCACACTGCGCGACGCCAACAGCAACGTGGTGCCCGGCAACAGCGTGCAACTGACTGTGCTGTGCGCGAATCCGGCCGCGGTGACGGTTACGCCCCCGACTGACGTTTCAGACGCGGCAGGCGTCACCGATTTTGAAGTGCGTTCAACGGTGGCGCAGAACGTGACTGTGCAAGCCACCGACACGACCAGCGGCACGACAGTTACGCAGACGGGGCAGATCGTCTTCGGGGCCGGCGGGACGAGCGCCGCGCTGTCGACTGTCGAGGGCGACGCGACGGTCACCGCCGGCGCCTCGGCGCTGATTACAGTGACGCTGCGTGACGCCAGTTCAAATGTGATCGCCGGCAATACCGTGCGGCTGGTCGCGCAGGGTAATCCGCCGGGCGTGCAGATCACCCCGAACACGGCCGTAACCGACGCGCAGGGCCGCGCCGTCTTCGACGTGCGCTCGACCCAGGCCCGCACGGTGATTCTCGTCGCGACCGACGAGACGGCCAATCCGGATGTCGTCGTAACCGACACCGCCCAGGTGATCTTCACCTCCGGCGGCTCCAGCTCCGCGAATTCGACTCTGGAAGTGCTCATTCCGACCGCGACCGCGAACGGAACCGCCTTTGGCCAGGTGCGTGTGACGCTCCGCGATTCGAACAACAATGTTATTCAGGGCAACACGGTCCAACTCGACGTCGCATCCGCCACCAATCCGGGCGTCGTGACCATCACGCCGCCTTCGGGCGACACGGATGTCGACGGCCGCATCGTTTTCCAAATCCGCAGCACGCTGGCGCAAGCCGTCACGCTGCAGGCGCGGGATCTCGATAGCGGCACCACGGTGGCGCAAAGCGGCGTGGTGACGTTCGTGCCCGGGCCGGTCAGCCCGCTCGCGGCGAATTCGACGGTGCAGGGCGATACGACGGTGACCGCGGGCACGGATGTTCCAGTAACAGTCACGATTCGCGACGCGAACAACAACCCGATTCAGGGCGACGTGATCCGCCTTACGGCACAGGGCAATCCGCCGGGCGTGCAGATCAATCCGACCACCGGCGCCTCCAATGCCCAGGGACAGGTGGTATTCACGGTGCGCTCGCCGCAGTCGCGGACGGTCGTGTTCCAGGCGGTCGACGAGACCCCGAATCCGGACGTGCCGCTGATCGACACGGCTTCGATCACCTGGGGCGTCGGCGGCACGAGCGCCACGCAGTCGCTCGTTCAGGTCACCGACCCGACGGCGACCGCCGACAACGTCGACCCCGCGACGATTCGCGTCACGTTGCGAGACGCGAATAACAATGACGTTCCCAACCACGCTGTCACGCTCACCGTCATCTCGGCGGCCAATGCCGGCGCGGTGACCGTCGTCCCGTCGCCCGGGCAGTCGAATGCGTCCGGAATCGTCGATTTCGCGATCCGCTCGAGCGTCGCGCAGGCGGTTACGCTGCGCGCGACCGACACGACCGACAACGTCGTGCTGAGCCAGACCGGCGTGGTGACGTTCAACGTCGGCCCGCCGAGCACCGCGACTTCGACGATTCAAGTCGATGCCGGCGCGACCGGGACGCCGCCCGCGGGCGACGCGACGCTGATCGTCGTCACCGTTCGCGATGGCACCAGCAACCCGATCGCCGGGCACACCGTGCGACTGATCACGGACGGAGCCCCGCCCAATCTGACCATCACACCGACCACGACGCCCTCCGGCGCCGATGGCACGGCCCGCTTCACCGTCCGCTCCACGCAAGTGCAGAGCGTCGTCTTCCGCGGTCGCGACGAGACCCCCGACCCGGACGTGACGATCAGCAACAACGGCCAGAACCAGAACGGTCTGACCATCAACTGGGTCGCGTCGGCCGTCAGTCCGCAGCTCTCGACGCTCGTGCCGGCCGATGGCGTCGCCGTTGCCGACAACGTGGAGACCGAGAACATTACAGTGACCGTACGCGACGTCGGCGGCGTGCTGCTGCCGAATGTCGGCGTGATTCTCGAGCAACTGACCGCACCTGTCCCCGGCGGCGTCACAATCGTGAACCCGGCCGGAACCACCAACGCGCAAGGTCAGTTCGTGTTCCAGGTGCGATCCAGCAGCGCGCGATCGGTTCAATTCCGCGCCACCGCCGATGGCGTGCAGATTCAGAACCTCGCCACGGTCGTCTTCGAGACGGCCGGCGTGAGCGCCGCCAACTCGCGCGTCGACACGGTGGCGACGAACCCCAACGATCCGGTGACGATCGCCGCCAACGGCACGGATGCGACGCGCATCACGGTGCGTCTGATCGACGTGAGCGGCAACCCCGTAAACGGCCATCAGGTTCAGTTGGCGGCCACCGTCAACGGCGCGCCAAATCCGCCGGGTGTGGTGATTACGACGGTTCGCGACACCACCGCGGGCGACGGCGATGCACTTTTCGACGTTAGCTCGAACATCGCTTACGAACAGCCCACGCCGGTGGTCTTTACCGCAACCGATCTGACCGCGAACCCGGACGTCGTCGTCACCGACACGGCCAGCGTGTTTTTCAGCGTCGGAGCGACCGACGCCGCGAACTCGACGGTGACCGTCAGCACGCCGACGCAAACGGTCAGCAACGACATCAACGTCAACACGGTGAACGTCACCGTGCGGCTGGTGGATGGCCTGGGCAACCCGGTCAACGCCCGCAACGTACGGCTTGAGGTTGCGACTGGTTTGATCGGCGCCGGCCTGATCGACCCTGCGGGCCCGGTCGCCACCAACACCAACGGCGAAGCGTTCTTCCGCGTGGTTTCGACGCTGGCCAACAGCGTTCGCCTGCGCGCGATCGACGCCAACAGCGTCGAGATCACCAATCCGGGCGACGCCGACACGGTCAACTTCATCTCCGACATCCCCAACCGGCTCGAATTCGCCGCGCAGCCCGCGCCGCTGCAGGATTCGGGTCTGCCGATCGCGTTCTCGGTCGGCGTGCTCGATCGTTTCGGTAATCGCGTGCTGGCGCCGCAGGGCGGCAACGTGCCCGTGACCGTCGCGATCGACCCGAACAACAACGCCTGCGCCGGCGTGCTCACGGTCAGCGGCTCGAACCCGCTGACGGCCACCGACGGCCTGGCGGATTTCAGCGGTCAGGGCGCGCGCATCGCGACGGCGTGCAGCGGCTACCGGCTGCTGGCGACCTCGCCGGGGCTGACCGAAGCGCTCTCCGGCGCTTTCAGCGTTGCGGCCGGCACCAACCTGGTGATCAACGCGGTAGACGTGGCCGTGAACCCCGGCACGACGAACCTCAGCGCTACGTACACGGTGACCGGCGCGCTGACCGTGCCGATCTTCCGGATTCGATTCGGTCTGGATCGCGGTCCGACGCCTGATGGCCTCATCGACCTGGAATTGGGCACATTCGACGTCACCGCCGAAGACGATCGGAGCGGTCTCGGCGGCCGTCGCGGCGGCACGTCATATACGGTTAATCTCGGCAACGTTCGCCCGGGTCTGGCCGGCAACATTCAGGACCGCGACGTGATTCGCGTCGAGCTGGACGCCGCCAACACCGTAAACACAGAGACGGACGAGACGGATAACGCCAGCGGGCGCGAATTGCAGGTAAATATCGCGTTCGCCGGAGCGGGCGTCCTGCTGCAAAACGGCGGCATCGCCCAGGTGCTCTTCGACGTGCAGGCCGCCGCCCCGCTCGCGCCGTTCCGCGTTCAGCTTGGTCTGGATCGAGACGGCGATGGCGCCGTCACCCCGGGCGAAGAGCTGGGTCCGCCGATCGATGCACCGTTGAACAATGGCGCGGTGGACATCGGCGCCGGCGGCGTGGTGCGCAACATCCGTCCGGAGCTGGAGGCCATCGGCATTCGCGACGGCGACCAGATCGTCGCGCGTCTCGACTCCGATGACGCCATCCGCGAATCCAGCGAGGCCAACAACCGCGCTTCGGACACGGTTCGCGTGAATCTGGCCGCCGCGGCCGTCAGCGTCGTCGCGGTCAGCGCCGAGGCGACCCAAGCCAGCGTGAACTACACCATCGCCAGCCCCGTCAATGTCCCGGCGTTCACCATCCAGTTCGGACTCGACAGCAATGGCAACGGTCTGATCGAGCCGCAGGAAGAGCTCGGCACGCCGCTGCCGGCGCCGTCGCTGCAACCGGGTACGCACAAACTCGGCCCGATCGACGTGCGGGCGTTCCTCGATGGACTGAGCAACGGCGCGCGGGTGAAGGACGGCGACCGCGTGCTGGCCCAGGTCGACTTCGCCGATGCGGTCGTCGAGTGCGACGACCAGGTCAACCCTCCGGCAGACTGCGCCGGCACGAACATCGGCGCTTCCACCGGTGTGCTGGTCGATCTCAGCAAGGGATCGGTCTCCGCGGCGGTGATCAACGCCACGACGACCGACGTTGATGTTTCCTACACCGTGAACGCTCCGGCGGACGTGAACGACTACGTCATCCGCCTGGTCCTGACCGACTCGGCCGGCAGCGTGCGGCGCTTCCTGACCGGGGTTGCCGGCGCGCCGGCCGACATCGTCGGCGAGATCGCGCCGGGTACGTACAACGCTCCGCCGGTGAATGTCCGCGGCGTGCTGAACACCGCCGCGGTGAATCACGGCGATCAGATTCGCGCGATCGTCGATTTCTCCGACACGGTCTCGGAACTGCTGGAATCGACCGACAGCAACGTGGCGACGCAGACGCAGACCGTCGATCTGCGCGTCAGCGGGTTCCGCACCGTCACCACCGCGGGCTACCAGGTGGCGATCGACTACACGATCGAGTCACCGGCCGATGTGGCTGAGTACCTGATGAACCTGGCGATCGACCGCAACGGCAACGACCTGGCCGACGCCGGCGAGATCATCCGCACGCTCGGTCCGGCCGAGTTGAAGCTGCAGCCGGGTACACATAGCGTGGACCTCGGCGACATCTCATCGTTGCTGCGAGCCAACGGCGTTTTGTCCGGTCAGCAGCCGCGGCTGCTCGCGCAGATCGACGCGCTCGACCAGGTCGGCGAGCGCACCGAAGACGGCTGCGGCAATCAGTTCCGCGGTAACTTCGCCTGCGCGGGCGAGACCGCCCCGCCGCCGTCCATCTACGGCGTCGATCTGGTCATGGAGCGGGTGCAGTTCGCCGGAACGTCGCAGGAGCGCGACTTCCCGGTGACCGTGCAATACACCGTTAACACCAGCGAACCGGTCGAAGACTTCGAGATCGGGTTCTACGTATCCGAAGATTCCGGCGACCCGACCGAGAACGGCGGCCGCGTCGTGATCGCGCCGCAGGATCGTCGCTTTGGTCGTCTGCTCGTTACGGCCGGCGGCGTCCGCGTGTTCCGCACGCTGGCAAATGGCGGCGAGGTCGAGCTGACGGGCCCCGCCGGCGATCTGCCGAGCGTCTTCCCGGCCGGAAATCCGAAGGGTGTGGGCGGGCACGTCGTCAGCAACATCCTGCTGAACATCCCCGCCCCGGCGAGTCCGTCGCCGGAGTTGATCGACTTCGTGTTCAGCATCAAAGCGCGGATTGACGATGGCGGCGTGGTCGACGAGAACGCCAGCGGCGTTTCCGACGCCGATGCGGACAACAACGTCACCTTGCTGCCGAACTCCTCAACCGATCCGAACTCCGATCTCGACGGCGACGGTCTGTCCCGCGAGGTCGAGGACTTCGGCGTGGTCGCCCGCACCGCTGCGGGCGATCCGCAGCGCGATGCGATCGGCCTGGTTCCGTTCCGCCTGACGGCGGCGCGGATCAACCGCGCCGACCAGCCGCCGCTGACCGACGCCGCGCGGCAGGTGACGCTGGCTTACGAGCAGGTGCGGACGCGCTCGTTCGACAACGATCGCGACACGGATGACGACGGTCTGCCCGACGCCGTCGAGAGCGGCGTTCCGAATCCCAGCGGAACGGACGTTTCCGTCACCAACCCCAACGAGCTTGACACCGATCGCGACGGATTCCTCGACGGCAACCCGGTCGATGATCCGACGACGGATCGCGATGAGGGCGTGACGCAGTTCCTGGTCGGCACGCCGATCGGCGAAGACCTCGATGGCGATCGCATTCTGGACGCCAGCGAAGATGCGAACGGAAACGGCTTCCTCGATGACGGCGAGGATACTAACGCCAACGGCGTGCTTGACCTGGGCGAGGATGCCAACGGCAACGGACAGCTTGATCTGGGCGAAGACATCAACGCCAACGGGTCGCTCGACACCGGCGAGACCAGTCCGACCAACTGGGATACCGACGGCGACGGCCTGAGCGATCGCGAGGAGATCGAAGGCTTCCTCGTCACTCGCTACCGCGGTACGGGCGCGGCTTCGAGCGCCGTGTTCGACGGCGCGGTGTTGCTCGGCAAGAACGCCAACATCAGCGTCGTCCGCGTTCGCACGGATCCGACCCGCGCCGACACCGACGGCGACGGCATCAGCGACTGGAACGAGGTGAACACGTTCGCCCGCTCCGCCAACAACGACGGCAGCGTCCCGAGCATCGGCCTGACCGCGATCGCCGCCCGCGGCGCGAATGCAGGGTTCAACATTCTGCCGCTTGCGGTCAGCAAGCCGGTCTTCGGCATCCGCACCGATCCGACGCGGGCCGACACCGACCTCGACGGCATCGCCGATGGCGCCGATCCGGCGCCGCAGATCAATCCGGAAAACTGGGGCTTCCCGGATTTCCCGGAGGGCGAGGCGTTCCGCGAGATTCTGGAAGACCGCCCCGAGCTGCGCGATCCGCTCGTCTTCCAGCGCACGCTGCTGGAGTTCGACGTGGACGGCGACGGGTTCCTGGAAGCGCCGGACTCCGGCGGCGACGGCATCCCGGACTTCCTGCGCTTCAATGAGGTCACGCTCGAGCAGCTCTTCTCCGTCGACTTCAGCAACAACGGCAGCCTGACCGACGGGTTCGACGTCGGCGGTCTCAACCGCGGCGTCACCGATGATCCGGTCGAGACGTTCCCGGGCGTGACTCGTCCGAGCCGCTTCGGCACGTATCGCATCCGCGGCAACGGCGCGGAGGGCGGCGACGGCGTGCTCGACGTGACCGACTCGATCGGCGGTCTGATCCCGACTGACAACTGCCCGCAGACGGCTAACGCCAATCAGCGCGACTTCGACGAGGACGGTTTGGGAGACGAGTGCGACGCCGACCGCGACAACGACGGCGTTCCGAACAACCTCGACGCGGTCGATCAACGGCCGAATCTCGCACCGTCCACCCCCGCGCCGGTGTGCGCCCTGGGCTTCGCGCCCGGGCTGGCGCTCAGCTTCGCAGCGCTGCTGGGGCTGCGGACGCGGCCGCTGCGCCGCGCGCTGGGCTTGCGAGGTGCGGCAATCCGCTAGGCCGATCGGCATGCGTCGCGGCGGTGCTGGCAGCGCCACCTGACGACGCGATGACGGAGTGAGTCAACAGCTACCGCCGCCATGAGCGCTTGGCGCTCATGGCGGCGGTCGGCTTATTCACGGAAGCGCCGTTGCGTACGAGTGCCGCCGGCGGATGGGCGCGGGCCGAAGAGCTTGTGACCTTTCTGGCTTCGCTTGCGTTCGCGAGCGGTTCGCGAGCCGCAGGGGCGGGCAGAACGCTCGCCCGACCCCAGTAACTCACAGGCCCGAACGCCTACGCGCCGTCGTCGTGCAGGATCGCGTCCAGCAACCGCTCAACACCCGCTGTCGTCGCATCCGCTGCGGGGACGCCGAGTTCGCGCTCGATGCGGGCGGCTTCCGCGTCCAGCGCGCCCGGCGCTGCGCCGTGCCCGTTCAGTGCTACGGCGACCAGCCGCGCGGGATGCAGGAGCGCTGCGGCCTGCTCGTAGGCGGCGCGGAGTGTGGAAAGCGCCGGCAGCGGCGTGTGCGGTTCATGGCTGTAGCGTTCGCGGCCGACGTGGTGAACGAGCACCAGCGCGTCGGGACACGCGCCGTGCAGCAGCGACAGCGTGACGCCGGAATAGCCGGGGTGGGCGATGCTGCCCTGGCCTTCGATCAGCAGCAGGTCGCAGTCGCCGAGGGCCAGCACCAGCGCTTCGGTCGCGCCTGCGGCGAAGTCGGAGACGACCGCGTCGACCGCCACGCCCACGCCGGCGATCATGATGCCGGTCTGCCCGGTCGCCGCGAAGCGGGCGTCCAATCCGCGCCGGCGAGCGGCCGCGGTCAATTCGAGTGCCGCAACCATCTTGCCGACGTTGCAGTCGCTGCCGACGGTCAGCACCCGGCGGCAGCGCGTGCTTCGGGCACGGCAGGCGGCGACGGGCATGCCGGTCGGCGGCTCGCGCACGTCGCGGATGCGCGCCCCGCTGTCCCTCGCGGCCGCAGACAAGGCGGAGTCGGCGGCAATGCGGGTGTGCAGACCGCTGACCACGTCGATTCCGGCGCGCAGGGCCGCCATTACATGAGCGTGCATTGCCGCCGGCAGCGCGCCTCCCACGGGGGCGATGCCGATGAAGAGCGCATCGGGCCGCAGGGGGGCGGCGCTGTCGATCGAGGGCAGAATCGGAACCTCGGGCGACCAGGGAATGTGCCGCCGCACCGACTGACCGGCGAAGGCTGAATCGATCACCGCCGCAACGTCGCCGCCGCGGTAGCGCAGCAGCGATGAGGCGGTCTTCGAGCTGAACACGCCCAGATGCCCCTCGGTCAGCAGCAGAATGCGGCGGTATGGGGGGAGCGTGTGCATTGCGCGGTAAGCGTAACGAGGAGTGCGGGATGAGTGAATCGCCAGGAGCGGCGACCATCACACCCACCGAGCCGGGCGAAACGGCGGAGGCGTGACGGCGCAGCGCGGCTTCGGATCGGATGGAGAATCTGGCGGTCGGCATGCAGGCGAGCGACGGTTGGCCGGAGTCAGGCGGAGTGCGCTCGCTGGCCCCGATCGGGTCTCCAAGCGTCGTCCGCCGTGATCAGCCGAATCTGCCACAAGCGGCGCGACAAGCGCCGGTCCGCGCGGATTCCGCGCCGCCGCCCCGCCGTCCGGAATTGCATTCATCTCCCGCGGCCCGATCGTGATCGCCGGCCCACCGACGCCGTGAAGCGGCCGCCGCCGCCTGCTGTAATGAATACTGCTCGTATCTGCGGTCCGCGCTTCCGATGCATGTAGCGATCGAGGACCGCGCCCGGGTTCGGCTGCGTCCGCGCAGGCGTCCCGCCGCGCGTTCCACCGGTTTCGGTCGCGGTTGCACCATGCAGCCGGGTGGGTGCGCGATCCGCTTCGACTCGGGGGAGACCTTGCATGCGCCGAGCATTCATCACGACGGCGGGCGTGTTCTGCGCCTTGGCCGCCGGCTGCGCGCCGGAGTTCTACTCGCTGGACAAGCTGATCGCCGTTCCGCCGTTGACCGGTAATCCACAGGCCGCACCCGACGCCGACGCGCCCAGCGCCCAACCGGCGGACCCGGTGCTTCGCGGCTCCCTCTCCGGTCGGTCTGATTACGAGTTGTTCGATCTTGGCGCCACGACGGCCGGCGAGGAGTGGACGGTCACGTGGGCTGGCTCGCCCTACGCCGCGACGCCGTTCATCGTTGTGCTGTTCGACGAGCGGCAGGAATTGATCGCCCGCGGCGTGATCGCGGCCACTTCCGAGATTCGCCACGTCGCGCGGGCCGCGACCGAACATCTGTATGTGGGCATCGCCCCAGCAAACGGCAGTAACGGCGGCTCGTTCGCACTCGCAGCGCGGCGTGCGGGCGTCCGCCCAGTGCCGGCGCCGGCCGCGCAAGTGGTCTGGCTAAACTTCGCCGGCGGCATCGGCGTGCGCGTTCACGGACGAGCCGGAATCACGTTCCCGGCGTTCAATGCGGCCAGTCTAGGCGACCCGTACCTCGGTGAAACCCAGGCCATAAAGGACGCGATCGTGGCCCAGATGCGGGCCGACTACGCCGGATACAACGTTACGATCCTCACGTCGGATGAGGGGCCGGCGCCGTCGACGCCGCACTCGCAGCTTCACTTCGGCGGGGACGACAGCAGCCTGCTGGGTCTGGCTGACAATGTCGACGCCTACAACTCGAATCCGACCCAGACCGCCGTGATCTACACCGATGCATTCGCGCTCTACTCGACGATGAAGCTGGACCCGCAGGAAATTGCGACTATGATCGCCAATGTGGCGAGTCACGAATTGGGGCACCTGCTCGGGCTGTACCACACGAGAAACCCCGATGATGTGATGGACACCACCGGCTCGGCCTGGGAACTGGCCGAGGATCAGTGGTTCGCCAGCGCCGCGCTCGAGTCGTCGGTCTTCCCGACGGGCTTCGAGAACTCTCCGGCGCGGCTGGCGGAGACGGTCGGGGTTGTCGCGGCGCCGCCGCAGGTGGCCGCCGTCGCCAAGCCGGCGACGCGGGCCCTGATTCGCAAACTCATGCAGGAAGAGATGCGCTACTCATGCGGCACGTGTCTGCAGCTCGACGTATGCTCGGAGAAGAGTCCCACCCCGGCCCCGCGATGATGCTCCCGGCGCGCGCTCTGCGCGCCGCCGGCTGTCTGGCGGGCGGGGCGCTGCTCGCCTGCGTCGCGGGCTGCCCCACGCCGCCGCCCGCGGGCGCCAGCGACGATCCGCCCTTTCTCGACACGGTCGGGAACTTCGATTTCGACCTGGCGACGGCGCTGCCGATCGCGCAGAACAACGACGAGCTGCGCTTCCGCGGCTCAATCGAATCCGGCACGGACGTGGACATCTTCGACCTCGGCGAAATCGCCGTGGGCGACCTGGTGTTCGTCGACGTGCAGGCCGCCGGCGGCGACCTCGACGCGGTGGCGGCGCTGTTCGACTCGCGCGAATTCTTGCACGCCTACAACGACGACCGCACGCCCGACGCCAGCAATCTGAATCCGCAGATCGATTTCGTCATTCGCGGCGCCACGGGCAAGTTCTTCCTGGGCATCGCCGCCTTGCCCGAGAGCGGAACCAGCGGCGATTATGAAGTATTCGTCAGCATCGTTCGCGGCTTCGGCGGGGCCGACCCTGTGACGCAAACGGTCTTCCTCGACTGGGACGGCGGCCAGAACGTCGACGTGCAGAACGTGGGCGAGTTCGATCTGTCCCCGTTCGACGCCGGCGACTTCGGCGACGAGCTTTCTCCGTTCACGCCGCAGATCAAGGCCCGCATCCAGCAACTGACCAAGGAAGCGTACGGCGGCGTGAACCTGATCGTGCTCAACAGCGACGACCACGCCGAGCCGACCGAGCCGCACAGCACGATCTACTTCGGCGGCAACAGCCGGCGGGCGTTCGCGATCAGCCAGCAGATCGACACGGGCAACGAAGACCGCGGCGACGACGCGATCGTGTTCACGCGCGCCTACGAGATGGCGTTCAGCGTGAATCCGAGCGTAGAGGAGATTTCAAACGCCGTCGGCAACACCGTGGCCCACGAAATCGGCCACCTGCTGGGCCTGGTGCACACGCGCAGTTGCAACGACCTGATGGATTCGACGTGTACCAATGACCGCCTGCTGGAACGCCAGGTGTTCGGCGAGGCGCCGCTCGATCCGCTCGTGTTCCCGATCGGTCAGCAGAACTCCGCCGAGCTCGTTCAGTGGCTGCTGGGGACGGCGGGTCTTTGAGTCTGTGCGCGGGTCGGGGTGGAGCGGGATTCGGCCGGGGGGGGGGGCATTCTGCGCGGATGGGGGGCATTCTGCGGGGGTGGGGCGGGCATTCTGCCCGCCCGGCGTCCTCGTAGTGGTTTCTGCACGGCCGGGTCGGAGACCCGGGAAGACACTCACCGGTTGAAAACCGGCGCCACATGGCCAAGACATCGCCTGGCGGAGCCGCAGCGGCAAAGAAAACGCGCGCAAGCACCTCTAGAATTAGGTTAACGCCTTTGGGCATTCTGCCCGCCCGGCGTCCTCGTAGTGGTATCTGCACGGCCGGGTCGGAGCCCCGGAAAGACACTCACCGGTTGAAAACCGGCGGCACACAGCCGAAACATCCACCGGCAGCAAGCCGAAGCCACACGAACGCACCCGGCCGGTCGCTGCGCGCTCGCGGCGACCGACCGGGCGTCGGAACGAGTGGAGAGCTTACTTCTCGTAACGCAGCATGATCGCCGCGTTGCTGCCCTTCTGCGCCGCGATGTCGATCTTGTAGCCGCTCACGGGCACGACTGTGCCGTCGCGATGCGTAACGCTGTCCACGAACATCTCCGCCGGCAGCACGACGCTGAACGTCTCGTCCGCCGAGAGCGTCAGATCGCTGCCCACAACCCGGAAGATCGTGTTCTGGATGTCCATGCCCGCCGGCGGCGTCGGCCAGGTGACCGCGACGTCGATGTCCTGAATCTGGGCCCCGCTCGCGTCTTCGTAGAAAAACTCGAACTGATAGTCGAGCCCGCTCGACAGCAGCGCGCCGGTTTCATCCAGCGGCGGGCGGAACTCCAGCGTCACGTCTTCGCCGTCGGTG
Organism: uncultured Planctomycetales bacterium; assembly: GCA_964631045.1. Taxonomy (GTDB): domain Bacteria; phylum Planctomycetota; class Phycisphaerae; order UBA1845; family Fen-1342; genus CAZVWB01. The sequence continues at coordinate 259,500 of CAZVWB010000001.1, forward strand.
ATCGCGATCGGCTGCTCGCCGTCAAAGACCTCCGGCGTCGCGCTGCCCGAGGCATAGCTTTCCAGCCGCGGGATGTTGTGGAAGACGTAGTTGATCATGAACGAGTACAGGTTTTTGGACCCGTCGCCGAACTCGACCTCGACGTTGAACGTCGCGCCGGCGTCGACCACCGCATTGGGCCGGACAAACGCCTGGAAGCGATCGCCCGCGGCTTCGAATTCGAACTTGGTGTCAGTCCAGGGCGTGAAAACCAGGCCAAAGCCGCTGTCGGTCATCAGGTCGGAGCCCGCCATGTACGGCGGCATCGGGTCGATCAAGCGCGCCGCGGTGATGGTCGTGGTGGCGGCCGGGTTCTCGAGCAGCACCTCGAACGTGATGATGGTGTCGACGGCCAGCGCCGTGTCGATCTCCGTCTCGGTGCCCTTGTAGTACGTGTCCGCCTTGTCCGGGCCGATCTTCAGGTTCGCGAAGAAGTTGACGCGCACGCCGTCCGCAGGCGGCGCGTCGCCGCCGTCGGCGTCGAAGTCGTCCACCAGGCCGTCGCCGTCGTTGTCGGCGTCAAACAGGTCGGGCAGGCCGTCGGCGTCGGCGTCGAACGGGCGATTCGGATCGTCGCTCGCCGTGCCGGCGGCGTCCGCACCCTTGCCGAAGCTGCCCACGCCCACCGGCACGCCGTTCTCATCGACGCGCGCGGTCACATCCCCGTCGGCGAGTGCATCCGTGTTGGCGTCGCTGCCCGGCCCGATCGGCGCGGCGCTCGCATCCGCCGGCAACGCGATCGTGCCCAGCTCCGCGGCTTCTTCCAGCGTCACGCCGGTGACCGCTTCATCGCCGGATTGACCGAAGACGACCGGACCCTCCGCCGTGCTGTCCGGGTTCACGATGGTCACGGTGAAGGTGTTGCCTTTCTCCTCTTCGGGCACGTCGATTTCGAAAGCACCGGTCGCGTCCGTCGCGCCGCGATAAATCTCGCCGGTCTCGTTGCTCTGTGCGACGATCGTGTAGCCCTCGTCGGCCGATTGGGCGCGGCCGCGCGGCTTGGTCCCGGCGGGTGCGGCGATGCGGCCGCTGAGGCCGAAACCGTCTGTGCCGGTGTCCGTCGTGTCGCCGTTGTCATTGGTGGTGTCGCCGCTGTCGTTGTTGTTGCCGCTGTTTGTTCCCGGGTCTGTCTCATCGTTGACGGTCGGGCAACCCGCCACGCCGATCAGCACAACGACGGCGAAAAGACCAATCACGTACGCTTTCATCACGGATCCTCGCAATCGTGTCTCGAATCTCACCGGACACTCGAACCCTGCAGCACGCACGGGGCCTGCGACAAAAAACCCGTGTCGCTTCGAGCGCGGCTCGCGAGTGCTATCGGCCTGCCGCCGGGGTGTCCTTAGAACCTTGCGGCGCCGCACGATACGCTCGGCGATTACCGGTCGCTCGCACCGGCTGGGGGCGGTGCGAGCCTGCACCCAGTGGGTACGACGGTTGGGCGTGCAGCCCCAGGAATTCGCGCACGGCGTGCAGTCGCGCAAAGGCGCACTGTTTCGTATGTTGAGAAAACCTCTTCGTTTCCAGTGACTTACGACGAATCCGAAGTTGTTCTGGTCGCGGCCGGCCGGGCTGGCACACCCCGTGCCTTTTAGGCCATCCGTCACACGCGGGACGCACGAGAGTGC
>CAZVWB010000002.1:0-133617 GCA_964631045.1 uncultured Planctomycetales bacterium
CAACAGCGCCACCTGACGGATGTAGGTGCTCTTGGCGGCCATGTTCGGGCCGGTGATCAGCGCCAGCGCGCCGCTGTCGGGGGCGTGCGGCGGCGCGGCGCGGCGGGCCGCCAGGCGCACGTCGTTGGGCACGAACCGGTTGTCCAGCGCCTGCTCGACGACCGGGTGCCGGCCGTCGTCGATCTCCAGAATCGGCGCGTCGGTCCACTCCGGGCGGCAGTAGCCGCGATCGCGCGCCAGCGCCGCCCAGCCGGCGAGCACGTCGAGCTCGGCGATGGCGGCGGCGGCGCGCTGCAGCGCCGGGATGTGCGCCGCGACCGATTGGCGCAGCGCCACGAACAGGTCGTATTCCAGTTCGTTGGCCCGCGCCTGGGCCGAGAGCACCTCGTCTTCGTGCCGCTTGAGCGCGTCGGTCACGTAGCGCTCGGCATTCTTGACGGTCTGGCGGCGCACGTAGTCCGCCGGGACGCGGCTGCGGTGCGCGTGTGTCACCTCGATGTAGTAGCCGAAGACCTTGTTGAAGCCGACCTTCAGCGACGCGATGCCGGTGCGGCGAATTTCGTCGGCCTCGAACGCGGCCAGCCACTGCTCGCCGGCGCCGTGCAGCGCCCGCAGGCGGTCGAGCTCCGGATGGAAGCCGTCGGCGAAAATCCCGCCCTCGCGGAGCGTCAGCGGCGGTGCGGCGATCAGGCTGGCGCACAACTCGTCGCCCAGGGGGTCGAGGCCCTCCAGGCGCTCGGCCAGCGCCGCGCACGGCGGCGCCGCCAGCGCGCCGAGCGCCGCGCGCAGCGGGGCCAGGCGCTGCAGCCCGTCGCCCAGCCCGCGCAGGTCGCGGGCATGGCTGCGCTGCACGCCCAGCCGGCCGATGATGCGGCCCAGATCGCCGATGTCGCGCAGCAGGCGGCGCAGGTCGTCGCGGGCCCGGTCATCGGCGACGAGCACGCCGACGATCTCCTGTCGCAATTGAATCTCGCCGATGCGCCGCAGCGGGTAGCACAGCCACTGCCGCAGCAGCCGCGCGCCCATCGGGTTGCAGGTGCGATCCACCGCCGCCAGCAGCGACCCCTCCGTCGCCCCGGTGCGCAGCGTGCGCTCCACCTCGAGCGAGCGCAGCGTGGTCGGGTCGAGCGTGATGTGGGCCTCGACGCAGCGCCGCCGCGGCGGCTGGATGTGCTCGGCGGCGGCCTTCTGCGTCTCGCGCACGTACGCCAGGATCGCGCCGGCGGCCTGCAGCGACGCATCGACCGCGTCGAATCCGAAGCCCTCCAGGCTGCGGGTGGAGAACTGCTCGCGAAGCAGATCGAGCGCCCGCGACGCGGCGAAGTCCGCAGCGCTGCGATACGTGGCGGCCACGCCGCGCTCGGTCAACTCGGCGTCGAGATCATCGCGCCCTGCGGCGTCGGGCAGCAGTACCTCCGCGGGCGCCAGGCGGAACAACTCCGCGGCGGCCGCGGCGGCCGGCACAAGCTCGACGCTGAATTCGCCGGTGGAGAGCTCCAGTGCGGCGAGGCCCGCGACGCCGCCATCGCGAACGACCGCGGCGACGATGTTGCTGCGCGTGCGATCGAGCAGCGCTTCGTCGGTCAAGGTGCCGGGCGTCACGATCCGCTGGATCGCCCGGCGAACGACGCCGCGGGCGAGTCGGGCGTCCTCGATCTGTTCGCTGATGGCGACCTTGTAGCCGGCCGCCACCAGCCGCCGCAGATAGCTCTCCAGCGCGTGATGCGGAATCCCGGCGAGGGGCGTACGGCCGCTGTCGCGGCTGGTGAGCGTCAGGCCTAGGACGCGCGACGCGACGCGGGCATCTTCATAGAACAGCTCGTAGAAATCCCCCATGCGAAACAGCAGGATGGCATCGCCGGCTTCCTGCTTTTGCTCCTGATATTGCCGCATCGCGGGGGTGAGCGCATCCGCGGCCGGCGGGCCGGCCGCCGGGGCGGGCGCTGGCGGCGACGTGCTGGGGCCGGGGCGATTCACGGCCGAACTGTACCGCCGGCGCGAGAGGCGGGCTAGCGCGGACGCCGCCGCGGCGCGCGGCCGCAACACGAGAGCCGGCTGCATTCACATTTGATTACGGAACGATTAGTGTTCGCGCAGCCGAAGCGCGAGCCGCCACCGCACCGGGCATTCGAGACGGTTCGCAGCGCGGGTGACTCGGCGAAGGAGCGCCCTGATGATCGAGGCGAATCCGGCCGCGACGACCGCGATCCCCGGCTCGCACGGAGTGGGCCGGGTGGAATGCGGCGTGCCTCGGAACTGCCCGCTGTGCGGAGACGGCGGTGGGGTGGAACTGGCCCGGTCGGAGCCTTGGCGCTTGATTGCGTGCGGCGGCTGCGGGCTGGCGTACCTGCCAGAAGTTCCGCCGCCGGCCGCGATCGAGAGCGACTTTGACTGGCACGCATCTTTCCGGCGAGAGCGGCTGCAGCGCTGGTTGCGCACGCCGCTGGCCCGCGTGTGGACCGGGCTGCTGGGATTGATCAAGCCTGACCGCGACCGGCGAGCGCTGCGGCGCATCCGCCGTTGGACTCCGCCGGGGCGATTGTTGGACATCGGCGCGGGCACCGGCCGGCTGGCCGCGTACGCGCTGCGCGCCGGGTTCGACCCGGTGTGCGTCGAGCTTTCGCCGGGCATGGCGGCGCGGGCCGCGGAGCGGCTGGGCGCGGAGCGCGTGCGGCGCGGGCGGTTGCAGGATTTTGAGTTCGAGGGCGGCAGCTTTGATGTCGCCGTGGCGATCAGCTTTCTGGAGCATGAGCCGGAGCCGCGCCGGCTGTTGCGGCGGGTGCACGGATTGCTGCGGACGGGCGGCGCGCTGATCGCAAAGGTTCCGAACTTCGATAGCTGGCTGCGGCGCCTGCGCGGCCGCCGCTGGTCGGGCTATCGCTGGCCGGAACACGTGCAGTACTTCACTCCGGCGACGCTCGGGGCGCTCGTTGAACGCAACGGGTTCTCAGTCTCCGCGTGCCGGGCGCACGCGCTGAGCGACAACTTGTGGATGCTGGCCCGGCGCCGCTGAGACGGCCTCGGGGCGATGAATGCGCGATGCGCCGCAAGCGGCGGAGCGGGCAGGATGCCCGCTCTACCCATAATCCAGCGGGCAGGATGCCCGCTCCACCCATGCATTCAGCGGGCAGGATGCCCGCTCTACCCATGCATTCAGCGGGCAGGATGCCCGCTCCACCCATGATGCTTCATCCCGGTTCGCTCACCCATGATGCTTCAGGCCTGTTCGGGACATCAGCGCAGGAACGACTTGCCCGTCAGGCGGCGGATCAGCGCGATCTGACCGGCGTGAAACGCCTCGTGCCGGTCGCAGTGCACGATCGCGCCGCGTTTGGTGGTGTAGTGCGGGTGGGGCGCGCCGTCTTTGCCCGCGCAGGGTTGTGCGAGCAGGTCTTCGCTCACGTCGCGAAGCGCCGCCAGCGTGCGGACGTGTACGTCGCGCAGAATGTCGAGAATCTGTGCGATCGGCGGATAGTCGTGCTCACGCAGCGACTTGACCGGCCCGCCGATCGGAAAGTGAGCGACGAAGCGATCGTCCAGAAAGGGTCGCTGCAGGCAACGCGTGTGGATCAGCAGATGCTGCGAACACGCCAGATGCCCGCACAACCAGGCGGCGTGGGCCAGCCCGGCGGCCGGCTGAAATCCCCAGTCGTCGCCGGAAAGGTCCGCGAGCAGTTTGAGCGTCCAGGCTCGGGTGCCGTCAATTTGCTCCGCCAACAGCGCGCCGCTGTTCATCGGTATCTCCGGGGGCGTGACCACTATTGCCGCAATCGCAGTCGGCGGCGCGGGTAGAATAACCGCGAGAGGTCCCGCCGACCGCACCGCGACAGCGGCGGACGACGGTCTGCGGGCGGCCCGAAGCGAATCCGTATTCACGACGATGCCCGGCAGGAGCGTGCGATGAGCCGCGCGGTGCATCCGCTGCATTTCGACAGCGTGGCCTATCCCGAACTGCGGCAGTTCGACAGCGACCTGCAGCGGGCCCGCGCCTTGTGGCGGGCGAAGCTGTCGTCCGGTCTGCTGCTCTTCCTGCTGGTGTATGCCATGCTCGTCGCGGCGCTGGGACTGTCGCGCGATCGCATTTTCCGCCCGCTGCTCCGGCCCATGACCCTCGTGCCGCAGGTGGAGGCGGCCGTGATCCTCGGCGCCAAACTCTCTGCGGTCGTGGGCGGCCCGATCGCGTACTACTTCCTGACGCGGGGCCGCATTCGTCGCTCGTTGCGGGCGGCGCTGGCTGCCCGCGGCGTTCCCGTCTGCGTGCCGTGCGGCTACGATCTCCGCGGACTGGCGACGCGGCGCTGCCCGGAGTGCGGCGCGGCGAAACTGCCGGAGACGGAGCCCGGAACATGGCGCCATTGGCCGCAGTAATGCGCTCGATCCTTCCGTCAGGCCGCCGGACGTGCGCGGCGACGGCGGCCGTGCTCGCGTCAGCGGGCCTGCTCGCGGCGGTCGGTTGCAACGCCGACCGCAGCGGGCAGCCAAAGGCCAACGCGCTGCAAACCGCGGCCGATCCGCAGAGCGCGGCGCCGAAAGCGGCGACGCTGCGGGTGGGAACCTGGAACATCGAGTGGCTGGGCACGCCCGACAGCCGCGGCGGCCCCGCGAAAGGGAGCGCGCAGTCGATCGAAGATTTGGCCGATTACATCGCGTTCGCAGAGGTCGACGTGCTGGGCGTCTGCGAAGTGGCGCGAAACGAACGCGGGAGCGAGTGGCGCAGCGACATCCTGGAAGCGGCACTGGACCGCGTGGAAGCCGTCCGCGGCGGCGAGTGGACGCATGTTCTCTATCCGGCCAACAGCGGGCGCAATCAGCTCTGCGGGGTGGCGTGGAACACGAAGCGCGTCTCCGCCGTCGGGCGCTCGTGGCCGCTGCCCGTGTCGCAAAAGCAGAGCGCGGCCGGGAAGCCGCTCTGGTCGCGGCCGCCCTTCGCACAAAAGCTCTCGCTGGGCACTGGTCAGACCGACTTCGCGATGATCATGGTGCACATGAAGAGCGACAGCGGCGGAGAGTTCGACGCGCACCGCGGGGAGGAAGCCGCGGCGCTGGTTGCAGCGCTGGAGCCCGCCCGCAGCACACTGAGCGAAGCCGACTTCCTCATCATGGGCGATGTGAACTGCGGCGCCGCCGGAGAACCGGGGGTGCAGTCCTTCACCGCCGCGGGTTTCATCGACCTCAACGCGGGCGACAGCGCGACGCACGTCCGCTGGGGACCGCTGGATCGCGGTTTTGTGCCCGCCGGTCAGCCGGAGTTCACCCGCCGCTTCGAGGTCGTGAAGGACGCCTATCTGCGGGCCCGCGGCATGGATGAGCGGCAGTTTCGCGAGCGGCTCTCCGATCACTACATGATCGTGACAGAGATCGCGGCGGGGGCCGACGACGATTAGCCGCCGGGTGGGTCGCGGCGAACTACCACGATTGCGAGAGCGGAGCGAATGTCGCAGACCAACACCCCAACGCCGGGGCCGGACGCGCCGAGCGCGGCGACCGGCGGCCCGCATGAATCCGCGGCGACCATCGCACGGAAGCTCGGACCGCTGGCGTGGCTGGCGGTGATCGCCGTAGTGTTCCCGGTGCTGGGCGGCTTCGCGACGCTCTATTACATCAATCCGCTCGCGGCGTGGTTCCGCTCGCACGGCGACATCGGGCCGCTGCTGTACGCGGCGGGCTTTGCGGTCGTCGGGGGCGTGGCGCTGTTGCCGACGTATGCGCAGTCGGCCCTGGGCGGCTGGGCGTTCGGGTTCACGGTCGGGGGTATCGCGGCATTGTGCGGTTTTACGTGCGCGGCGCTGCTCGCGTATGGCATCGCCCGTGTCGCCGGAGGGACGCGGGCGCAGCGGCTGATCGTGGAGCACCCGCGCTGGAAGGCGGTCTATGACGCGCTGGTGGGTACGGGCTTCTGGCGGGCGCTGCTGATCGTCACGCTGCTGCGGCTGCCGCCGAACTCGCCGTTCGCGCTGACGAACCTGGTGCTGGCTGCGACGGGCGTGCCGCTGGCGGCGTACACCGTCGGCACGATCGTCGGCCTGGCGCCGCGGACGTTGTTTGTGGTGTTTGTGGCCGCGCAGTTGCAGACGTTTAGTCTGGATGCGATCAAGCAGCCGTGGATTGTGGTGGTGAACGTTGCGGCGGCGTTGATTGTGATCGCGATCATCGGCGCGCTGGCCAGCCGGGCGCTGCGTACGGTGACGGCCCGGCCCGCGAACGCAGGCGGCAATCCGCAGACAGAGGTTTGAGGGGTGTGGCGGTTAGGCCGCGATTGGGACCGGGGGTCGGGCGGTCATTCTGACCGGCCATGCTTTCAAGTTGAGCGGGCAGGATGCCCGCTCCACCCAGCAAGTCGGCGGGCAGGATGCCCGCTCCACCCACACTACCCGAGCGGCAGCGGATCGCCATCGACCACGAACTGCGCATCGGTGATCGCACGGAGCTTGTCGAGCGTGATGTCCGGCGCGATCTCGCGGAGCACCATCTTCACCGCTCCCTGCTCGCGCTGCCGCGGGTAGAGAAAATCGAAAACGGCCCACTCCGTGATGAGACGGTGCACGCAGCGAATACCGGTCAGAGGCAGCGTGCACTTGCGCAGCACCTTCGACGCGCCGCTCTTGTCGGCGTGCTGCATGATGATGACCACCTGGCGGGCGCTCACCACGAGGTCCATGCCGCCGCCCATGCCCTTCACGAGTTTTCCGGGCACCATCCAGTTCGCCAGGTCGCCTTCCTGGCTGACTTCCATGCCGCCCATGATCGTCAGATCGACGTGGCCGCCGCGAATGATGCCGAACGAGTCGCTGCTGCTGAAATAGGACGCGCCGGGCAGCTCGGTGATGGTCTGCTTGCCGGCGTTGATCAGATCGGGATCGACCTGGTCATCGTATGGAAAGGGACCGATGCCGAGCATGCCGTTCTCGCTCTGCAACACGATGTTGACGCCGGGCGGGATGTGATTGGCCACCAGCGTCGGCATGCCGATGCCGAGATTCACGTAGTAACCGTCGCGCAGTTCCTTCGCGGCCCGCAGCACGATGCGGTCGCGGCCGGTGGGGATCGTGGTTGTGGCCATGCGTGGGTCCTGTCTGCCGTAGCGATGACTCGTATTGTGCGCGGCGCATCCGGGGCGTCGCCTGCGCCGCGTGTGCGTACTATAGGGTGCGGCCTGTCGGGGCGAAACGCTCGCGCAGCGCGGGTGGCCGGCGCGAACGGCGAATCGCGCGCTTTCCCGTAAACTCGCGCCGGCGGCGGCGACGCCGTGCTACCGCCCGCCGGCGGGAACGCGATCGGGGCTGTCGGCCGGGCGGGTGGTCACCGCGGCCTCATCGGCGAGCTTCACGATCTGCCCGGACATCACGCCGCCGTAGCCCGCGCCGAACCACGTGCCGCTGTAGAGGCCGCGCGAGATCATCACCTGTGCGGAGTAGCGGCCGAGGAAGGGCAGGTCGGTTTCGTCCACCTGGATGATTGCCGTTTCGCCGACCCAGATGACCCGCACGCCGACTGGAATCGTCACGTCCTTCTCCGCGAACTGGATGCGGGCTGTGATGATCCAGTTGTCTTCGAACGTCTTCTCGACGCCGACGATCTCGTAGCGGTCCGGCCGCGGCGGGCCGAGGGGCGCCTGCCCGGCAAGGCCCTGCGGGCCGGTCATCTGCCAGGTGCCGCGGAAGGCGACGGCGTCGAGGCTCTTCTGGAACGCCTGCTCTCGCGGCGCGAGGCTTCCCGCGGGCTGGCTGGCGGGCGGCGGCGCGGGGCGCTCCGCGGCTTGTCCGAACACCCGATCCGTAGCGAATCCCCCGACGAAGAACAACAGCAGGAACGCGCGCATGAATGCCTCCGAATGCCGTGGCTCAGATTCGGGAAGTGTAGCGGATCGCCCCCGCCAGCCGCGCTCACCGGTCGAGGCGGTCCCCGACTGGGAGTGATTTCGGAAACCGCGCCGCCGGTCTCTCGCCGGGGATGTTTGCCGTGACTGTGGTTCCGGTCTTCATCCGGGGATAGTCGCCGTCGCTGTGGCACCGGGCTCTATCCAGGGATGTTCGCCGTCACTGTGGCACCGGGCTCTAACCGGGGATAATCGCCGTCACTGTGGCACCGGTCTGCAGACGGGTGGCTGTTTCGCCGGGTCTCCGACCCGGCCGGTGGCGCCCGCCGCCGCCAGGTCTCGCAGATGCGACGGGATGTGATCGGCGATCGCGGCTTCAAGGTCATACGCCGCCTTGCGGTGATCCGGTGCGACCGCGAGGCACCTCCGGAGCCAGCCAGCCGCATCGGCGCAGCGTCCGCGCGCCAGGGCGATCTCCCCCAGATGAAACGTCGCGCGGCGAGTCGCGGCCAGCGCCTCCGCCGGGGTGTTGCGCGGCGCAGTCGTCAGCAGCGCCCGAAAGGCCCGCGCCGCCGACGGCAACAAGCCAAGCCGTTTGAGCAGCAGTGCCCGGCGAAACGCGGTGTCCGGGCTTGCAGCCACGAGCGGCGCTTCGTCGGTCGCAAGCTTCGCGCGAAGCGCCGCGACCAGCGCCGCGATCGCCGCATGCACCCCCGGCCGCGGCGCTGCACCCGCCGCGATCGCCCGTGGTGCTGCGCACGCGCTCGCCGCCGCCCGCAGATCGGCCAGGTGACCGGCTACGTAGCCGCGGAGATCGAACGCGCGGCGTACATGGACCTGCGCCGCTTCGCAGGTCGCGGCGACGCGCGCCGGCGACTCCAGCCGCTCGCGAATCGCGGCCGTCAGCGCCGCCGCGAGTTCCGCGACGTCGCCCGCGCGAAACAGACGCCCCCACGGTCCGCCGGCCAGCAGTTCGCGTTGCCCGCCAGAGTCGCTTGCCACGACCGGCAGCCCGGCGGCCAGCGCCTCAGCCACGATCCGCGGAAGGCCCTCCGGCAATCGCGACGGGTGCACGAACAGGTGCGCAGACTGCAGCGCAGCGCGCACGCCCGCGGCGGGCAGCTCGCCTTCCAGCACAACATCAATCTCCGGCGTGCGGAGTTCCGCCGCACGCGCGGCGAGCCGTGCCGCGTACGACGCCGCACCGCCGCCGACGATCCGCACCCGCAGCAACGGCCCTCGCTGCTGCGGCGGGAGCGCGGCGGGCTGCGTGCGGCGCTCAACCAGCGGACGCACGGCGGGCAGTGCCCGAGTGCAGGCGGTCAGGAGATCCTCGAAGCCGCGCGACGCGGTCAGTTGCCCGACTGCGACGATCTCGAACGGCGGCGGCGCCCGCCGCACGGGGCTGGCCGTCGCAAACGCACCCAGATCAAGGCCGGCCAGCCGGACGGCCCCCGCGGCGACGCCGGCGTACTGCGCCGCGAGCGCTTCGGAGACAAACGTCGCAGCGGCGCTCGCGACGCTCGGCGGTTCGAGGCCGCGCCCGAGAAGCGGCTCCAGCGTGGACGGAATCGACACCCCGGCCTCCGACGCCGCCTGCGAGACCAGCCCGAGCGCGTCATGCCTCCACGACTCGCGCAGCCAGACATCTTCGATGGTGAGATGCACGGGCGCGCCGCAGGCCAGAACCCGCGCGAGGAGCGGCTGCGCGACGCCATCCAGGCCCCACACGTCGATCACATCGGGCCGAAATTGCGCGAGAAGGCGGTCGAGCAGCCGCAGGTCGCCGGCCGCGCAGCGCAAGAATCGCGCCAGGGACTCCGGTGCGTAGGGTGGACCGTAAGCGATGTGCAGTGCGCGGGTGACGGCGATACGGCGCGACGCGGCAATCGCGGGCGGCGGACGGCTCGCACCGCTTCCGAAACGGCCGGTCAGCACGTGGACGCGGCACCCGCGGCGACGCAGCCCGCGGACCACCTCGCCGCAGCGGCGCTCGTAGCCCCCAAGCGCCGCGGGGGGAAACAGATTGCTGACCACGAGGACTCGCATGAGCGCCGCCGGGCTCCGAGGATTTCCGCCACTTCCATCGGCGGGGCGGGAAGCACCGATAGCGATGGAATCGTGCAGCGCGTAGCGCTCATCACCGGCATTCGCGGGCAGGACGGCGGGTATCTCGCCGAACTGCTGGCGCAGAAAGGCTATGAAGTTCACGGGGTCTGCCGCCCCGCTGCGCCCGGCGAGGCAGCGCATGACCTGCGCGACGCCCCGACCGCCGGCGCGGACCGCATTTCCGTGCATCGCTGCGATGTGCGCGACGCGGAGGGCATGGGCCGCCTGATCGCGCGGGTGCGTCCGACCGAGGTGTACAATCTCGCCGCGCAGTCTCACGTGCAGGCCAGTTTCGAGCAGCCGCGACACACGGCCGAAGTCGTCGCACTGGCGGCGGTCGGCCTGCTGGAGCTGCTCCGGACATATCGCGACCGCAGCGGCGTGCCGGTCCGCTTCTACCAGGCCTCCAGCAGCGAGATGTTCGGCAAGGCCCGCACCGCGCCGCAGAACGAGCAGACACCCTTTCGCCCGACCAGTCCCTACGCCGCCGCGAAACTCCACGCCCATTGGCAGACGGTGCTCCATCGCGAGGCGTATGGGATGCACGCCTGCTGCGGGATTCTCTACAACCATGAGTCGCCGCGGCGCCCGGCGAACTACGTTCTGCCGAAGATCGCGCGGGCGGCGGCGCGGATCCGCCTCGGACTGGACGCGGCGCTGACGCTGGGAAACCTCGACGCGCGCCGCGACTGGGGTTTTGCCGGCGACTACGTTGAGGCGATGTGGCGCATGCTGCAACGGAGCGCGCCGGACGACTATGTCATCGCCAGCGGACGCACGCACTCGATCCGCGATGTGCTGGACGCGGCGTTCGGCGCGGTCGCGCTGGATTGGCGGCAGCACGTGAGCGTGGATGAGCGCCTGTATCGGCCGGCCGAGCCGACGCTGCTGTGCGGCGACGCCTCGAAAGCGGCGGCGGAACTGGGCTGGCGGCCGCGCGTCGACTTCGCCGCGCTCGTGTGGATGCTGGTCGCCGCGGAGCTGCGCCGTTGCCGGCCCCACCGTCGCCATGCGGTCGGCGACGCTTGTGTCTGACCCTGCCGCTCGGCGTGCGCGAAACGCTCGTCTATGCTACGGGCATGATTTCTCGATTCGCGTCTGCCCAGCGTCTGCACAGTCCTCGTTCTACCGTCCGAGTTTCGCCGCGCACCGCGCTGACAGCGGCGCTGGTCTGGGCGCTGCTGCCGTTCGCAGCGCCAACGGCGGCCCAGGACGGCGACGCGATGGTGATCGTCAACGGCAAGCCGATCTCGCGGCAGCGGATCGTGGACTTGCTGATCGAATCGCACGGCGTCGAGATCATGCAGCAACTCGTGGTGCTGGAGCTGGCGCGGGAGGAGTGCAAGACGCGCGGCCTGCGCGTCGCGCAGCCCGACATCGACGCGGAGCATCGCAGCGCCGTCGACAAGCTGCTCTCGGCGCTGCCGGGCGGCGCGCAGCTCGACGAAGCGGGCCGCCGCGCGGCGCTGCAGTCCGTGCTCGAAACCCGCGGCCTGTCGATGGCGGAGTTCGATCTCGGCATGGAGCGCAACGCATACCTGCGGAAGATTTGCGACGCCGAGCTGCAGCTCTCCGAAGACGATCTGAAGACCGAGTTCGGCCGGGCGTATGGCGCGAAACTGCGCACGCGCTTCATACTGCTGGCCGATGCCACCTCCGTGCGCGAAGCGGTGGAGGCGCTCAACGGCGGGGCGGACTTCGCCGACGTGGCTCGCAGGCTGAGCAGCGATGCGCTGACGGCGCCCGGCGGCGGCGCTCTGCCGCCGTTCGCGGCGGATGAGGAGGTCTTGCCGCCGGCGGTCCGCGAGGCCGCTTTTCTCCTGCGCGACGGCGAGGTTTCCAGCGCGATTCGCATCGACAATCAGTTCTACATCATCAAGGTCGAAGGCCGCGACGCGCCGCAGAACGTGAAGTATGAAGACGTGCGCGAGGTGCTGATCGCCCGCATCAAGGATCGCATGCTGCCGCGCCGCATGAGCGAACTGGCGGCCGAACTTTTCAAGAAGGCCAAGATCCGCGTGATCGACGCGCGCCTGAAGCGGCAATACGACGAGCTCATCAAGCAAAACGCCGCGGGCGGCTGAGCGGCCCCGTCGGCTGCTTCCGAACCCGACTCGGGCAGCGCAGATTGTACGCCGCGCGGGGCGTGGGTAGCATCGGAAGCATGACCGCGGCGCAGCAACTGGACGCCTGCATCGACAAGTTCTCGCCCGAAATCGCCGCTTGCGTGCGAGCGGTATTCGGGCGTCTGCGAAAATCGTTGCGCGGCGCGCTCGTTCTGGTGTACGACAATTACAACGCACTGGCGATCGGCTTCGGTCCCACCGAGCAGACTTCAGACGCGATTCTCTCGATCGCGGTCTACCCGCGCTGGGTGAATCTGTACTTCCTGCAAGGCGCGGGCCTGCCCGATCCCGACAAGCGGCTCAAGGGCCAGGGCCGCGTCGGTCGCTATGTTCGGCTTGCGGATGTCTCCACTCTGGACGAGCCGGCGGTCCAGGCCCTGATCCGCGCCGCGTTGCAGCGTGCGCGCAGGCCGCTCGATCCCGAACAGCGCGGGCGGCTCATCATCAAGTCCATTTCGGAAAAGCAGCGCCCGCGCCGCGTCGCCGGCTCGTAAGTCGGTTGGGATGCCGCTGCCCGGCGGGCGGCTCGCCGGCACGCAACGGTCAACCGGCGGTCGCGCACCCGTGAACAGCAGCAGCCGCGGCGGCTGCCCAGGTGGGAAGCGCGCCGCGGCTGCGAACCGGCGTGCGTGTTGGGTGCGAGGTGTCTGCGCGACTACTTCACGCGCTCCGCATCCAGCGGCGACCCCGTCTGTTCATCTGAATCGGCCGCCGGCTCGTCCTGCCGGATCGCCGCGGTGCAGGCCACGCCGTCGCCCAGGTACACGCCGCCGAGCGCTGCGCAGTCCGCCCGCGACATGCTGTCGCACTCGCCATTCGTGGGCATCACGCAGGCGCCGATCGGCGGCTGGCAGGCGTCGCCGATGCCGTCGCCGTCTGCGTCTTCCTGGCCGGCGTTCGCTGCGTCGCGGCAGTTGTCGCAGGCATCGCCGACGCCGTCGCCGTCCGCGTCGCGCTGATCGGCGTTGGCGGTCTGCGGGCAGTTGTCGACGCTGTCGCCGATGCCGTCGAGATCGGCGTCGCCGGGCAGGTTGACCAGCGAGGCATGCACGATGCCGTTGGTCTGGCCGTCATTGAACTCGCACATCGCGAAGGGCAGGTACGCATCGCCGACCCGGACGTACGCCAGATATACCGACAGCGTCGGCACCCGCGTGCGCGGCAGGCGCGGGAGCTGCGCGGCCAATTCGGCGACCACCGCGGCCCGCGTGCGGAGCGTCAACCCCGCCGGCACGCGGAAGCGCGGCCACGTCGCCGCCAGGCGGGCGATCTGGCCGTCGTTCGAGACCGACGCACGAACCTGCGAGCCGATTACCGGCAGGCCGTTCACCGTGCGCGTCAGCGTGCACATCTGCTCCACCTCGAAGATCGAGTGCGGGTCGCCGGTCGGATCGCTCGCATCGAAATCCGCGCCCATGATCGTCACGGTCTCGTCGCCGGTCGCCGGCGTCATCTCGGCCGCGGGGATGCCCAGCTTGCTCGCCGCGAACTGCACGGCGGCGGTGGCCTGGTGCTGCGGGATCGCGACGTGCGGGCTGTCGATCCAGTTGAACTGCCGCGTGCGATTGGCGTAGCGAATGCGCCCCTCGCCGGCTTCCATCTCGATGAAGGCATCGCCCAGCGCGTCTTCGGCCCGCACCACGTCGCCGCGGCTGACGAGATTCATCGGCGTGCGATCGGCGGTCGCGAGTCCCACCAGCGCGACGTTGTCCGTCGGGAACCACTCCGGCTGCTCGCTGGCCTTCAGAACGTCGCGGCCGAACTTGGGCAGCACCGGATCGATGATCGGGTCGTAGGTGTTCAGCGGCAGGTTCGGCGGATCGATGCCCGGCGGCGGCGGCGTGCCGATCTGCCCGTTGCCACCCGCCGACCACTCGATGCACCCAAACGTCGGTCCCGGCAATGTCTCTCCGGCGGATGGGTTGCAGCCGCCGATGAACAGCACGCCGTGCCACGTCGGGTTGACCGGGTCGCTCAGCACGTCGTCATACTGCTCGGTGAACATGCGGTCCCACAGATCGGCCTGCCCCGCGGCGCCCGAGCCGACGCCGACGCCGCGCGACACCGGGCACTGGTCCTTGCGGGCCAGGCCGTAGGGTTCGACGCGGGAGCATTTGTACACGAAGTGGTTATCGAGCCAGGCCAGGGCGATCGGGATATCAAAGCCGTCGCGCGCGAAGTCGCGGTACATGCCCTTCCAGTCGTTGCCCGAGTAGATGTACATCAGCCCGTGGAAGCCGTTGATTTGGTGTACACCTACGAATGAGCTGGTCCACAGGGGGTGCCAGGCCGTGTCCTGCATGCTGTTGCACGATGAGAGGTGGAGGAACTCGAGGTCGGTGTTGCCGAAAAGCATCTCTCCTTGCCACGCGCTGCAACTGCCGTCGCCGGGCTCGTCAACGCGCATGCTGGCCGTCCAGCGGCCGCTGCTGCTGCCGCCGTGCGTGCCGATCATGCAGACGTCGGCGTCGTCCGGGCGGCGGTCGCCGCTGTCGTTGCCCCAGGCGACGAGGCTTGAGTCGACGAAGTCGCTGTCGGACATCTCATGCGTGTAGGCGAAATCTCCGACGGGAAAGACCGAGAAGTTATTGTGGTAGCGGGCCCGCTTCACCCAGGCCCGTTCGGCCATACCGCCGTACATGGTCGGGTCGGTATTCGTGACTTTCTGATACCAGGCGTCGATCATTCCGAACCACGGGCCGCGCTCGGAGCCGCCGCAGAACACCTCGTCGTCATCATCCGGGTCGTAGCCGTCGTCATCCGCCGGCCATTGGGTCATGACCCAGCCCACCGCTTCGCGCTCGTTGGGCTGGGGCAGCCCGCCGGGAATGTTGGCCTTGATCTCCGCCTGGGCGAGCGTCGCGCCCGCCAGTACGCCGGTTGTAGCCAGAAATCGCTGCATCATGGTCGTTTCTCCGCTTGTTCTCGGTTGATCTCAACATCCAAAGCCGCTTGCGACCGGCTCGATGGATGGACTAGCGTCGGGGAATGCGGCCGGCTCACGCGAAAATCGCTCGCGGCCGGGATTGGTTTCCGCGCGGCCCCGCCGACGGCCGGCGAGAACCGCCTGTGCCCGGTCGGTGCGGAACCGGCGGCCCGCCGCGGCGCTGGCGGGCCGCACGCCGCCGCGGGAGATCGGCGCGGCCGCACGGCGCGGCCGAAATCGGCATCGGGTTCGCTGTCCGTCGCTGCTTGGATGTTGTTTGCGGGCTGTGGTATGTGCGCGCTTCCGCCCGGCCATTCTGGGTACGCGCATAACGCGGATCGCACGATTCCGGGATTGCGCATGAGGCGCGCAGCGATGACGGTTCGGGTTGGCCCGGATCACGGGCTGTCACAGGAAGCGACGGTGCTGGGACGGCCGGGGTTGTCGCACAGGCCGCCGCAGACGAGGCGGCTGCCGACGGACGCGGTCGGGCGGGTTACGCGCTGTTGATCGCGCCGCCGGCTGCCGAGCGTGCGAGCATTGGTGCCGCGTGCCGCACGGCCCATGCCGGCTGCAAGGGATTGGCGAGGCAGTCACTCCGCGCAGCGGGAAGAATGCCCGCTCCACCCAGGATGCTCGACGGACGGACTGCACGCTCCGCCCACCCTGCTCCACGTCTGGCCGATGACGCTACGTCTCGTGCCGGCTGAACCACACCGCACCGATCGTCTGCGCAAGGATGCGAATGTCGAGCCCCAGGCTCCAGTGGCGGATGTAGTGAACATCGTGCTGGATGCGCTTGCGCAGCGACGTGTTGCCGCGCAGGCCCTTGATCTGTGCGTAGCCCGTCATGCCGGCCTTCATCTTGTGCCGCAGCATGTAGTTCGGGATTTCGCGCTTGAAGCGCGCGATCAGCTCCGGACGTTCCGGCCGTGGGCCAACCAGCGACATGTGCCCGGCCAGGACGTTGAACAGATTGGGCAGCTCGTCGAGGCTCGTCCGCCGCAGGAACCGCCCGATCGGGGTGCGACGGTCGTCGTTGGGTCGGGCCCAGACAGCGCCGCTTTCCTTTTCCGCGTCGACGCGCATCGAGCGGAACTTCAGCATCGTGAATTGCCGGCCGTCCAGCCCCATCCGCCGCTGGCGATAGAGCACCGGACCGGGGCTGGTGAGCTTGATCAGCAGCGCGATCGCCAGCATCGGCGGCGTCGCGACCAACAGGCACGCCGCGCCCACGACGACGTCGAAACCCCGCTTCACCACCGCGTTCCAGCCGTACAACGGCGTCTGACGAAGCGAGAGGATCGGAACGCCGTCGAGCAGGCTCACATTGGGGCGCATGGTGAACGCCGGACTCGTATCCGGCGCCAGCCGCACGTCGGCCATGCTCGTTTCGAGGTCCGCCAGCAGTGCGTTGGTGCGGTCGGCCTGGTTTCCGGGGAGGGCGATGAAGATCGAGTCGACCGGCCGGGTCTCGACGATCTGCCGGAGCGCCGCCAGCGGTCCGAGCACCGGCACGTCGCGAAGCAGCCCGAGGACCGCGTGCGGATCGCCGGGCGTGGTCGCGGCGGCGGTGATGGGAGCGCCGTTCGCGGTCAGCGGTGCGTGCGGGGCTGCACCGCGACGGGCCGCGCCGGCATCCTGGCCAATGAGATGCCGCGGCGGATCTGGCACGCTCTCCGATTGCGCGCTCTCCGTCGGCAGGCCGCCGTCGATCGCCGTGCCGCCATCCGCGGGGACGCTGGTTTCGGCGACGAAATACAAAACGTCGATGCCGGTCCAGGAGTTTCGCCGCAGCGCGTGCAGCAGCCGCTGCGCGGTTCGGCCGGTGCCGATGATTGCGGCGGTGCGGCGGTTCCACCCGCGGCGGCGGGCGGCGCGCAGCGCGAGTCGCACCGGCCCGCGAAATGCGACGAAGCACGCCGCGCCCAGCACGGCGTAGGTGGCGATGAACTGCCGGGAGATTTTGTTGGTCGCGGGCAGGGCGTAGTCGATGAGCACGACTGCGACGATGGCGACGAGAAACGCCTTGCCGATGTCGCGCAGCTCTCCGCCGAGCGAGCCGTCGCGCCGCGGGCGATACAGCCCGACGCGGTAGAAGATGAGGAGGTGGGCCAGCACGACCAGCGGCAGCATCGGCAGGAACTTGTCCCAAAGCTCCGGGGTGCCCTTGCCGGGGTCGACGGGCAGCAGCGCGAACCGCAGGACGTAGCTCGCCAGCCACGCCACGGCCACCGCGCAGGCGTCGGCCGCGATCAGCAGCGAAATCATGAGCTGGCTGTGTTGCTTGAGCATCGCCGGTGCGCCACCCTTACGGTTCGCCCGCATTATACGGCGATTCGACTGTCGGGCGGGGCAATCGGCGATGTGGGCGGGAGCGTCTAGGGTGATCGAGCCTGCCCGGCGAACAAACGGGCGCAGTTGCGATCAGCGCGTGGCTGCCGGCGGCGAGTTCAGTGGCCGCTACGGCGCCAGCAATGCCACGAACGGGTCGATGTCCGTGAACGTGAGCCAGCCGTCGCCGTCGATGTCGCCGGCGCAGACGGGGTCGACGCTGGGGTGCGCCGCGGCGAATGCCGCCGGATCGATCAGCGCCGTAACAAACGGATCGATGTCGAAGAAGTTAAGCGTTGCGTCGCCGTTCATGTCTCCGACGATCGTGTCGGACGGGCAGCGCAGCAGCGTCAGGAATCGCGGCGCGTTGTGCGGCAGGCCGGGCAGCTTTGTAGCGGCGATCGCGCCGCTGGCGTCGTCGATCTCGACGACCCCCTCCTCGCCGGCGACGAGCAGATTTCCGTTTCGAAGCTCGATCACACCGCGCGGCCGCAGGACGGAGATCGCCCGCCGCCACGTGCCATCCGCGTCGAACTCATGGATGGCATCGCCGAACACGTCCGCGGCCAGCACGCGACCATCGCGCCGCGCGGCAAGCTGCTCGAGAAAGCGGAACTCCGGGCGCTGCGCGAACACGCCAACGCGCTCGCCGTTCAGGGCGAAACGCAGGATCGTCCCGCCCGCGGCATCGGCGACCAGGAAGTCGCCCGCGCCGTTGCGGGCTGCGGGCCGCACGAGCACGTCCCAGGCGTCGACCGGGCCCCGCGCGGTGCTGGCGCTGACCAGCAGCTCCGCCCCGTCGCCGTTGGCGGCGCAGCGCCGTACGCCGCCCGCGCCCGCGGCGATCAGCAACCGCCCATCCGGCAGCCGGGCGATTCCGTGCGGATTGCCGCCGGCGAGCGCCGTCGCCACCTGCCGCCGGTCGACCAGGTCATACAGCCCGGCCCGATTCGAGCGCGGATCGGTGACCCAAAGCAATCGGGGGTGCGGCTGCCCGTTGACCGTGACGCTCGAAACGAGCTGGCAGTCGAGCGGGGCGGACAGGCCGTCCTTGTCCGACGGAATCAGCACGCCGAGATAATCGCCCGTGGTCACGCGGAACAGCAGCACGCTGTTCGCGGCGTCATCCACGACGGCGATGGCGTTGGGCACGTCGGTCGCCGGCGCGAACGACCCCGCGGCCACCAGCCAAATCACTAGCGCCAAACCGTGCGAAAGCGAAGACCGGCGAAGCACGCGGCGACTCCACGAACCGGCGTGCCGCGCCCGCCGCGAAGCAGCAGCGGCGAGGAAAGGCTGACCCGCCACTATCCTGTCGGCTCTTTTCCCTGCTTCCTTTCGGCGATGCTGGTAATCAGACTGCGGAAGACGACGTGCGGCAGGCACCGCGCAAAACGCGCCAGCAGCCACGTCTGCCACGGGAACCAGGTGATCCGCCGGTCGCGCTCGACCGCCCGCGCGATCCGCCGGGCCGCTTCCGGGGCCGGCAGCAGGAACTTCAGCAGCCGCCGCTCGTGGTTGGCGATCATCGGGGTGTCGATGAACCCCGGGCACACGGTCGTGGTGCGGATGCCGTAGCGGTGCAGATCGATCGAGAGGCTCTCCATCAGCGTGACGACCGCGGCCTTGCTCGCGGAGTACGCGCCGATCTCCGGCAGCCCCAGCATCGACGCGATGCTCGCCACCGCCGTCAGCCGTCCGCAGCGCCGCACGATCATGCCCGGCAGCACCGCCCCGAACAGGTTGGTCACGCCGATCACGTTGGTCTGGATGATCGCGCCGGCGGCGTGCGCGTCGAAGCGATGCCCCGGGGAGTATTCATGCACGCCGGCGTTGGCGATGGCGATGTCGCACGGGCCCAGCGCCGCTTCGCAGCGCTGCACGGCGTCGCGGGTCTGCTCGGCGTCGCACACATCGGCGACGGCGGGGCAGGCCGCCGCAGCGCCGCGACCCGCCAGCGCCGCCGCAAGGGCTTCGAGCGCTTCACGCCGCCGCGCGAGCAGGCCCAGCCGGGCGCCGCGCGCCGCCAGGTGCTCGGCCAGCGCCCACCCCAGCCCGCTGGATGCACCTGTGATGATCACGTGCTTGTCGCGCCAAAAGTCCGTCATCTGCGGCGATCTCGCTGAAGCGTTCTCAGGGGCGGCGCCTTATCCCGCCCGCGGGCGGCATATTACCGCGGGCCAGCCGCGGGCCGCGACGACCGGGCGCGGCGCGCGCGGCCGCTCGCCTGCACAGCGCTCAAGGCGGAGTTACCCGAGCCACCCCAGTGCTACCAGCCCACCCCCGTCCGCGCTGCGACACGACGCGAGCGTGTCGGCACGCATCAACGCCCAGCGCGCGGTGGGCGTGTGGGCACGAACCCCCGTCGCTGCTCGCGACACGAGCGTCGAACCGCAGGAACCTCAGAAAATCTCTCGGGCGAGTGAAGTGTTCGCCGCGATGTCGCTCAGGGATTGTCCGGCAGCGGGCGCTGCCGGGCTTGACTGAAAAACGCAGTAGGGAGCATTGAAATGAACGCTGGAAAGATGATCTGGTCGGGTATGGCGCGACGGTTCGCGAAGATTGGCGCCGCGATTGCCTGCGCGGGCACGTTCGCCGGGTCCATCTCCGTTCTGCCGGGTTGCCAGGGCATCGACGCCAGCGTACTGGACGGGACGCTGGAAGAAATCGTCTCGCAGATCAACGCCGGCGGCTCAGACCGCGAAGGCTCCGGCGGCGGGTCGGGGAGCGGTACGAACGGCCAGGGCGGGAATGCGGGGTACGACGACTGCAATGACCGCGGGCCGAATGGGGAAACCACGCTGGCGGCGTGTCTGGAGGCCGACCAACCGACCCCGCCTGGCGACAGCGATGGCGACGGCGTGCCGGACAAGAGCGATAACTGCCCGAATACGGCGAACGCCGACCAGCTCGACACAAACGGCGACGGAATCGGCGACGTGTGTGCCGGGGGTTCGCAGCCGACGCCGGGACCGGGCGGAGGTCTCCCGGCGGGTGCGCTCAGCGTTGTGACCGTCGGCGACAGCCTCACCGAAGGCACGGGCGACGCCGATGGCCGCGGCTATCCGGGAACGCTGCTCGATCGGCTCGGCGCTGCGCGGCCGGGCTCGACTGTGCTCAATCTCGGGCGCTATGGCTGGACCAGTGGCGAGTTGATCAACGGCACGGATCTGGAGCCCAGCCAGCTCGATCGAGCCGTCGCGCAGCTACCCGATGTCGTCTGCGTCTGGATCGGCAGCAACGACCTCTTCCGGCTCTACGAAAACGGACCGGACAACGGCACGAGCGCTGCCGACGAGGCGGCCGACCTGGCACAGTACACCGCCAACATCGATGCGATCGTCAGCCGCTTGACCGCCGCCGGCGCGCGGGTGCTCATCGGCCTGATCGACGACCAGGCACTGCGGCCGGTTCGCAGCGACCGGGCGACGCTGCCGAACACGACGGAGGCGGAATTCAACCAGATGTCAGCCCAGGTGGTGCGCTACAACCAGGCCATCCGCTCGATCGCCCAGCGGTACGACGCGACGGTCGTCGATTTCTACAATACGACGATCTTCACGAGCGAGGCGACGCTGGATTACGACGGAATCCACCCGAACAGCGACGGGTATGACATCATTGCGGGAATGTGGTACTCGGCGATGCAGGTCGCACGCTGAGGTCGAACCACCCGATAGCGCAATCTTCGAGTCCGCCGCCGTAAGCGGCTTGCGATACCAACGGGCGGTGCGTTCGGAAACGAGCGGCCGCCCGCTGCCCTTGCGCACGCCGCCGGCGACATCGCGGACGCCGGGGATGATGTGCAGATCGATGACAATTTCGACTCTGCCACGCTCAGCCTGAGCTATGATGACACTCGCAGCCTGACCGAGGACGGCGTTTTCAGGTACGTCAACGACGCCTGAAACCGGCGGGTGACGGTGAAGCGCGTGCTGGATGCGCAGACGACGATCGCGACGTACGCCTACGACCGGCTTAACCGCCGGATCAGCAAGGTGGTCACGAATCGGGGCGACGAAGTGGTCGCCAACGACGGCGGAAACGCGACGGTTCACTTCTACTACTGCGGCTACTCCGCCGCTTCGTCGCTGCGTCGCTCGATCGCTTCGTCGCTTCTTCCCTGGAGCATCTGCGAGACCCGCAATGGCGGCAACAAGGCCACGCGGCAGTGGGTCTGGGGCCCGCGCTACATCGACGAAGTCGTGCTGATGGACGTGAACGGCGCCGGCGACACGACCAACGACTGCGACGAAGACACCAGCGGCGCCGGCGACAGCAGCGGCGCGTTCGGCGACCAGCGCTACTTCTATCACCAAGACCGGAACTGGAACGTGGTGGCGCTCACCGCGTACGGCGGTGGAGACAATGGCAAGATAGTCGCCTGGTACGCCTATGCGCCTTATGGAACTTTGCGCGCATTGGAGGGTGACACTGCGGGTAGCAACAGCGGACGAGTGCACTTGTTTTCGGCGGTGGGGGATCCGTTCTCGCTGCAGGGGCTCTCGACCGACACGGAGAGCAACAAGAACCACGCACGACGCCGGGAGTACAAGGGCGATCTGCAGCGCTTCGTCCAATTGGATCCGCTCTATAGCTGGCGTTACCCTGGTCCCGCAATTGTGGATGGCGCTAATCTGTACGGTTTTGCGCGGAGCCGGCCTGTGCTCGGGGTCGACCCGTTTGGAGCGTGCACGATTGGCGCTGTTCGATCCGTCGGACCAACATACGAGCTGTGCGGACTGTGCGGCGTCCGCGCATGCACGGATTGCCAGCGATGCAAGCTGATGATGCCGTTCTCTCCGCCGGCGTGTCCTATCGGATGGGTGACCGAAAACCGCCCTTGCACATCTTGCATGTGGTCCGCGCCTGCCGCTGGCCCTCCGTGTACGGCTACGGCATGGCCGCCTAGTGTAGCGTGCACTCAATGCCAGAAGCTGTGTGCACACCCGTCGTGGCTGAATTGTCAAAGTTGCTGCGAATGTATGGTCGGAGCGTTCCCACCTGGAACGCCCCCCGGTCCGTATCTCGAGGCGTGCATGGCTGCGTGCGCCATTTATCCGACCCAATAGTAAAGCTGATAATGATGCTGCGACGCATTTGCTTGATATTTGTCCTAGCTGTATCTCTCCTGATGCTTATGGGTTTCGCGTATGTTCTGAGTTCCGAGCAGCTGTTTGGCAGCAGAGGCCATCTGAGCCCGTCAGGTGCTTTCTTGAGCAATAAGGTTCAGGGCGCGAAAGACACCGTGTGGTTCGGGCTAGCAGATGGGGCACTGCGCGTTGAGTGGGGGGATTTGGGATTGACGATGGGTGCGAGTCCGGTTGTGCGGTCGACTGATATTGGGATTGCACAATGGGGCTCAGCTTGGCTCGTGACCCAAGGAACAAATGGCACTTACATCGGTTCCTTCATTGCCGTCTCAACCTGGGTGTTCGTCGTAGTGATCGTGTCATTGGCCGCGGGTGCGGTCGCCACGCTGTGGACATTTCTGAAGATGCAACGGCGGGCGCATGAAATCCGGGGAATGGCTCTGCCCGGTGACCGCGAGGACTGCGCATCCGAGGTGAGTAGATTGAACAGGTAGTACGGTCCGTCCGCGTCCGCGGCACCTGGACGCAGAAGAACAGCTGCGCGACCACGATCAACGCCGATACGACCTACACCATGACGGCTTTCGTGCGGGCCGGGGCGGCGCACAACGTGGCGGCGACCGTGCCGGCGGGGCAGGTCGGGCTGTGGTGTTCGGACGGCAGCGACAACAGTTTTGACGACTTCAAGGTGCTCTCGGCCGCCGAGCCGCTGGAGGTCGACGGCCGCTGGTTCAGCGATCTGGGCGGGGTGAGCGTCGACAGCGGCAACAACAACCTGCTGCAGGCGGCGACGGCGGTCGCGGCGACTTCGCACCCGCTGAACATCGTCCGCCGGGGGTTCCGCGGCGGGAAGTTCGTGGTGCAGGCGCGGCTGAAGTGGCAGACCGGCGGCGCCGGCGGGCTGCTGGTGCGCTGGGTGAACCCGGGCGACTGGCTGGCGATCCGCGTGCCGCAGTCCGACGGGCTGGCGCGGCTGGTGCAGCGCGAAGCCGACGGCGTGCAGACCACGCTGGCGACTTCGGGGACGGCCTTGAGTCTGACGGTGGGCAACTGGTATACTCTGAAGGCCGTGATCGATGACGACCCGCTCAATTCGGCCCTGCAGCGGCTGCGGTTCTGGGTTGACAGCGATGACGATGGGGACTGGTCGGATGAGACGGCCTTGATCACGTCCACCGCGATCGACGACGACTGGTCGGCGGGCTACGCCGGGGTGCACCGTGGCGTGCAGACCGCGGCGGCTGAGCAGTTCGACAGTTTCAAAGTCGGCTACGACAACAACGCCGATGCGGACATCGACGACGCCGGGGATGATGTGCAGGTCGATGACAATTTCGACTCCGCCGCGATCAGCCTGAGCTACGACAACAACGGCAACCTGACCGAGGACGGGGTTTTCAAGTACGTCTACGACGCCTGGAACCGGCTGGTGCTCGTCAAACGCATCCCGGACGCGGCGATGACGATCGCGACGTACGCCTATGACGGTCTCAACCGCCGGGTCAGCAAGGTGGTCACGAATCAGGGCGACGAAGTGG
This sequence comes from uncultured Planctomycetales bacterium, assembly GCA_964631045.1. Classification (GTDB taxonomy): domain Bacteria; phylum Planctomycetota; class Phycisphaerae; order UBA1845; family Fen-1342; genus CAZVWB01. The sequence continues at coordinate 23,943 of CAZVWB010000002.1, forward strand.
TCGCCAACGACGGCGGGAACACGACGGTTCACTTCTTCTACAGCGGCTACACCGCCGCTTCGTCGCTGCGTCGCTCCGTCGCTTCGTCGCTTCTTCCCTGGAGCATCTGCGAAACCCGAAGCGGCAGCCACAAGGCCACGCGGCAGTGGCTTTGGGGCACGCGCTATATTGACGATGTGGTCTTCATGGATGTGAACGGCGCCGGCGACACGACCAACGACTGCGACGAAGACACCAGCAGCGCCGGCGACAGCAGCGGCGCGTTCGGCGATCAGCGCTACTTCTATCACCAGGATCGCAACTGGAATGTCGTAGCGCTGAGCGATTATGGCAGCGGCGTGAATGGGGATGTGGTGGAGAGGTGCGCATACACGCCGTATGGAGAATTTGTGGTGCTCGGTCAGGACGGCATTCGCCTGGTGTCCTCTGCGGGGTCGCCGTTCTTGTCTCAAGGCCTGTTTCTGGACTCAGCGGATGGTCGATATCACGTGCGCTGGCGTGACTACCAGTCACGATCGGCCCGTTTTCTGCGACGGGATCCAATCGCCGCGTCCGGACACCCAGGCGACTATGTGTTTGTAGGCGCGCGGCCGAGTGCGCGGACCGATCCGCTTGGCTTGTTCCCACTTGACCCAGATCAGGCTTGTCGTCTAGCGCGCCCAGAACAGGGCCAGACGGTCTGTGATGGCCACGGCGGTTTCATTGCCTGTGTTAACCGTTGCGCCTTAGGCGGCGATGAGCCGTGCATACGCGGCTATCTTCCCGATCCGCATGGACCACTGCCAAGCGGCCCGGCACCAGGATTACCATTGTTTCCGCGAATGTGTCCTCTGCCTCCGGCGAATCCCACGTGCCCGGAGAACTGTCCGGCGCTTCGGATCTCATGTCTATGCTGGGCGGAGCAGGGGCACGTGTGGCGGCTCCGCACGTTTGCACCCAACGCCTGCCGTCATTCGGATGGAACGCCGCGACCGGCCGGATCGAACCCCAATCCGCGGTGGGATGACGCGGCTTACAACAAGTGTTATCTCGCCTGGACTGAGATACTTACCTATGAGGCGGCAGCGGCTTGCTATCAACAGTATGGAGGCGGAAGTGCATGCGCCCGCCAGGCGAGTAATGGCATGCAGGATGACCGTGAGGGTCGCGACTGGGACAACACTCTTAACGAATGTCGCCGCAATGGTTGGACGCCGTGACAGCACAGCCGGGTACATCGCCGCGAATCCGATGCTACCGCTGGGCGACGCGTGTACTCACACTTTGCGTGTTGTGCGGCGGCCTGCTATCAGCCGTTGCGCTAGCGCTGAGTCTTTTTGCATTCTCCGGCTCCGCAACTTGGGGCGGGACAACGTGGTCGATTGTAGTGAATCCCCCGCCACGAAGGCCCTTCAGTATCAACATTGATCTCAATACACCGCCAACCCCACGGCAGGTCCGCTTTCGACTTGAGGAGTGTCGGTATTCCGTAACAGTTGGCTGGACCGCACATGCTGACGCGCCGCGCGATGCTTTAACTGTGATAAATCTGTGGGGACGCGTCAGTGTTCGTGAGTATCGGTATGCCCTGTCCCCTATAGAAGTTGGGCGCTCACTTGTCGTCTCGGTGTCACTGTCTGTGTTGATTGCAGCGGTGTGTATGGCGACTGGCGTTACTTTCATCGTGTTTGGTTCACGCTGGTATCGGCATCGGAGTCGCGGCTGCGTCCTTGCATGCAATAAGTGCAGCTATGACCTTACTGGAAATGCTAGTGGCCGCTGTCCGGAGTGCGGGACGCCGGTTCCAGGACGGTCGGCAGGTGCGACTGTAGCATAGCCCAGGTAACGACTGGCAGTAATCGCGACGATGAACCACGGTCGTTGACGAGCAGCGTGCGGCAGTAAGCGCCGGCAGCCAAGCCAACGACCGTTCGCGTGGGCATTTCTTTCACCTGCCGAGCCGAACAGGCCGTTGCTGGTGCAGTGCGAAGCCGACGGCGTGCAGACCACGCTGGCGACTTCGGGGACGGCCTTGAGTCTGACGGTTGGGAACTGGTATACTCTGAAGGCCGTGATCGATGACGACCCGCTGAACTCGGCCCTGCAGCGGCTGCGGTTCTGGGTTGACAGCGATGACGATGGGGACTGGTCGGATGAGACGGCCTTGATCACCTCCACCGCGATCGACGACGACTGGCCGGCGGGCTACGCCGGGGTGCACCGCGGCGTGCAGACCGCGGCGGCCGAGCAATTCGACAGTTTCAAAGTCGGCTACGACAACAACGCCGATGCGGACATCGACGACGCCGGGGATGATGTGCAGGTCGATGACAATTTCGACTCCGCCGCGATCAGCCTGAGCTATGACAACAACGGCAATCTGACCGAGGACGGTGTCTTCAAGTACGTCTACGACGCCTGGAACCGGCTGGTGATCGTCAAACGCGTGCCGGACGCGGCGACGACGATCGCGACGTACGCCTACGACGGCCTCAGCCGCCGGGTCAGCAAGGTGGTGACGAACCAGGGCGACGAAGTGGTCGCCAACGACTGCGGGAACACGACGGTTCACTTCTTCTACTGCGGCTACTCCGCCGCTTCGTCGCTGCGTCGCTCCGTCGCTCCGTCGCTTCGTCGCTTCTTCCCTGGAGCATCTGCGAAACCCGCAATGGCGGCAATAAGGCTACGCGGCAGTGGCTTTGGGGCACGCGCTATATCGACGAAGTGGTCTTCATGGACGTAAACGGCGCCGGCGACACGACCAACGACTGCGACGAAGACACCAGCAGCGCCGGCGACAGCAGCGGCGCGTTCGGCGACCACCGCTACTTCTATCACCAGGATCGCAACTGGAATGTCGTGGCGCTGAGCGATTATGGCAGTGGGGTGCATGGGGAGGTAGTGGAGCGCTCTGCGTATGCGCCGTACGGCGAGTCGGTCGTGCTTGCGGGGAACACGCGCGGCACGGTTGCGGTCGTGTCGGAGGTCGGCAACACCCTCGGCCACCAGGGCCTGGTGATCGATCGCGAAACGACCGATTACTACAACCGCCATCGGTCGTTTTCCGCGCGCCTCGGGCGCTTCACGACGCGCGACCCGCTGCAGTACGCGGCAAGCTACAACTCATATGAATATGCAGCCGGCGCTCCCTCCGCAACTGTCGATCCTAGCGGCCTTATTCCAAGATATGAACGCTGTGAACCGGAGTGCCCCGGAACCATCTGCAGCTCGCAATGTAATCTCCAGCCGCAAGGAACGCTGGGCTTCACCGGTTGCTTCCAGGGATTTCCGTGTTGTTGTGTCTGTGATCGCAATATCTCACGTAGTGTGGGATGGTGGAATCGCCGCGCGGCACAGATTGTGACGCGCTGTACACACGCGCATGAGCAAGTTCACATCGATCGCATGAATGCGCAAGGCCCCAGTGCATGCCCGCCGCCGACACCACCGCCGCCAACGTGGCCGTTTCCGCCGCTTGAAGAACCGAGTCCGCCGCCACCGAACAACGACCATGAGTGTGCCGGTCAGGCGGTCGGGCTTGCGTGCATCGCCGACGGTGCGCCGGAATGCACGGGTATCGGTTGCCGGCGCGCACTCTGCGACATTATCGCGGATCACAATTGTGGATCCGGAAGCGGCACCCCATGTCCACCGCAGGAGGTTCAGCAATGCATCGAAGAGCAACGGCGCGCCCTGCTGGCGTATGGATGCCTCTAGCCGCGCTCAGACGAACGAGTGCACGGACAGTGCGAGTCAGCGCGTGCGCAGCAGCTTCGCAGGCGAGAATCACGGTGACGACATGAGAATAGCGGGCCACAGTGTGATTGTGTTCTCACTTGTGCTCTGCGCTCCGCGCGCCATTAGTGCCGATCCGGATCTCAGGGAGGCACTAGCCGCGATTGAGCACTCGGACAAGCCGATATTCTCCTTGCACGGGCTGCCCGACCCGGCTCTCCGGCCGCTTGTCGAGCACCGCTTCGCCGCGACGCGTGCGATTCTGCAGGTATTGAGTAGCGGCGACGTGAGCATCGAGTGTGAGCGCAAGCTCTGGCTGGCGCTCGGGTACACCAAGGATCCGGACTCCATTCTGTGGATCCAGAACAACGTTGATCATTTCACTAAGCATGGCTGCGACAGCTGGATTTTCGGCTGGCTTCCGAGATTTCCTGGGCACGGTGACTTGTACTCGAAGTTTGTAGTCGGCCGGGAGAGGTGGGCGCAGTTCTTCCGGGCGCAGTTTGACGAGACCAAGGACGAGGCCTGCCGCTGGAGGTATCTACAGGTCCTTAGAGTCTATTTTCATGACGATGAGACGATCGCTTGGGCTTCGGCAAAGACAATTGACGATGCTTCGCCTCTTGTGTTTCTAATACTACAACAGTATTTGTTGGAACATGGGGTATACCCAAGCAGACATGCGGTCCAGGTCGCGCTGCAGAGGTTGGAGCGCAGCAGTGACGAGGCTCTTGCTCAGCATGCCGCGATGAGCATGCCACATGAGGGTTGCATTGCTTTCTTGATTCAGATGCTGGGGCGGGACGACGGCTCCGAGGATGAGGCGGTCAACAAGTGCCTTCGGCGTATCTCGGTAACATCAGATTGCTCAACACGAGCTGAGTGGTTGCGTTGGTATCAGTCCCACCGAGACGAATCGCGAAAACAATGGCTTGAGGCCGCCATTCGGCGCATCGAGGAGCTCGTGAGTACCTCTAGACCTTCGCCAGATGCGGCAGCAGCCACACGAGCCGTCGCGGACGCATTCGGCGCGGATCCTGCGCTCGCTGAGGTAATGGAGCACCGTTGGGCCAGCGAACCGGCGTTGCGCGAAGCTGTTTTGATGTGGATCTGTTCTATGGAGGCATATCCGTATTGGCGCGCGCGCCTCAGCAGTCTGGCTGAATCCCTGTGCAAGGACGGGCCGCAGATGTCTGTTGAAGCACGGGGAGCACTGGAAAGGCGCGCCGCGCGCGCCGACGAGATCCTGCGCGCGACCTGGATTGACTATGTCGATCGGGCATTTGGCGGACGAAAATAGTGCATGGTGTGACGGAGCACACGCCGGATGCCATACAACGTCGTCGACCAATAGGCGTGATGCTTCCTGATCCGCGCGTGAAGTGTTGCGATTTCGGCGAGTTGCGATCTGACTGTGTGGCATCCGGAACGGCATCTCGGTATTCTCATCCGGCCAGTGGCCAGAGACTATGCCGACGGCTGCTCGCGTCGACATGACGTCCGCCAGTCAGGGCGAACGGAGCCGTGATGTTGCAGCCGGGACGGCGCCGGCTGGGGACTTCGGGGACGGCCTTGAGTCTGACGGTGGGCAACTGGTATACTCTGAAGGCCGTGATCGATGACGACCCGCTCAATTCGGCCCTGCAGCGGCTGCGGTTCTGGGTTGACAGCGATGACGATGGGGACTGGTCGGATGAGACGGCCTTGATCACGTCCACCGCGATCGACGACGACTGGTCGGCGGGCTACGCCGGGCTGCACCGCGGCGTACAGACCGCGGCGGCCGAGCAATTCGACGATTTCAAGGCGGGTTACGACACGAACGCGGACGGCGACTCCGCGGAGAGCTATTGTCAAATTTCGTTGATGGCCGCGTGAGCAGGCGGGTGACAACGAGCGTCCGCAACGCGTGGAACCAATGCCCACCATGAAGATGCGATGCTGGTTTTGTGTGTCTGCGGCCCTAGTCACTATTGGCGTCGCAGTTGCGCTCATCTCTCGGATGAGTCCGCGGAGTCTACAACAGGCGGGTGCGCGTCCGGAGGGTGGCTATGTTGCGGAGTGCTGCGCGGTAATCATGAAAGAGCATAATGAGTGGCGGCACCACTACCTTGCGGCTAACGTGCTACTCGCCGCCGCGGATCGGGTCTCGAACCCTCTAAGCCAGTACATGTTTTCATTGGCCTGTGATCACGTGCAAGCGGGATCAGCTTTGTCAAGATCGATCAACAGAAGGGTGTTTGAACTCTGGGAGCGCACAGGGCACTGCGCATTTGCCGATATTCGCTCAAAAGACATACCGTGGCGTGCTCGAGACATCGCAATCCGATACCAGGAATACGCTAAAGAAAACGCGCGCGATGATTTGCGCCTGCGCCGCGAGATGGTAAGCAACATTGAGCTGATGACTACGGAGTATTGGTGGCCAGCTCTTGCAGTAATCCAACGATGCGTTGAGATACAGAATCCTATCGATGTGGCTGGTGAGCTTCGGTGCGTGGGACTACTTTCGGACGGGGTGGCCGTCACCCATCGCCTAAGGCAATGGTGGGAGGAGCACGACGGCAGTCTCCGGTGGGATTCTGACCAGAGGTGCTTCAGACGCCCAGATGGTGGGCGACTCGCGCTCCCGTTCGTTTCAGCGGACTTGAGTGTGAGCCCATTTCCGTGACTCGGCGCGCGGCTTCGGCGGCAAGAGTTCGACCTTTGTCTGATCCGGCTACTCCCGTCGGCGCTATCGCGACGGCTGTTTGCGTGGCGACGTGTGCGCGAAGTACCCAGCCGACACAGGCGATCCGCGATCGTCGGGGCGCACCCGCTGAACATCGTCCGCCGGGGGATTCGCGGCGGGAAGTTCGTGGGGCAGGCGCGGCTGAAGTGGCAGACCGGCGGCGCCGGCGGGCTGCTGGTGCGCTGGGTGAACCCGGGCGACTGGCTGGCGATCCGCGTGCGGCGTGCGGGCAGAATGCCCACACCACCCGGCACCGTGACTCGCGCGTGCGGGCAGAATGCCCGCACCACCCAGCACCGTGACTCGCGCGTACAGGCAGAATGCCCGCACCACCCAACGCCGTGAGTCGCACGTACAGGCAGAATGCCCGCACCACCCGGCACCGTGACTCGCACGTACAGGCAGAATGCCCGCACCACCCAGCACCGTGGCTCGCGCGTGCGGGCAGAATGCCCGCACCACCCATGCGGCCCGCGGGCCGGGCCGCCGCTACTCGGTCGTCCGGCGCGGCGGCTCGCGCAGCATTTGCATGTTGGCCACGTCCTGGAGCTTCGAAAGATCGGTCCAGAAAGTGCCCTCGCCCGCGAAGATCAGGCGGATGCTCTCGGGCGCGAACGACTCGGCGAAGGTGTACAGGTTGTACGCCGAGCCGCTGCCGAAGGCCTCGACCATCATGCGCTTGCCGTCGGCCTCGGCCTGGTTGCTGAGTTCCTCGACCTGCGTCTGGGCCCTGCCGGTGACCAGCCGGGCCTCGGCCTCCAGCGTCGCGATCTGCTGTTCGATTTTCGCGACTTCCAGGTCGCGCTGCGCCAGAATCTCCTGGGCCGACTTGTCGGCTTCCGCCTTGATCGAGGCGACCTTCAGCCGCGTGTCGGACGCGACCTTTTCGCGGGCGACGTCGACGCCGGCCTTGGCCGTTTCGAGCTGCGCCCGGATCTTCGCGGTTTCGCGCTCGGCCTGTTTGGTCAGTTCCTGCTCGCGGGCGATGAAGCCGCGCTGGATGGTCTTCTTCAGGTCCAGGCTTTCGCCGCGGGCGGCTTCGCCCGCCTGCACCTCGATGTTGCGGATCAGCGCGATCAGAATCTCGATGTCGCGCTGCCCGCAGACGGTCTTCAGAGTCTCGGTCACTTCGCGCTGATACGCCTCGCGCTTCTCGCCGCTGATGAAGTCGGTGCTCTCGTACTGCGAACCGACGTTGCGGCAGATGCTGCGCATCTGCCCGATGATGAGCTGCTTGATCAGCTCCGCGTCGCCGAAGCGGTTGACCATCTCCGCCACAAACGCCGGGTTGCGGCCCCATACCACCGTCACCTCCACGTCGATCGTGAAGCCGTCGCGCGAGGGGAACTTGATGTGCTCGCTGGCGTCGCCGGTGGTGAGCTGCGAAATCTGGTTATAGCCGACCTGCACCACCTGGACTTTGTAGACTTTCGGGTTCAGGTAGTAGATGCCCGGCGACAGCACGTCGCGGCGCACGCCGCGCTGCCCCGCTTCCGCCAGCCGCTGCACGATCTTGGTTTCGCCCTCGATCGGCTGGCCGTCCGGGCCGATGCTGGTCTCGCGGACCGTCTCCGTGCCCGGCATCTCGCCCAGCAGCGACGTCACCACGCCGCAGTGCCCCAGCGGAACGATCGTCGCCGGCTCCAGCTTCACGTCGTAGATGTACGGGTTGATGCGGTACACGCCGGGCGTCAGCACCCGCCGCTGAATGCCCTGAAAACCCTCGTCCACCACTTCCTGCCCCACCGGCGCGGGCTTGCCGACCTTGTTGGTGACGACGCCGACCATCGGCCACGCGCCCGCGGCGCTGGGCGGGTTCACGTCGGCGCCGCTGCGGTAATACTCCGCCCAGGTTTGCGGATCGCCCGCCGGTATCTCGAGCAGCTTCACCAGCTCGTAGTCGGTGGTCCACGGATTCAGGAAGTATTGCCCGGGCCCCAGCGTCTCGCGCTGGATGCCCTTCTGGCCGGCGCTGGCGATGGTCTGGCCCGGCGGCAGCGCGGCGCCGCTCTTTTTGATCAGCACCAGCCCCTGCTCCGGCCCGACCACCACGCGGCAGGCGAACCAGACGTACGCCAGCCCCACCGCCGCCGTGCCCAGCAGGATGCCGCTGATGAGCGCTATCAATCGCATTCGTGTCAGCATGTCGTTTCGCCTCCCGGATGCGCCTCGTTACGGTTGCTCGCTGGTCCGCGCCGCATCGCCGCTGCTCCGCGGCGCGGGCGGCACGCGCGGCACGCTGCCCGACAGCGAACGAAAGATGTCCGCGAACGGGCCGTCCGTGCTGGCCAGCACCGACTTCACCGCCGGCGCGAGTTTCTGGAAGAAGTAGTACTGGGCGTAGGCCTCGCCGCTGCCGAAGGCGGCGACCGCGTCGCGCATCGGCCGGGCGCGGGCCTCGAAGCCCAGCCGGGCCACTTCCGCCGTCGCCTGGCCGCGGGCCAGGGTCGCCGTGGCGTTGGCGCGGGCCGTCTCCAGCCCCAGCCGCGCGACTTCCAGCCGCTGGTTGGCCGCGGTCAGCGCGACGCTCTTCTGCTGCTGGGCCTGCGTCACCGCGGTGACCACCTCGCGATTGGCCTGGCCGATCGCCTGGTTCTGGGCCTGCATCTCCTGCTGCTCGACCAGCGCCGCCTCGGCCTCGGCCACCTTGATCTCGCTCTGGTACTGCTGAATCTGCTGCGACGCGAGCTGTCGCGCGCTGATCGGCTCGGCGATCTCCGGCGGCGGAACGATGCGGCGGATGGGTGTGGCGCGAATCTCGATGCCCTGGCTGTAGCACTGCTCGCGCAGCCCCTTGAACACGGCGTTCTGGAACACTTCGCGGGCCGAGCCGGCGATCAACTCGCGGGCGACGACCTTCGAACCCTCGATCCGCGCCAGGGACTTGGCAAACGGCAGAATCAGCTTGTCCTTGATGTCGTCGTGATCGCCGAACGCCACCATGACATATGGGGCCTGGTCCTGGCGGATCGCGTACTCGACCGTGCAATCGACCACGATCTCGAAGCTGTCGTTCGACGGGAAGCGAATCGCCTCGCTGTCGTGCAGATCAAGCGTGTGACTGCGAACGTCGATCACGTCGATCCGCCGCACGTACGGGTTGTTGTAGTACATGCCCGGCGGCAGCACGTCGGGCTGCACGCCGCGCTCGCCGGCGACTTTCACGACGTAGCGGTTGGGCTCGGAGGGGTCCGCGCCGGAATAGAGCGTCTGGACGCCGACGTGTCCGTTGGGAATGAACACCGCGGGCACGCGCTTCACGTCGTAGGCGAACGGGTTGAGGTTGTAGCGGCCCGGCCGCAGCACTTCGGCGAGGGGGCCGCGCTCATCCGGCTCGGTGGCGACGATTTTTCCATCGGCCAGCGGCTGGCCATAGCGCCGAATCTTGATGCCCACCTCGTTCTGCTCGATCGTCGTGGCGGGCACGATGATCCGCCGCCAGAGGAACGGGTCGTAGAAGTGCCGCCCCTCGAGCTTGGGTTCGTACAGGATGCCCTTGTACGCGGTCGAATCGGGCGCGGCCCCGGCGGCTTGCAGGAGCTGCGGATAGAGCACGACCTGATCCATGGTCACCGACGCATCCGCGCCACCGGGGGCGACCAGCGTGCTGCCGACCTTTCGCACGAGGATGAGAATCTGGTTCTGCTCGACTTCGATGCGCTGCACGAACCACTGATACGCGAATCCGGCCGCCAGCAGAATCGGAACGAGCGCGACCAGCGGCACCCACCACGGCAGGCCGCCGAACGGACCCGCGCCCAGGCGCAGCGGCGGCCTGGGCGGGCGATCACTGCGGCGGCCTTCAGACCGTTCCATGAAGTCGTTTGACATTTCGGCTCCTCCGGGCGCGGCGATCACCGTCTAACGCCGCACCGCGACTGACGCTCACAAAGATCTCTTGCGCATGGCTTCGTCGCACCGGGGGTGAAGGCGCGGTTCGGGCGACCGACAGTCGGCATGCACCCGGAGCGCACGGGCTTCGTCGCGCCGGCCGGGATTCATGCCATTGGCTGACCGCAGCGGCCGCAGAAACGCGCTTCTTCGCGATTGGCGTACCCGCAGCGGCCGCACCTGCGCCGCGCGCCCGGCGCCAGGCCGCTCGCGACCATCGCCACCGCGATGATGAGCAGCGTGGCTACGAAGATCAGCACGATACCCGCACTCATACTCACGCGAATCGCGCTCCCGAGCGTTGTTCATCCTGAGTGAAGCATAAACGCGCTGCGCCGCGCTGCACATACAAATGGCGGCGATTGTTGGAATGGGCCGACGCCGCCGCGGAGTATGTGTGGTGGCGGTGTGGGGCGCGACGAATTCTTACGACAGCAAAGAACCACGCAAGTTACCGTCGCAGCTCGAAATCCGGCGCGGCCGGATGTCGCCCGCGAGAGCCTGTTCCGCGTGGATACGGGGGCGATAGACCGCCTCGTGCCGGCGCGGCATCTGCGCGACCGCGGCATTGCGCCGCGCGGCCGACGGAACTACGAGTTGGCGGACGGAACACAGGTCATATTCGAGGTGGGCGTGATCGAGATCGAGTTCACGGGCGATCCGGCGGCGGGTGCGCCGCGGGTCGCAACTCGGCGCCTCGGACCACGCGGTCACTCGCCTCGGGCTTAGCGCAATCCCCATACGAACGCGATATCCTCTCTCACACGCAGCGCTGGACTCGCCAGCGCTGGGTCTCCTCGCGGGCGTGGCTCGCTTTGCGAACCACCTGCGGGGCCGCGGCTGCCAGGAGCACACAATGAACCCGACACGTCGCCATTTTCTGCAGTCGGCTGTCGCCGTCACCGTCGGATTTCGCGGGCTGCACACCCTGCTGGCGTCGCCGGCGCGGGCCGGCGATCGCGCCGATGCAGGTTTCGGGCCGCTAATCAAGGATGCGGAGGGGCTGCTCGATCTGCCGGCGGGCTTCCGCTATCGCATCATCGCGCGGCGCGGCAGCCCGATGAGCGATGGATTGATCGTGCCGGGGCAGCCGGACGCGATGGGCGCGTTCGCGGGCCCGGATGGCCGCGTGCTGCTCGTCTGCAATCACGAACTCGACCCGGACATGCTCGAATTCAGCCCGTTCGGCCGTGACAACGCACTTCTGAGCCGCGTCCCCGCCGAGTTCGCGTTCGACCGCGGCCGGGGCGTCGAACCGTGCATCGGCGGAACGACCACGCTCGTCTACGACCCGGGCAGCGGCACTGTCGAACGGCATTACCTGAGCCTGGCGTGCACCAAATACAACTGCGCCGGCGGCGTCACGCCGTGGGGCACGTGGATTTCATGCGAAGAGACCGCTTCGCGGGCGGGCAAGAAGTATGAGCAGGACCACGGGTATCCGTTCGAAGTCACGCCCTCCGCCGAGATTCAACTGACCAAGCCGACGCCGTACAAGGCGATGGGCCGCTTCCGGCGCGAGGCGGTCGCGGTTCATCCGCCGACCGGCATCGTCTATCAGACCGAGGACGTGGACGACAGCGCTTTCTACCGGTTCATCCCCGCGCAGCCCGGCAAGCTGGCGGCGGGCGGCCGGGTGCAGGCGCTGCGCGTTCTGGATCAGCCAGGTCTGGATACGCGGAACTGGACCGACGAAGAGACCGGCAAGCCGCTCGCGGCGGCTGTGCCGCTCGGGCGCTCGTTGCGCGTCGGCTGGGTGGACCTCGACAACGTCGAGGCTCCGGATGACGACCTGCGGCTGCGGGCCGTGCGCGCCGGCGGCGCGTGTTTCGCGCGTACGGAGGGCATCTGGCGCGGGAGCGACGCCTTCTATTTCGCCTGCACCAGCGGCGGCCGCGAGCGACTCGGTCAGATTTGGAAGTACACGCCCAGCCCCGCGGAAGGCACGCCGGCCGAAGCGCAGCAGCCGGGCGCGCTTGAGCTGTTCGCCGAACCCAACGACGCCAGCCTCATTCAGAACTGCGACAACCTGACGGTCGCGCCGTGGGGCGATCTGATCGTGTGCGAGGACAACGGCGACGTGAACTACATCGACGGGGTCACGCCCGACGGCCGGCTGTACAAACTGGCGCGCAACGCCCGCGACAAGTCCGAGTTTGCGGGCAGCGTGTTCTCGCCGGACGGCAGCACGCTGTTCGTCAACTTGCAGTTGAGCGGCCTGACGCTGGCGATCACCGGACCCTGGGGCCGCGTAACCGCCGTCCGATAGGGTAGGCGCCCAGCGGCTCGCGCCCCGGTTGCACGGCCATGAAACAACCAGGGCCGGCCGTCGAATCGACGGCCGGCCCGGTCTCTCGCACGGCGCTTCGTCCCTCCGGTTCGCACCGTGAGTCCTGGCTCCCCTGACGAAGCCTCTCGCGCTTTCGCGCGTGCCGTGACTCCCCCACTCCAAGTATCCGATTGGCCGGGCGGGAAACCAAAATCGCGGGGAGAATCTTCGTGGGCGTCGGTTTTCGATTGAGTCGCGTGGCGCGCGTGCTATAATCCCGCCCCATTCCGCGGTCGCATCCGGGTTGTCTTGGCGCCAGGCGCGGTCAGGATTGTCGGACGAGCGCCACGTCCGCATCCCTTCAGAATCACTGCATCCGCAGGAGGTTTCGACGTGCCGATGTCACACATGGTCGCCAAGCGCATGTTCTTCACGCGCGGTGACGGCAAACACCGCAACAACCTGCAATCGTTCGAGATCGCCTTGCGCGAGGCCGGCATCGCGCAATTCAACCTGGTGAAGGTCAGCAGCATCTTTCCGCCGGGGTGCAAGATCGTCTCGCCCAAGGTCGGCCTCAAAGAGCTGACGCCGGGACAGATCGTCTTCTGCGTCATGGCCGACGCCCGCACCAACGAGCCCAACCGGCTGATCTCCGCCGGCATCGGCCTGGCGATCCCCGCGGGCGACGGCCGCTTCGGCTACATCTCCGAGCACCACGGCTATGGCATGACCGAGAAGAAGACCGCCGACTTCGTCGAAGACATGGCGGCGAGCATGCTGGCCTCGACGCTGGGTGTCGAGTTCGACTCCGACGCCGACTACGATGCGCGCCGCGAGATCTACCGCATGAGCGGCCAGATCGTCACCACGCGCGCCATCGTGCAAAGCGCCGAGGGCGACAAGAACGGCCTGTGGACCACTGCGGTGGCCGCGGCAGTGTTCCTCTTCGACTGAGCCGCCAGCCGTGTCGGCCGTCAATTTTTTCGGCGGTGGCGCTGCTTCGCGGGGCGCCGGCCGTGGGTAACTCACTCGGTCGCCCGGCGCGGCCCGGGGCGGCGGAGAAGCGCGCGGGGTTCTGGCCGGCGCAGCACGAATCTCCCTGGTTGCGCGCGGCGGTGGCTGGGCACGCCCGAGCCGATCATCGCGGGACCGGCGCCGATCCACGATCACCACGAAAGGCGACCATGACGGATTCGATCCCGCGGAACTTCCTCGGCCTGCCCGGGCGCTACGCCGATTACGATCGCGCTCGCTACGCCGTGCTGTCCGTGCCGTACGACGCGACCACCAGTTACTCGGTCGGCACGCGCTACGGCCCCGAAGCGATCATCGCGGCGTCGCAGCAAGTCGAGCTGTATGACGAGCATCTGCGGAGGGAGTCGTGGCAGGCCGGCGTCGCCACGCTCGACCCCGTCGATCCCGACGCGGCCGGTCCGCGCGAGACGGTCGAGCGCGTGTTCCGCGCCGCCCGCAAGGTCGTCAAGGACGGGAAGTTCCTGCTGACGCTCGGCGGCGAACACAGCATCAGCAGCGGGCTGGTGAAGGCGGTGATGACGCGGCACAAGAAGCTCAGCGTGCTGCAGATCGACGCCCACGCCGACCTGCGCGACGAGTATCAGGGCAGCCCCTACAGCCACGCCTGCGTGATGCGCCGCATCCACGAGCTGCGGGCCGACGCCGTCGCTGTCGGCATTCGCAACTACTCGGCGGAAGAGGCTCGCTTTATCGAGAAAGCCGGCAAGCGCATCCTGCCCGCCCGCGCCTGCCGCGAGAACGCCAACTGGATCGGCGACGTGGTGGGCGCGCTCGGCCCGGAAGTCTATGTCACGATCGACATCGACGGATTTGACCCCGCCTACGCTCCGGGAACCGGCACGCCGGAACCCGGCGGCCTCGACTGGTATCAGGTGACGGATTTGCTGGAGGCGGTCGCCCGCAGCCGCCGGGTGGTTGCGGCCGACATCGTCGAGGTCAAGCCGCTTCCGGGCAACCCGGTGACCGAGTTCCTGGCAGCCAAGCTGGCGTATCGGCTGATCGGACTGACCGCGGCCAAGCGCTGAAACCGGGGAGGGCGGCGCTGCGCGGGCGCGCTCGAGAGGTCCGCTATCCCATCGTCATCGCCCCGGCGGCGGGCACGCCTGCAACCAGGCGCTCATACAGCGCCCAGGTCTGGGCACTCATCCGCTCGGCCGTGAAATCCGATCGAACGCTTCGCTGCCCGCACTCGCCCAGTCGCCGGCGCAGTTCCGCATCGTCCATCAACCCCGCCAGGCCGCGCGCCAGGCCGCCCGGCTCGTCCGGCGGGTATGTGACGCCGCCGCCCGTGTCCCGGATCAACTCCGGGAAAGACCCGTGCGCGGGCTGCACGACCGGCACACCCGCCGCGAGCGCTTCGAGGATGAACAGCCCCTTCGCCTCGTGATACACCGTCGGGACTGAGAATGCGTGCAAACCGCCCAGGAACGCGCGCTTCGCCTCCGCCGTGACTTCGCCGATGTACTCGAACGCTGCGGCCTGACCCGCGGCGGCCATCCGGGTGCGCTGCTGCTCGAAGTACGGCCGGTCGGCGCCGCCGAGGTAGCCGGCGACGCGCAAGCGGCAATCGCGGCCCGCGCGCCGCAGGGCCAGGAACGCATCGACCAGGTTCGCCAGGCCCTTCTCCGGACAGATGCGCGCCAGATAGCCGATCGTAAATGGCTGCACCGGCGGCGAGGCGGGCTCGAACTCCGCTGCGTCGATCCCCATCGGCACGACGTGCACCCGCGCGCCCGGCAGGCCGAAGTGCCCGGCGGCGAAGTTCGCGAAGTACGTGGTGACCGCCACGAACGCGTCGATGTCGGCGGCGGCCCGACGGATCAGCTCGTAGGTCCGCCGCTTGTAGGGTTCGACCAGTTGCGTGGTGAATATGTCCTCGCCGCTGAGGGTGCAGACGATCGGCACGCGCAGCGCCTGGCGCAGCCGCCGCGCCACGCCGGCAAAGAGCAGGTTCGGCAGGTTGACCAGCGCCGGCCGCAGCGCGGCCAGGGCTTCGACCAGGGCTTCGAGCTCCTTGCGTTGCCGCCCTTCCGCACCGCTGAGCACCGAGACCGTCAGTGGGCCGAGCGATTCCGCCCGCACCGCCGCGGCCCGTCGCGTCGCTCGCCGCAGCAACCACGACGAAGCCAGCCAGCGGTCCAGAAAACGCGGTAAGCGACGAAACAGCCAGGAGTTTTGTTCAAGGTAGACGTTCACGCCGCCGTAGTACACGCCGGTATCGCTGGCGTCTGCACCGTCTACGCGCAGGGGCGTGTAGAGCGGGATCAGCACCACGTCGCGACCCTGGGCGCGAAGCGTGGCGGCGAGGCGGTTGTCGCGCAGGCAACTGCCGCAGTACATCCCCCCGGCGCCGGCGGCGAGAAAGGCGATCCGCATGGGTGTATGGTAGCGGGCGGTAGCCGCAGGTACGCCGCCCCGCCGCGCACGGACCGTATGTGACCGCGCGGCGTCACGACGTTCGGCCGTTGCCGCGGCGTCGCTCAGCCGGAATTGTGCGGGTATCATTCGCGCGCCCCCAATTCCCACATGGAGACCGCCGCATGACGACACTTCGATTCGTTTGGATTGCTGCATTTGCGCTCGGCGCGCTCATCGGCTCGCCTCTGACGAGCGACATTGTCTTGGGCGATGAGGTCGATTCCCTGCTTAGCGATCTCGCCGCGGCGCGGGTGCGCTATGAGGCGGAAATGGAGCGGCAGCGCATCGCAGTTCGCGAGGCCGTGGCCAAGCACGATGAAGGCCTGCGCCGCAACCCCGATCCTGCGGCGATTCAGTCGCTCAAAGACGCCTTGCAGCAGTTCGAGGCCACAGGGGCCTATCCGTCGATCGCTGGGGTGGAGGCGATCGCCAAGCGCGTTCGCAAGGCGGAGCGCGCTCTGCAGGATGCGTACGAGCGCGCCGAGAAGGCGTGCTGGAAACAGAAGCAGGACTCGCTCGCCGAATCCCTCAAAGCCGAGCGCGAGCGGATGTCCGAGGAGCAGGACATCGTCCCATTTGGCGACAACCTTGTGGCGTTGATCGACGAACGAAAGCAAGTTGCTGGTGGGGTACCGTGCGTTGTTCCGATCAATGTAGAGGGGCGCGGCGCGTATCGACTGGAAATCGTCGCAAAGCGCGTCGCCGGCGGCGGAACGCTCGTCATCACGTTGCCACTGCCCGACGGGCGACGGTGCACCGCTCACGCCACGGGGGCGGTCGACGATGTCAGGTTGCTGCTCTCGGTGCGCGACGAATTGATTAGTGCGGACCTTGGTGTTACGCGACCAATCGCCGCGGCGGTGGGCGGCGAAGAGTCGCCGCGAAGCATCGCGCTCGCGGCGCGTGACGGTGCTTTCCACGTCACAAGTCTGCGGATCAAGCCGATTCTGGATGCCGAACCGGAACAAGCCGCTAATCCTGACGACAAAGCGGCGCCGCGCCGCGAAGCGCCGGCAAAACCGGACCCCGCGGCCGGACTAACCAAGGGCAGCACGTGGAGCGGCAAGCGTATCGCCGCCGGTTTCGGGGAGATACGAGTTACGGCGACCGTAGTCAAGCGCTCAGACAACGATGTCGAGATCAAGACGCCAACCGTCGACGGCGTGGGAAGCGTGTTCTGGGTTCTGAAAGTCAAAGGTGATCGGCTACATCTCACCGGGATGCGTTACTCCGGCAATCGATCGCGAAGCTATGCCGACGTAAGTGGCGAGGGAAAGATCGAAGGCGACCAATTGAAGTTCGAGTACAGGTGTCGCTTCAAAACTGCAAAGCGCAACACGGATGAAAGCGGTACGATGAACCTGACGCGCGATTGAACTTGCAGACTTCGGGCGGCCACGTAGATTCTGTCGTGACCCACCGCGCGCGGGTCGCGCGCGCCGCCGGTCGGGGCGCGGCGGTCCGAACTACACCCAGTCTCGCGTCGCGCGCGAACGGCGCGCGCTCCTCTGTCGCAAACGGCCCGTGTAGCGCGGTCGGGATTCGCCCGCGATCCCGCCTTGGGTGCGATCCTGCGGGAACTACTCACATTGTCATGCCGGCAAACAAGCGGCAGTGCGACCGCGCGTCTGCCGGGCTTGTGGCCCGCCGCGAACTCGCGAGAATACCCCGGCACGGTCCGCCGACCGCGGCCCGCGTGCCGACAGGATCGTCTCGCTTGGTCATTTACGTCGCGATCGATGCGCACTTCGTCCGCTGCCGCGGCGAGGTTTTCACGGAGATCTCGTTTCCGTACGCCTATTGGCGGGAGTATCTGGACGTTTTTCAGGAAGTGCGGCCGGTCGCGCGGCTGGTCGACGCCGCCGCGCCGCCGGCCGGGTGGCAGCGGGCGGATGGGCCGGGCGTGCGGTTCGTCGCGGTGCGCGACTACCTGGGCTTCTGGTCGTTCCTGCGGAATCTGCCGCGCGTCCTCCTGGATTGCCGCGACGCGGTCCGCCGAAGCGAGGCGCTGCTGCTGCGCTGGGGGCTGGTGGCGCTCTCCTGCTGGGCGTGGACGCGAATCTACCGCAAACCCTACGCGTTCGAGTTCACGTCAGACTCCGGCGAATCGCTGCGACCGGTGAAGAACATCCAGACGCTGGGCTTCAACAACCTGCTGGTGCACGTGGCGCAGTGGCTGTCGCGCCGCGTGGCGCGCGGCGCGGTGGCCGTCAGCTACGTCAGCCGCTTCGTGCAGACGCTCTACCCCAGCCGGCGACGCGAGCGCGAGTGGGTGTTCTCCGGCGTGCAACTCAAGCAGGGCCTGATCACCGCCCCGCGGCCGCCCGACTCGTTCCTGCGGCGCGGGCTGCGGCTGGTGTGTGTCGGGCGGCTGGAGCCGGAGAAGGGCCAGGGCGTGTTGATCGAAGCGGTGCGGCAACTGGCGGCGGCGGGTCACGCCGTCAGCGCTATCTGCATCGGACCGGGGCGCGAGCACGACCACCTCGCCGCGCAGATCGCGGCGCTCGGGCTCGCGGAGCGCGTCACGCTCGCCGGCCGCGTCGAGTGGGGGCCGGCCCTGTGGCGGCTGCTCGACGACGGCGACCTGTTCGTGCTGCCGTCGCTGACCGAGGGCATGCCGCGGGCGCTGATCGAGGCGATGGCCCGCGGCTTGCCCGCCGTCGGGACGCGGGCCGGCGGCATTCCCGAATTGCTGCCGCCCGAGCAACTCGTCGCCCCCGGCGACGCCGCCGGGCTGGCGGAGTGCATCCTCCGCACCGCGGCCAGCCGCGAGGCGCTGGCGGCGCTCTCCGCGCGGCTGTTCGCACGGGCGCTGGAGTATGAGCCGGAGAACATGCTCCGCCGCAAGCACGCGTTCTGGAACTGCCTGCGCGACGACGTACTGCGCCGCGCGGCGATTCGGGCGGGCGCGCCGCGGGGGTGAGTCGCCCGCGCTGGTTACGCCCCGGCGGCCGGTGTATTCTGCCGGCGCGATCGGCTTCGCGCTTCAAATCCCTGGAGAACCCATGCCCGTGGCTGGAATCTCGGTCGAATATCACAACGTGCTCGTCGGCGCGATCGGTGCGACGCACGGCGTCGAACGCGGCGAGATCGAGCGCGCGGCGCTCGCGGTGCAGGAGGTGGTTCGCCGCGTGGAGAACCAGCGGGCCACAAGCCAGCACCGCTACCGCGACCTGCCCGGCGACAAGGCGATGCTCCGCAGCGTCGAGAGCGCGGTGCGCCGCCGCATGAAGGGCATGGAGTCGCTGGTGGTACTGGGCATCGGCGGCTCGGCGCTGGGCAATATCGCGCTGCAGACCGCGCTCAACCCGCCGTACTACAACCTCCTGCCCCCGGCGCGGCGCGGCCCGCGGCTGTTTGTGCTGGACAATGTCGATCCGGTGCAATTCGCATCGCTGATGGACGTGCTCGGACCGGGCTTGAAAAAGACACTCTTCAACGTCATCAGCAAATCGGGCGAGACGGCGGAGACCGCCTCGCAGTTCATGATCGTTCGCGACCTGCTGGCGCGCAAGCTCGGCGCCAGGGCCGTACCGAAAAACGTGCTCATTACCACCGATGCCCACAGCGGCACCTTGCGCACCCAGGCGGACGCCGGCGGCTTCGAGACGCTGCCCGTGCCCGACGGCGTCGGCGGCCGGTTCACCGCGCTCTCCGCGGTCGGGCTGTTCTCGGCCGCGGCGTGCGGAATCAACATCCGCAAGCTGCTCGCCGGTGCGGCGGAGATGAGCCGGCGCGTCTCCGAGCCGAACATCGGAAAGAACCCCGCCGCGCTGCTGGCGCTGCTGCTGCACATCTATTACGTGCGCGGCAAGCGGCTGCACGTGATGATGCCGTACGCCGAGCAGTTGAAAGATCTGGCCGACTGGTGGCGGCAGCTCTGGGCGGAGAGCCTGGGCAAGGCGGTCGATCTCGACGGACACCCGAGCGGGGTGGGGCCGACGCCGATCAAGGCGCTGGGCGCGACCGATCAGCACTCGCAGGTGCAGCTCTATCGCGAAGGGCCCAACGACAAGGTCATCATCTTCCTGGAAGTCGAGAAGTTCGCCCGCGACGTGAAGATCCCGCGCAGCGCCGGCACCCCCGACGCGCTCAAGTACCTGCAGGGCGGTTCGCTCGGGCGATTGCTGAGCGCGGAGAAGCGCGCGACGGAGTTCGCGCTGGTCGCCAGCCAGCGGCCGTGCCTGACGATCCGCTTCCCGAAGATCACTCCCGAGGCGGTCGGCGAGTTCATCATGCTGTGGGAGGCGGCCACGACGCTCGCCGGCGGGTTGCTGAACATCAACCCCTACGACCAGCCGGCGGTCGAACTGGGCAAGCAGATGACCTTCGCGCTGATGGGTCGCAAGGGCTACGAGGCGCAGGCGGCGGAGTACAAGAAGTTCGCCGACGGGGCGGCGAAAGCGCGGGTGAAAGAGTAACCCTTGTGGCGCCGGTTTCTGACCGGCGCGTATGTCGCCCTTGTGGCGCCGGTTTCCAACCGGTGAGTGTTTCATCGGGTCTCCGACCCGATGAGAGGGTGGGGTTTTCGAACAACCACGGAAGAGCTCGGCGCAGACCCGCCGCCGGGTCGAAGACCCGGCAAAACAAACACCGGTCGAAGACCTTGCTGTTACCCACATTTTTCGGAGCGCGTCCGGCTTCCTGCGTTCAGTCCCGAAGGGACGCGGGAGTGTAGCCACGGGTGAAGCGCAGGCCGCAGGCCGAAGCGCAACCCGTGGATCGAGCGTCATGTGCGGTCTCCGCCCCGGCAGGGGCGGCGGGAGCGGGGCTGCTCTGCGAGCACGAATCGTACGCTCTCCTTCGCCCCTGCCGGGGCGAAGACGCCTCGCGTCGCCGACCACGGGTTCCGTCGCCGCGGCGCGGCGACTCCACCCGTGGCTACAACCCGCGACCCCTTCGGGGTCGAAGATCACGCAATTGAATTGTGGGTAACAGCAAGGTCGAAGTCCGGTGCCACGGGGGAGAAACAGCCATCGGCCGGAGACAGCCGCGAACACACGGTTAAGAGGTTCGCCACGCCCGCACTAATACCTGCTCTTGCGCACCGCCCGGCCCGCCGCGTACTCGGCAATGTGGCGATCCAGAACCGCGATGAGCGCGGCGTCGCCGCTTTGCTGCGCCAGCGCGCGGGCCCGCTCGGCTGTTTGCCGCGCGGCCGGAAAGTCGCCCGACTCCGCTTGTGCCGTCGCCAGGATCCCCAGCAGCACCGGATGCTCTCCGCCCGCCAGTTCGCAGGCCCGCCGGGCATGCCGCAGCGCTTCCGCACCGTCGCGCACGCCCTCGGCCTCGCACGTCGCCAGCAGATCCGCCAGCGTGCTGTGGACGCGCACATCATCGGGACAGCTCTCGGCCGCGGCCCGCAACACGCCGGCCGCCTCCGCGAACTCGCCCGCCCCCAGCCGTTGCCGCGCCAGCGCCACGATCGCGCTGATCAGGTTCGGCCGCAGCCGAATCGCCTCGGCATACGCAGCGAGCGCCTCGGCCCGGCGGCCGGCCTTCTCATGCGCGACGCCCTCGTTGTACCACGCATCCGGCGCCGAGTCCGCGAAGCGCTTGGCGCTCGCGAAGGCCCGCGCGGCGTCCTCCGGCCGGTCGCGCAGCGCGTGACAAATCCCGAGCTTCACATGCGCGGCGCCATGATTCGCGTCGCTGAGCAAAACCTGCTGGAACCATTCCGCCGCCATATCCGGCTGCCGGTTCATCAATAGCGCCGCGCCCAGGTTGAAGCGGGTGGCGACGCTCCCGGAATCGGCCTTGGCAAGCTCCTGAAAGATCGCGACCGCCTCGCCGCCGCGCTGCAGCGATCCCAGCAGCGCCAGCAGTTCATCCGCCGCTTCGCGATACGAGGGCAGTCGCTGCAAGGCGATCCGATACGCCGCGATCGCGTCTTCGGTCTGCCCCAGAACCTGCAACGCGCGACCCACCCGGGCGTGGGACTCGGCATCCGCGTCGTCCAGCGCCGCCGCCGCGGCGTAGTGCTCGGCCGCCGCGCGCCAGTCCCTGGACAGCATGAGCGCATCGCCCAGGGCGATCATTACCAGCGGGTTGCGCGGATCGAGCGATGCCGCCTTGCGAAGCACCGGCAGCGCCTCGGCCGCTCGACCGAGCTGCACATACAAAGCGCCGAGTGTGTACTGAAACTGCACCGACCCCGGACTGGCCGCCGCGGCTTCCTGCGCCGCCGGCAGGGCCTCGGCCGCGCGGCCGGCGCGGATCAGTCGCTGCGCGTCCCCCAGCCGGTTCATGGCGGCGATCATGTCCTTCGGGTCGGGCGCGCCCGGCGTCAGAAACGCCTCCCCCGCGGACTGCGAACCCGCCGCATAGCCGAGCGACTGCAGGGCCCGCTGCCCAGCGCTATCGACATCCTGAGCGCGGCCGGGCCGCATCGCCTCATAGCGATCGACAAGCCGCCCTCGGAGTTCGACGACCACGTCGGATTGCGCAGCGGCGCGGTTCTCCACTTCGCGCCGATCCGCGCTCAGATCAAACAGCTCCGGCTTCGTGGAAGAGATGTACTTCCACTTCGGCGTGACCAGCGCCCGCTGCTCGGCCCAGCCGTGCGTGTTGTGTACGTAGTGGCTCTCGGCATAACACGCCTGCGACTCGATTCGGCCCCCGCGCAGCGCCGGCGCGAACGACTTCGAGAGCAATCCGTCCGGCGCGGTCCAGCCGCACAGCTCGCAGATGGTCGCCAACAGCCCGGCGATCTCGACCGTCTCCGCGATTCGCACGCCGCGCGAAACCCCGCCGGGCTGGGCGAAGATCATGGGCACGTGCAGGTTGGTTTCGTGCAGAAACACCGCGTGTCCGTGTACGCCGTGCTCGCCGAATGACTCGCCATGATCGCCGACGACAACGACGAGCGTGTCCCCGCGGCGTCCCGCAGTCTCCAGCCAGGCGAGCAGCCGCTGAATCTGCGAATCGACAAAGGCGATCTCGCCGTCGTAGGGATCGGGGTGCGCGGCGCGATGCTCGGCCGGAGGCTCGTACGGGTCGTGCGGATCGTAGTAGTGCACCCAGCAGAAAAACGCGGCGCCTTCGAGCCGATTGAGCCAGGCCAGCGCGGCGTCGGTGGGGCGATTTGCAGGGCGCTCGACGTCCTCCAGGCGGTCTGCGACCGACTCGCGCCGCATATCATCGTCGTACACGTCAAAGTCGCGATCGAGCCCGAAACGCGAATCGAGCACGAAGCTGCTGACGAACGCGGCGGTCTTCATCCCGGCCTGCCGAGCCAGCCCCGCCAGCGTCGTCGGCTCGCTGGCCAGCGCGACGCGGCCGTTGTCGCGAATGCCCAGCTCGCGCGGATACCTGCCGGTCAGAATCGAAGCGTGCGAGGGCAGCGTCAGCGGAACCTGGCAGTACGCGCGCTCGAACAACACCCCCTCGGTCGCCAGCGCGTCCATCCCCGGCGTCTTCGCCGCCGCGTATCCGTAGCAGCCGATGCGGTCGGCGCGCGTCGTGTCGACGGTGATCAGCAGGATGTTCCGCGGCGCCGTGTTCGCCGCGACGCGCGCAGCCCCGCCCGCGGGCGGCGTGGCAGCCCGATCGCAGCCGCCGACCAGCGGCGCGAGCAGCGCCAGGGCAATCCACCGCGAAGCACGCATGCGGCGGCTCAACTGACTTTCGCGCCGGCGGCGATGGATTCCTCGGGGGTGACGAAGATCACCGCGGAGCGATCGGCGTTCGAGGCGGCCAGCAGCATGCCCTGGCTCTCGACGCCGCGCATCGTGCGCGGCGCCAGGTTGGCGACCACGACGATCTGCCGCCCGATCAGCGCGGCCGGTTCGTAGTAGCTGCGGATTCCGGCGACGATTTGCCGCGTCTGGTCGCCGAGATCGACCTTGAGCACGAGAAGTTTGTCCGCGTTCGGGTGCGGTTCCGCGCTTTGCACGGTGCCGACGCGCAAATCGAGCTTCGCAAAATCGTCGAACGTGATCTGGGCCGGGGCTGGCGCGTCGGACACGTGTAATCCTCCGGGTGCGCGGGGCCCTTCCGCGATCAGTGCGGGCGCCCGCATGCCCGGGATTGTAGCGTCAGTCCGCTACGACGCGCTGGCCGCCAGCGCCGGCGCGGCGGCGCTGCGGCGGTTCATGCGTTGCAGCAGGTGGTCTCCGACGCGCAAGGCGTTGGCCATGATCGTCAGCGCCGGGTTCACCGCGCCGCTGGACGGGAAGAAGCTGGCATCGACGACGTACAGGTTGTCGAGTTCGTGCGCCTTGCAGTTCACGTCCAGCGCGGACGACCGCGGGTCGTCGCCAAAGCGGATCGTGCCGCACTGGTGCGCCACGCCCGCCAGCGGAATGCGCTGTCCGACCCACAAGCTGCGGGCCAAGAGGCCCTGGTGGCATTCGTGGCCGTGCACGCCGCAGCGCGTGGTCTGCTTCATCAGCGTCTTGAGACGCGCGATCAGCCGCTTGTGGCCCTCTTCGTTATTGGGCTTGTAGCTGAGCACGATGCGGCCGTCCGCATCGACCGTCACGCGATTGTCCGGATCGGGCAAATCTTCGCTTGTAAGCCAGAAATCGAGCGAGTGCCGCGCCATCTTGTCGAGCGTCCAGCCGGGGACCAGTCCGGGCGCGCCGGCCCGCAGGGTGTCGCCGTCGAGCTTGCCGACGAACGAGATGTGTCCCATGGGGAACTCCCACTCGCTCGACGGGCCGTAGTAGTCGTTGATCGCAAGCGTCTTCTGAAAGACCGTCGGATTCGGACACAGCGAGAGGGCCATCTGGATCGAGTTGATGTGTCCCATGTAGTGGCGGCCGACCGCGTCGGACCCGTTGGCCAGTCCGCGCGGATGACGGTCGCTGCGAGAACGCAGCAGCAGCGCGGCCGAGTTAATCGCGCCGCACGCCACCACCACGATGTCGCCGCGATAGCGCTCCTCGCCGCCTTCGCGTTCGACGACCACGTCGCGCACTTCGCGACCGCCGCCGTCGGTCTCCAGCCGCTTGACGAGCGCGCCGGTCAACAGCGTCACGTTCGGAAATGCCAGCGCCGGCTCCACGCCGCACGTGTGCGCATCGGCCTTGGCCTGCACCAGGCACGGATGCCCGTCGCATGTATCGCAGCGGATGCATCTGCTGCGCTGCGGGTCCGCCTCGTCGAGCATCACGCCCAGCGGCACGTGAAACGGCCGCAGCCCCATCGCGGCCAGGTCGTCGTGCAGGTGCTGAATGCGCGGTTCGTGGCTGACCGGCGCATGCGGAAACGGGCCGCTGGCGGGCGGGTCGGTCGGGTCTTCGCCGCGCCGGCCGTGCACGTGGTACATCCGCTCCGCCGCCAGGTAGTACGGCTCGATCTCGTCATACGAGATCGGCCAGGCCGGCGAGACGCCGCCGTGGTGACGGATCGATCCGAAATCTTCCTTGCGAAGTCGGAAGAGGGCAGCGCCATAGAACTTGGTGTTGCCGCCCACATAGTAGTTCGTGTGGGGGTGCAGGTCCTTCCCGGCGGCGTCGCGCCACACTTCCTTCGTGTGGTACTTTCCGTCCAGATTGACGGCCCGTGTGCTCCAGTTGTCCTTCTCGCGCGGCACGAAGCCGCCGCGCTCCAGCAGCAGGATCCGCATGCCCGACGGCGCGAGCTTGGCCGCCAGCGTGCCGCCGCCGGCGCCGGTGCCGATGATGATGATGTCAAAACGGTTGAAGTCCGCCATCGGTGGTCTCCCGCAGGATGCGACGGACATATGATGCATTGCGGTGACGCCGCGTTTCGAAAATCGGAGGCGCGACCGTGCGCATCGTGCTCGCCGGCGGCAGCGGTCAGGTTGGGGCGATCCTGGCGCGAGCTTTCCACGCCACCGGCGATGAAGTTGTGGTCCTCTCGCGTCGGCCGGCGGCAGCGACCCCGGTTCCCGCCACGCCCGCCCGCATCGGCTGGGACGGCCGCACCGCCGGGCCGTGGACCACCGCCCTCGAAGCCGCCGACGTGGTAATCAACCTGGCCGGCCGCAGCGTGAATTGCCGCTACAACGCCCGCAACCGCCGCGAAATCATGGACTCGCGCATCGAATCCACCCGCGTGCTGGGCGCTGCCATCGCCGCGGCCCACCGCCCGCCGCGCCTGTGGCTCCAATCCAGCACCGCCACAATCTACGCCCATCGCTACGACGCCGACAACGACGAGGAGACCGGAACCCTCGGCGGCGGCGAGCCGCACGCCCCGGACACCTGGCGTTTCAGCATCGACGTCGCAACGGCTTGGGAGCGCGAGTTTGACCGCGCCGCCACGCCGCACACGCGCAAGGTCGCACTCCGCAGCGCGATGGTCATGAGCCCCGACCGCGGCGGCGTCTTCGACGTGTTGCTCAGTCTGGTACGTCGCGGGCTCGGCGGCGCCGCCGGGGATGGGCGGCAATACGTGTCCTGGATTCATGAAGACGACTTTGTCGTGGCGGTGCGCTGGATCACTGAGCGGGAGCAACTCAGCGGCGCCATAAACCTGGCAGCCCCGCACCCGCTGCCGAACGCGGACTTCATGCGCATCCTGCGCCGCGTAGCCGGTGTGCGGCTCGGACTGCCCGCGGCCCGCTGGATGCTGGAGATCGGGGCGTTCTTCCTGCGGACGGAGACTGAGCTCATTCTCAAGAGCCGTCGCGTGACGCCCGCGCGCCTGTTGCGAGACGGATTCAGATTCGCGTTCCCGGACTGGTCAGCCGCGGCAGCAGACCTTGTCGCCCGCTGGCGGGCAACTCGGTTGGCCGGCGTGTAAGGGGCGACAGGCACCCGGTGTTCGACTGCACCCGCGTTCACTCGCGACAGCGACGAGCTCCCACGCCTGTTGGCTCACAGCCCGGCGCGCGGCGACCGCAGAATCCGCGGCCTCGGCACGCTAATTGCCTGCGCCAACGACGGGCGCGGCGGAGCGCTGAGGGTGCGCCGTCGCACTGCCGCCCTTCGTCACCCTGCGAGGAACGTCGATGCTGCCTGCCCTTGACGACCTGATGTCGCCCGAAGCGATCAGCGATCCGCACAGCTACTACCACCAGCTCCGCCGACACGACCCGGTGCACTGGAACCAGCGTTGGGGCGGCTGGGTGCTGACCGGCTACGAAGACGTCGTGTCCGTCCTCCGCGATGAGCGATTTTCCGCGGATCGCATGGCGTATCTGGAAACCGAGATCAGCAGCGACGAGCGCCAGCAGTTCCGGCCGATCTTCGACGTGCTGTCGCACTGGCTGGTCTTCATCGACCCGCCGGACCACACGCGGATTCGCAGGCTGCTGAACACGCGGTTCACTCCGCGGGCCGTGGAGCAGTATCGCCCGCGGGTGCGCGCGATCGTGAACAATCTGCTGAAGAGCCTGGAGCCAAAGAGCCGGATGGAAGTCATCCACGAGTTCGCCTACCTGGTTCCGTTGACGGTCATCCTGGAGTTGCTGGGCGCGCCGGCCCTCGACCGCGATCTGATCAAGCACTGGTCGGAGCAGATCGGCTCATTTTTCTTTCTCCGCGCCGACGAGCCCCGGCGGCGGGAGATTGCGTGCGAAGGCGTGACATCGCTGCTCAACTACCTGCGGCCGCTGGTGGTAGAGCGCCGCCACTCGCCGCAACTCGACCTGATCAGCGCCCTGGTGGCCTGCGAGGAGCAGAATGAGCTGAGCGAGCAGGAGATTCTGGCTACGTGCGTGCTGCTTGTGTTCGGCGGGCACGAAACCACCATGAACCTGATCGCCAACGGGGTGGTGGCGCTGGCACAGCATCCGGATCAGTGGACGCGGCTGAAAAACGAGCCGGCCCTGGTCGAGCCGGCGGTGGAAGAACTGCTGCGCTACGACGGATCGGTGAAAGCCACAGTGCGCTGGGCGAAGACAGACGCGACCGTCCGCGGCAAGGCGATCCGCGCCGGGCAGAAGGTGCTATGCGCCCTCTCCGCCGCGAACCGCGACCCGTCCCAGTTCCCCGAGCCGGATCGCCTCGACATCACCCGCAATCCGAATCCGCACGTCGCATTCGGACAGGGCATCCACATCTGCCTCGGCGCGCCGCTGGCCCGCCTGGAGGGCCAGGAGGCGATCGGCGGCCTGACGCGGCGATTGCCCCCGCCGACCATCGCGGTGGACAAGTTGGAGTACCACCCCACCGTGGTCAGCCGCGCGATCAAGTCACTCCCGATCACCTGGTGAGGCGCTCCCATGCACGCACCCGAATCGCCGAATATCCGTATTACGATCGATCCCTACAAGTGCGTCGGCTCCACGATGTGTATTCAGGTTGCCCCGCGGACGTTTCAGCTCAATGATCGCAAACAGTCGATGGTCGCCGATCCATCCGGCGAGGCACTCGCCCGCCTCCGCGAGGCGGCCGAACAGTGCCCCACGGGCGCCATCACCCTCGCCGACGCGGCGACCGGGCAGGTGATCTTCCCGGACTAGCGCCGCGCGGCGAATCGGCTGGTCCGCCCGCCACGTAGCGCCGGTGTTCGATCGACTAGCGACTCGGCGAGTTTCCCCCCCGGCCGTTTCGCGCGTGCTTTCGGCGACCCAGCCCGCCCGCCGACAAGTCGCGAGCGGACTCCGATCGAACGCCGCCCACCGCCGGGCATTTGACGCTGCCCGCGGTTTGTGGTGCATTCCGCAGCCATGACACGCAGCCACCAGAATCGCCTGGCCGACGGAGCCGCATTAATCGCGCTGGATCCGTGGCTGGCGCCCTACGCCGGCGACCTGCAGCGCCGCTACGCCCGTTTCGCCGCCCGCGCCGCCGAAATCGCCGCCGTCGCGGGCTGCCTGGCCGATTTCGCCCGCGGGCATGAGTACTTCGGCTTCAACCGCGGCCAACACGACGGCCGCGCCGGCGTGTGGTATCGCGAGTGGGCCCCGGCGGCGTACGGTTTGTGGCTGATCGGCGACTTCAACGGGTGGGACCGTGGCGCGAACCGCCTGCGGCGCGACGACTTCGGCGTCTGGAGCGTTTTTCTCCCGGACGACGAATACGCCGCGCGGCTGACGCATGGCGGGCGGGTCAAGCTGCACGTCGAAAGCGCCGCGGGCCCGCTGGATCGCGTTCCAGCGTACGCGCGGCGCGTCGTTTTCGACCACGGGGGAACGCACGTTGCGGCCCAGTACTGGCAGCCTCCCGCGCCGTTTGCCTGGAAACACGCCGCGCCGCCGCCGGCCGCGCCGCGAATCTATGAAGCCCACGTCGGCATGGCGCTCGAAGAAGAGCGCATCGGCACGTACCGCGAGTTCGAGCAGCAGGTACTGCCGCGCATCGCGGCGGCGGGCTACAACGCGGTACAGTTGATGGCGATTCAGGAGCATCCGTATTACGCGTCGTTCGGCTACCAGGTCAGCAATTTCTTCGCACCCTCGTCGCGTTTTGGAACTCCCGAGGAGCTGAAAGCGCTCATCGACGCGGCCCACGGGCTGGGCCTGCGCGTGTTCCTCGATCTGGTGCACAGTCATAGCGTCAAGAATCTGTACGACGGGCTCAATCGCCTGGATGGCACGGACTTTCAGTACTTCCACGCCGGCGGACGCGGCGAACACCCGGTGTGGGATTCGCTGCTGTTCGATTATGGCAAGTGGGAGGTGCTCCGCTTTCTGCTCAGCAACGTGCGCTACTGGCTGGAGGAGTTCCGCTTCGATGGCTTCCGCTTCGATGGCGTTACGAGCATGCTGTACTTCGATCATGGTCTGGGGCGCCGCGCCTGGTCATACGATGACTACCTGCGAAGCGGCGTCGATGACGACGCGGTGCTCTATCTACAGCTCGCCAACCGGGTCGCGCACGACGTGAACCCGCGCGCCGTGACGATCGCCGAGGATGTCTCGGGCATGGTCGGCCTGGCGCGGCCGATCGACGAGGGCGGCATCGGATTCGACTACCGTCTGGCGATGGGCATTCCCGACTACTGGGTGAGTCTGCTGGAGAAGTCGCCGGACGAGCGGTGGCCCATGGGCGGGACCTACGCAGCGCTGCTGAATCGCCGCCGCGGAGAGAAGCACGTCGCCTACGCCGAGTCGCATGACCAGTCGCTGGTGGGCGACAAGCCGCTGGCGTTCCGGCTGATGGACGCGGCGATGTACTGGCATATGAACATCGGCAGCCGCAGTGTGGAGATCGATCGCGGCATCGCGCTGCACAAGCTCATCCGACTGATGACTTTCGCGCTGGGCGGCGAAGGCTACCTGGCGTTCATGGGCAACGAGTTCGGGCATCCGGAATGGATCGACTTCCCGCGCGAAGGCAACAACTGGTCATACCAGTACGCCCGGCGACGCTGGTCGCTGCGCGACGATCCGCGCCTGCGTTACGCCGGGCTGGCGGAGTTCGATCGAGCCATGCTGGCGCTCGACGAGCGCTTCGGGCTGCTGGCCGCGGATTGCGGCGCGCTCATCCATT
Organism: uncultured Planctomycetales bacterium; assembly: GCA_964631045.1. Taxonomy (GTDB): domain Bacteria; phylum Planctomycetota; class Phycisphaerae; order UBA1845; family Fen-1342; genus CAZVWB01. The sequence continues at coordinate 54,349 of CAZVWB010000002.1, forward strand.
GCCACGAGGACGACAAACTGCTGATCGCCCAGCGCGGCCCGCTGGTCATTGCGATCAATCTGCATCCGCACCACTCGCAGACCGGCCTGCGCATCGGCGTGCCCGAACCGCACGACCATGTACTGGTGCTCGACAGCGACGCCGCGGCGTTCGGCGGGCATGGCCACGTGTCCCGCGATCAGGTCTATCCGCTCAGCCGCGACGGCAGCCACGGCCGACCGCACAGCGTGCAAATCTACCTTCCGGCCCGCAGCGGACAGGTGCTGGCGCCATGCCGGTGAAGGACGCCAAGGCGGCGGGCGCGCACCGGAGTGGCGGCGCGCTTCGCACTCTGGCGGAGACGCACAGCCTCACTTGCGGGATTCCTAACATTTGCCGTATAGTGCAGCGGCATGCACGGTCTCACGCGACACAAGCTGCAGGTGCTCCGACATGATCGAGTCATTGTTTCCTGGCGAAGCGACGCCGGCAAACGACACTTCCTCGCGCAAGTTCTCCGGGGCCTACTACACGCCCGCCCCCGTGGTCCGATCTCTGGTCTCCTGGGCGGCTCGCTGCGCCGTGGATCGGCTGCTGGACCCCGCGTGCGGCGACGGGCGTTTCCTGGCCGCCCACCCGAACAGCGTTGGTGTCGAGCAAGACCCCGAGGCATGCCGCATCGTCCACGCACGATCGCCGGGAAACTTGATTCACCAGGGCGATTTTTTCGCCTGGGCGTCGCAAACGCATGAGCGATTCGAGTGCGCTGCCGGCAACCCTCCTTTTATCCGATACCAGCGATTTTCCGGCGGCGTCAGAGAGACGGCGCTGCGTCACTGCGCGCGACACGGCGCGAAGTTCTCGTCGCTCACCTCGTCGTGGGCGCCGTTCCTGGTCGCGACGGCGACGCTCCTCAAGCCCGGGGCACGAATGGCGTTCGTCGTCCCCGCCGAGATCGGGCACGCACCGTACGCGACCCCCTTGCTTGAGTATCTGACGCGCCGCTTCGACCAGGTCCAGATCATCGCCGTCCGCGCGAAGGTGTTCCCGGACCTGTCGGAGGACTGCTGGCTCCTGTATGCCGACGGTTTTGGCGGCTGTTGCGACCGGATTGACTTATCGACGTTGAGCCGATTTGGATTTTGCGCCCGACCGCCGCATGCGAGCGTGCGCGTCTCCGTCTCGGAGTGGCGCGCGTGGGGCAGTCGCTTGCGTCCTTTTCTCCTCTGCGACCGGGCACGCGAGTTGTACCGGAGGATCGCTGCATCGTCTGCTTCAATCAGATTGGGCAAGGCCGCACGAGTCAGCATCGGCTACGTCACCGGAGCAAATGACTTTTTTCATCTGCGGCCCTCGCAAGCCGCGGCGCTTGGCATCAACGATCAGGTGCTTCATCCGGCGGTTAGAAGCGGCCGGAGCCTCGCGGGTGGCTGCGTAGATGATGCTCGCGTTCGCGGCTGGCTCGCAGCCGATCAGCCGGTGCTTCTCTTGAGGCTGGGGGCGACGCCGGATCCGCCGCTGCCGGTTAGACGCTATCTCGACTCCGCAAAAGGCCGCAAGGCGCGTGAAACGTACAAGTGCCGGAACCGCGATCCATGGTACTCGGTTCCGGATGTCACGGTTCCAGATGGATTCCTCTCTTACATGAGCGGCGGCAGCCCGACTCTTGTGCGTAACCAGGCCGGCTGCGTCTGCACCAACTCCGTCCACGCGGTGCACCTTACAGGCCGGACCAGCGTGGCTCACTTGATGAAGCTCTGGGAACAGCCTCTCACGGCCCTATCGTGCGAACTGGAGGGCCACCCATTGGGCGGCGGTCTGCTCAAGCTTGAGCCGCGCGAGGCGGCCAGAGTCGTGCTCTCCAGCGTCCCAATCTGCGACGAAGACGACCAGGCCGTGATCGACGAAGCTGTCGACGTCATGCGGCGTTGGAGGCACTATGGCCAGTGACCGCGGCGGTTGCGAGTGGCTTACTCTTGACCAGGCTCTTGAAGCATTTGTCGTCAACGCCTCGGGACATCAAGGCCAGGCGCACATTCGCCCGCTCCATTACTACGTGGCCTCTCGTCTTGTCGTAGAGGGCGGGTTTCACCCAAGCGAGATTACTCCCCACCCGCCGTTTCGCGTGTCGGAGCGCGCCGGCGCGAAGTATCTTGAGTACGACCCGTCGGCCGGCGGTTCTGGCGAGCGGACCGTGCTGGGCGGGCTCAAGACCAAAGCCGTGGATGTCGTCGTAACAAAGCCGCACGTCGGGCCCGTGCTGGCAGTGTCGATGAAGGGAACGCTGGGAGCCTTCCGCAATCTGACCAATCGAATGGAGGAAGCGATCGGAGACTGCACGAATCTGCACATTTCGTATCCTGCGCTCGTCTATGGCTTTTTCCAGGTGCTCCGGGCGAATAAGGCGGGAACCGGCGTCGAACCCAATGACGTCTGCGTGCTTGCGGACGGATCGATCAGCGAGGCGATCGCCCGCTACCACGACATCCTCGCGCGGCTCGATGGGCGCCGCGATCTTCGCGACGAGACGACAAAGTACGAAGCGATCTGCCTCGCGCTTGTCGCCCCGGAAACCCCATTTCGGGGCGCAGTGCTGGCGAACTTTCCACCACAACATTCGCCGCTGCTGCTCTCGTCGTTCTTCGGGAAGCTCTACCAGGCATACGACCTGCGATTTGTATATGCCGCGCCGAAGCTGGAATCGGTCACGGCGCGGCATGTCTGGCACCCCCACTCCGCTGCGCTCGAAGAGGCCCGCGCGCTGGATTATCCGGCTCGCGTCGGAACGGATTGACTCCGACCGCGCTTCGCCGCGTCGAGCGCTGGCTGGGTGCGAGGAGCGCGCCGCTGCGATCGCGCCGTGCGCATCGCACCGCCGCCGCAACAGACGCATCCGGCGCCGCCCGTTCTCCGGTGCGGCGCCGTGCAGTCTGACAAGTCCGTCGTCCGCGTCGCGCAATCCGCGAATCAACAGGCCGCAGCTACGGCCGCGTTTCGATCACCACGCCGCTCGACCGGCTGTGGCCGTGCCGCGCGGCGCGGCTCTCGGCGTACACGTCGGCCTGCGCCCGGCGGGCGCGGCCGCTGACCGCCACGCCGACGCCATCGGCCTCGGCGCGGGCGTGGAAGCGGGCGCCGCTGACCACGCGGACGCGGCTGTCCGCCCGGCCGCGATACGTATTCGCCAGAGAGTCGCTGACGCTCACCGCCCGCCCGCCGAACGCGCCGGAACTCAGCGCCCGGCTGTCGCTGGTGGCCAGCCCGTGGTCGCTCAGCGCAGTCGAGTTGGACCGGCTGACCGCATGGCCGTGGAAGACGCCGTCCGCCACGGCTTCGCTGTTGCTCAGCGCCACACCGCCGATCGTCGCGGCGATGCTCTCGCTGTCCGCGATGGCCGAGCCGCCATACAGGCCGGTTGCGTCCGCGTTCGAAGTGCTGACCGCCAGACCGTGGTCGGCAGTGGCGACGGCGCGGCTATCGGCGAAGCCGCGTCCGCTGCCGCGAGCCGTGCTGTCGGCCACGGCGCGGCCGCCGTTGGTCGCCCCGGCGATCGCGGTCGAGTTGCTGTTGCCCACGGCGGTGGCCGTGGCCGAAGCGCTGCCGCCGTTAGTCGCGACGGACACGGCCTGCGCCGAGCCGGCGTAGGCGATCCCGGCGCCCATCAGACTCAGGCCGGTGGCGATGGCGAGCAGGCGTTTCATCGTGCGTCTCCTTCTGACGAGGCCGGGCATTCGCCGCGGCCGGTGCTGCATTACGGCGACAACCGCCGTGGTCCGGGGAGTTCGACGGCCGGCGGTGCAAGGCTATTCAATCGCTGCGGAACCGAATTCGCGCGAGTGTGCGCTTCGCTGGCGTATGTCCAAATCGGCCCTGCGTTTGCACGGCCGGCGTGCGGCGCCTCACACTGGCGGTTGCGATTTACCGGGCGGAGCGGGATCGATACCACGCGGACAACGCATCTCCCATTGGGCGGGCAAACTCCCGCCCGACGCTGAAAAACGCATCCGCGCGCCAGACGCCCGCGGCGCTGCGCCGCAATCCGCCCGGCGCGCCCCGCCGCCGCGGCCGTCGGTTATCCTTTGTTCCCGCGTGACACAGGACTTATGGAATTTCTGAGAATTCGTTGAATACGCCCGATCCGTCAAACGTCTCGAACGTCGAGGCACCTTGGCTCGCCGCGGCGGCTGCGGGCGACCGCAACGCGCAGCGGGCGCTGTTCGAGCAGTATCGGGACACGGCCTACCGGGTCGCGTTTCGCATCACGGGCCGCGATGCGGATGCGCTCGACGTGGTTCAGGACGCCTTCATCAAGGCATTCGAGAATCTCGGGTCGTACGAAGGCGGATCGAGTTTCAAGACGTGGCTGCTGCGAATCGTCAGCAACCGCGGGCTCGACCTGCTGCGGGCGCGCAAGGTCCGCATCGCCGTGCGGCTCGACAGCGGCGCCGAGGCCGAGGACGGCGGACTGGACGTCGCCGATCCGCGCAGCGACGCTTCGCCCGCCGGCGGTCTCGAAGCGGAGGACCTGGCCGCCCGGCTGAATGCGGCGCTGGAAGCGCTGCCGCCGGAGCAACGCGCGGTCTTCGCCCTGTTCGCAACCGGCGAGTTGTCCTACGCCGAGATCGCGGAGGCCGTGGGCGTGCCGATCGGGACGGTGATGAGCCGACTGTTTCACGCCCGTAAACGGCTGCAGGAGTCGTTGAAGGATTTGGCGGACTCAAACGTCAGAAGCGCACCATGAGCCGGCGAGACACCCACAACCTGAATGAACTTCTGGCGGCGGTCGCTGCCGGGCGGCTCGACGCGCTGACGCCCGAGCAGGTAGAGCGGCTGGCCGCGCACCTCGATGAGGACCCGGCGACCGCGACCGAGATCGGCGCGCTGCGGCCCGCGGGGTCGCCCGCCCTGGCCGCACCGGTGACGATGCCGAGCCCGCGGCAGTGGCAGGCAGTGTGGGATCGAATCGAAAGTGCCACGCCGACGACCCGGCTGCGGCCTGCGACGGGCCATCCGGCGGACGGCGCGCGGGCCGCGCGCATCCTGCGAATCTGGCGTCCGATCGCCGCGGTGGCCGCGTGCGTCGTTCTACTTGTATCGTGGTCGCTACAGGGCGGCGGCGCGCCGACGCCGCGGCTGCGGCCGGCGGTGGGCAACAGCGTGAACGCGCTGGAGGCGCCCGGCGGTGCGATCCTGGTGTCGGACGGGGACGGCTGGCTGATCGTGATGACCGGCGACGAAGGAGCGGATTCATGACGACGCAACGCGTGCTTACCCCGGGCTTCATCGCGGCGCTTTCGCTGCTGCTGGCGGTCCCGGCCGCCGCGCTGGCGGAAACGGTGGATGTCGAGGTGTGGGCCATCCGCGCCACGAAGAAGAACGCCGAGGTGTCGCCCGAGCTGCGCCCGCACGTGGATCGACTGAAGAAGCTCGGCCACACCGGGTTCATGCTTGAGCGCCGCGACGCCGGGAAGGTGGAAGTCGGCAAGGAGTTCCGCGCCGGCCTGATCGCCGCGCATTCCGCCGCCGTAACGCCGACGAAACGCACCGGCAACAAGGTCGATATGAAGATCGTCGTCAACGATGGCGACAAGATCATTTTGAACACGTCTGTGACGCTGACCGCCGGACAATCGCAGATCATCTTCGGTCCGGAGCTGCCGGGCGGCGACACGCTGGTCGTGGCGGTTTCCGGGCGGTAGATATACCGCACCTGGAGACGCCCCGCGCATGAACCAACCTGGACGCTGGCTGAGCGCGCTGGTCGCGCTGCGCATGCCGATCGTGCTGGCGTTGCTCATCGCGGCCAGCGCGCTTCTGACCGAGGGCCTGTTTCTGCGGCCGGCGAACCTGGTCAACGTCGCACGGCAGATTTCGTTCGAAGCCCTGATCGCTTTTGGCATGACGCTCATCATTGTGACGGGGGGCATCGACCTTTCGGTGGGGTCGCTGGTGGCGCTGACCGGCGTGGTCGCCGGCGTGTCCATGGCTGGGATGAGCGGCTGGCCGCCCAGCGCCGCGATCGCAGTCGGATTCGCGGTTGCGATCACGATCGGGGCCGGCAGCGGGCTGTTCTCCGGGGCGATCATCACGCGATTCGCGGTGCCGCCGTTTCTGGTGACGCTGTCCGCGATGCTCATCGCGCGGGGCCTGGCCTTCATCTTCTGCAATGGCGAGCCGGTTTACCAGTTACCGGCCGAGCTGCGGGCGCTGGGGAACGGGTTCGTGTTTCAGGCCGCGCTTGGGACGCTGCTGCCGGCGCCGGTGCTGATGATGATCTGCGGCTTTATCATCTTCCATGTCCTGCTCTCTCGAACGGTCTTCGGACGCGGCGTGGTCGCCGTCGGCAGCAATGAGGAAGCGGCCCGACTGGCGGGCATCCCGGTGCGGCGAACCAAGCTGCTGACCTACGTGCTGACGGGTGCGTTGTGTGGCGTCGTCGGTGTGCTTTACGCCGCGCGGCTGGGCTCGGCCGACCCCAAGATCGGAGAGATGCTGGAGCTCAACGTGATCGCCGCGGTCGTCGTCGGCGGGACCAGCCTGTTCGGCGGGCGCGGTACGATCGTCGGTACGATCATCGGCGCGCTCATCATCGGCGTGCTGAACAACAGCCTGAATCTGCTGCAGGTTCAGCACTTCTGGCAGAAAGTCGTGCTGGGAAGCGTGATCCTGGCGGCCAGCCTGCTGGATGTGGCGCTGCGGCGGTTGTCGGCGGCATACAGCCGCTGAGCGCACGCGAGCGTCGCGTGGACCCCGTTTTCAGCCGGTGTGCCCCATGTGGCGCCGGTTCCTAACCGGTGTACCCCATGTGGCACCGGTTTCTAACCGGTGTACCCCATGTGGCACCGGTTTCTAACCGGTGTACCCCGTGTGGCGCCGGTTGCTAACCGGTGTACCCCATGTGGCGCCGGTTTCTAACCGGTGTTTGTCTTGCCGGGTCTCCGACCCGGCCGCCCGCATAACTCACATACTCGCAGGAACAGCAGAATACGGAGCTATCAGATGGCCGACACGCGCAGCGCCGCGACAGTCCTGGGGCTGAGTTTGCTGCTTGGGAGCGCCGCCCCGGCGCCCGCCGAGGAGCCGCCGATGTTCGACCTCGCCCGCAAGAAGGTGCTCTACTGCGTCGGATACGCGCACCTCGACACGCAGTGGCGCTGGGACTTCTGCACGACGATCGACAAGTACATCCGCGACACGCTCGAGCAGAACTTCGCGCTGTTCGAGAAGCACCCCGGCTACGTGTTTAACTTCACCGGGTCGGTGCGCTACGAGATGATGCAGGAATACTACCCCGAGCACTACGCGAAGCTGCGGGAGTACATCGCGGCCGGCCGCTGGTGCGTCTCCGGCTCCTCGGTTGACGAGGGCGACGTCAACGTCCCCGCTGCCGAGACCGTCATCCGCCACGTGCTCTACGGCAATCGCTTCTTCCGCCGAGAATTCAACAAGGAGAGCGTCGATTTCATGCTGCCGGACTGCTTCGGCTTCCCGGCGTCGATGCCGACCCTCTGGGCGCACTGCGGGCTGAAGGGTTTCTCTACGCAGAAGCTGACGTGGGGCTCGGCCGTCGGCATTCCGTTCAAGATCGGCGTCTGGGAAGGCCCCGACGGCGAAGGCGTGATCGCCGCCTTCGACCCCGGCCCGTACGTCGGCGCGGTCAAGGGCCGCGTCGACCAGAACCCCGACTGGGTGCAGCGCGTCAACCAGAACGGCGAGAAATACGGCGTTTTCGCCGACTATCACTACTACGGCGTCGGCGACCAGGGCGGCGCGCCGCACGAAGAAGACGTGGCGAACTACCTGCGCTGCGTCGATCAGCCCGACTCGCAGATCCACGTCGCGCTGACCGCCTCCGACCAGATGTACAAGGACATCACCACCGCGCAGCGCGCCCGACTGCCGCGCTACAAGGGCGATCTGCTGCTGACCGAGCACAGCGCCGGCACGCTTACGTCTCAGGCCTACATGAAGCGCTGGAACCGCAAGAACGAGCAGCTCGCCGACGCGGCCGAGCGCGCCGCCGCGGCGGCGCAGTGGCTCGGCGCCGCCGCCTATCCGCGCGAGAAGCTCTACAAAAGCTGGGTGCGCGTGCTGGCCAACCAGATGCACGACATTCTGCCCGGCACCAGCATCCCCCGCGCGTACAACTACTCGTGGAACGATGAGATCGTCGCCAGCAACGGATTCGCGGCAGTGCTGACCGCCTCCGTCGGCGCGGTCGCCGCGGGCATGAACACCCAGACCGCGGGCGTCCCGCTGATCGTCTACAACCCGCTGGCTTTCGAGCGCGAGGACTGCGTGGAGGCCGTGGTCGAGTTCGCGGACGAGCCGCCGGCGTTCGTGCGCGTCTTCGACCCGCGCGGCGCGGAAGTGCCGTCGCAAATCCTCGACCGCGACGGGCTGCGCGTGCGCATCCTGTTCCTGGCGCGCACCCCGCCGCTGAGCCTGGGCGTCTACGACGTGCGCGCCAGCGACGCCGCACCGCCGGACGCCGCAGCGCTGACCGCCAGCGAGTCCGTCCTGCAGAACGAGTTCCTGCGCGTGACGCTGAGCGCGGAGGGCGACATCGCCGGCATCGCAGACCGCACCGCGGGCGACCGCGAGCTGCTCGCCGCGCCGGCCAAACTGATCTTCACCTACGAGCGCCCCGCCAACTGGCCGGCGTGGAACATGGATTGGGCCGACCGGCAGAAGCCGCCGATCGCCGCGCTCGCCGGACCGGCCCGGATCACGATCACCGAGCGCGGACCGGTGCGCACGGCCGTGCGGATCGAGCGCAGCGCCCGAAACTCGACGATCGTCCAGGAGCTGCGGCTCACCGCGGGCGACGCCGGCCGCCGCCTGGAGATCAAGACCGACATCGACTGGCAATCGACCGAGTGCGCCCTGAAGGCGTCCTTCCCGCTGGTCGCCAGCAACCCGAAGGCCACGTACAACTGGGAAGCAGGCACAATCCAGCGCGGCAACAACGACCCGACCAAGTACGAAGTGCCCTCGCACCAGTGGCTGGACCTGAGCGACGCCGCCGGCGGACACGGCATCTCGATACTCGAAGACTGCAAGTACGGCTCCGACAAGCCCGCCGACAACGAAGTACGCCTGACGCTGCTCTACACCCCCGGCGTCCGCAGCGGCTATCTCGATCAGCACAGCCAGGACTGGGGCCGGCACGAAATGACCTACGGGCTGATCAGCCACGGCGGCGACTGGCGCACGGGCGGCACGGAGCAGCACGCCCGGCGGCTCAACCAGCCGCTGCGCGCGTTCCAGACTGAGCGCCACACGGGCGACTGGGGGCGCGAGTTTTCGTTGCTGCACGTGAGCACGCCGCAGGTGGATGTGCGGGCCGTCAAGCTGGCCGAAGATCACGCGGACTGGCTGATCGTCCGCACGCAGGAGCTGTGGGGCCGCGACGCGCAGGACGTAGAGATCGGGTTCCACGCACCACTCGCCCAGGCGTACGAGTGCGACGGGCAGGAACGCCGTATCGGCGACGCGCTGATCCGCGGCGGCAAGCTCGTCTTCAGCACTACGGCCTATCGCCCGCGGACGTTCGCCGTCCGGATGCCGACCGCGCCGGCGCCCGCGCACGCAATGGAGCAGCAGCCCGTGGCGCTGCCCTTCGACGCCGATGTCATCAGCCGCGACGCCAACCGCGCCGATGGCGGACTCGACGCGGACGGCCGCACGATCCCCGCGGAGATGCTGCCGCCGCAGATCGTCAGCGAGGGCGTCACGCTGCGGCTGGGCCCGTCGGCGGACGGCCAGAAAAACGCAGTGACCTGCCGCGGCCAGGAAATCGCCCTGCCCACCGGCGACTTCTCGCACGTGTATCTGCTGGCCGCCGCCACGGAGGACGCCGCGGGGCGCTTCGTCGCCGCGGGGCGCGAGCAGACGCTGACAGTCGCGGCGTGGACCGGCTTCATCGGCCAGTGGGACGACCGCATCTGGGACGTGGAGTTCGGCGAGGTCGATCACCGTTGCGAGGGCAAGGTGATCGGCCTGCGCCCGGGCTACATCAAGCGCGACCGCCTGGCGTGGTTCTGCACGCATCGGCACCATCCGCAGGCCGGGAACGAGGCATACAAATTCAGTTACCTCTTTATGTACGCGCTGCCCCTGGGCGATGGTCCGCGCGTGTTGGCGCTGCCGGACGACCCGCGCATCCGCATCCTCGCGGCGACGATCGCCCGCAATCCGGCGGAGTCCTCGCGGCCCGCCGCACCGCTCTATGACGACTTCACGAACCGCCCGCAGATCGAACTGCGGCATCAGTATCCACCACCGCCCAAGCCCGTTTTCGAAGGCGTACAGCCAACAGCCGTCGTGACCGCCGATCGCCAGAAGCAGTTCGCGGCGCTCAGCATCGGACCGCCTTCGTCCAGCGACTACGCCGACACCGCCGGCGGCCGCGACATCCAATTCAAGGTATGCGACGGCGATGGCAGGTACCGGCCGCACGGCAGCAGCGGCGTGAAGGACGGCGCGCTCCCGCGCCTAAACGACGGCGAGACGGCCGGGAACGACGACGACACCTCGCGCTGCGTCTGGTACGACAGCGAAGGCCGCTTCCACGTCGATCTGCTCGCAGACGTGCCGATCGAGCGGATCAACACCTATTCCTGGCATCGCAGCAACCGCGCGCCTCAGTTTTTCTCGCTGTGGGCGGCGCGCGGCGACCGCATGCCGCCGGCCGATTTCGCACACGGAGGGCACGAGGGCTGGACGCTGCTGGCGGTCGTCAACACCCGCGATCTGGGCGATGGCGACATCCACGGTACATCCGTGCACGCGACCGCGGGCGACCTCGGGCCGTATCGGTATCTGCTCTGGGTGGCCGAAGACATGTCGCAGGGCACGTTCTTCACCGAGATCGACGTGCATGCTCGCCGGTAGCGCCGCGCCCCGGCGAATTGCGCCCGAGCGCCGGCGACGAGCGCGGCCCAGCGCCGCGATGTGGATCGCCGTGGTTGCCACAGCGGCGCTCGCGACCGACGCGGCGCGGGCGCACAGTATTTCTCTCGGCCGCGGCGAGATTGTCGTCGAGCCGAATGCAGCTACGGCGGCGCTGCTGATGCCCGGCGGCGATCTGCTGCACGCCATTCTGCCGACGACGCAGGCGCTCTCGCCCGCGGAGCTTGACGAGCACCTGCAGCGCTACGCACAGCAGCTCGCCGTGCGGCTGGCCGTGCTCGATGCCGCCGGCGCGCCCGCGGCGGGAGTCGTGGGCGACGCACGCTTCGAGCCGGCCGACCGCGAGCGCTATTCCCTCGACGATTTGCGTAACGGCCGGATCGCGTGCCGAGTCAGGTATGCGCTCGCCGCGCGGCCGGACTATCTCACCCTGCGGTTGGCGCCGTCGCCCGGCGGGCCGTCGCACGCGGCACAGCTCGCGCTGGCGGTCCGCACCGCCGAGCGACCCGCACCGCTGACCGTGGTGCTCACCAGCCGCGGAAACGCCGAAACGCTCGGTCTGTCGTGGGCGCAAGCCACGGCGACCGCGCCCGCCGCCGGCGTTCGCGCCCCGGAATGCTTCCGCCACGTGCTCGGCACGCTGGCGGTGGCCGACAACGTCGCGACGCTGGACGTTCTGATCCCCCTGCCGATTCTCGAGACCTTCGTGAACGTTCCACGATGCCGCGGCGAGGTCGTCACGCCGCAGGAGCAGGCCGCGATCGCCCCGGCGCTCCATCAGTTCTTCCGCGCGCACGCCCTCCTCGAAGTCGGCGGTCGGCAGGTTCCGCCGGACGTGACGTCGCTGACCTGGCTGAGCCCGGCGGACGCCGAGCGCGCCGCGCGGGTGGAGACGGCCGACGCGAGCACCGCGGCCGAAGCGACGCCACCGCCCGGCGCCGCAACCGCATCCACCGCCCAGCCTTGTGCCGTCGCCGGCGGCTGCGTCCGGGCCACGCTGCGATTCTCCGGCGACGGATCGCTGACGCCGGGCGCGCTGCGCTGGGACTTCTTCAACGCGCTGGTTCTGGAAGGCCGGGTGACGCTGGTCGCCGCGGGCCGGCGCAGCGTGCACCAACTGACCACATACGCTCCGACGCTGGCGTGGCCGCAGCCGGATTGATACGCGCCAACCCGCCCGAATGCCGCAGCGCAGCTCGCGTGCCGCCCGCACCAACGAAACCGCCCCGCGCGAGCCTCTCGGCCCGCGCGGGGCGGCGTACATTCAGTCTCTGCCCGTGACGCCCGGAACTACGGGAACAGCACGGCCAGGAACGCGTCGATGTCGAAGAAGTCGACGCTGTTGTCGTCGTTCACATCCGCGGTCGCAGTGCTGCCGCCGCAGAACTGCGACGCATACGCCGTAGGATCGAACAGCGCCAGCAGGAACGCGTCGATGTCGAAGAAATCGACGCTGCCGTCGCAGTTGGCGTCGCCATTGACGAAGCCCGACGGGGTGCAATCGAGTTGATCGACCCGGAAGGCGTCCACGGCGGCCTCGACCACGGAACCGCTACCCAGGTCGGACGCGGAGAAGCGCACGCGCACCTGCGCGGTGGGCGGGACGAAGGCCCCGACCGCGAAGCTGCGGGCGAACCAGCCGCCGTCTACTTCCGGCCCCGTGGGGCCGACCGTCTCGACCGTCGTCCACGAGCCGCCGTTGTTGTTCGAGACGGCGACCACGAACGTATCGGCCTCAGGCGCGCTGCCCTGCGTGTTGGAGTACCAGCGGGCGTAGCTGATGATCGCGTCGCCGCCGCTCAGGTCGATCGTCGGCGAGATCAGGTGCGTCGTACCGCCGTCAACATCCGAGTTGCCCGCGACGTTGTCGGTCAGGAAGCACTGGCCCGAGCCGTCGAAATCCGTGGGCGGATCGCCGCGGTTGCCGTTGGCCGGCACGCCGCGCGTCCACGAACCGTCGGTAAGCGCAACGTCCTGGACCGTCCAGCCGGTGTTGGTCTCGAAATTGTCAGTGAAAACTGTGTTCTCACCGTACGCAGCCACCGCGGCGTACGAAGCGGCCGGCGCCGTCGGCGGACTGGTCACGGTGACAGCCGTGGTGGATTGCGCCGCGACATAGAAGCGTACGCTTCCGCACGTCGTCGCCGGGAAGGTGGCGTCGTAGACGTTCGGCGAAACCTGGTTGACCGGCACGGCGTTGAATGGCCCGCCGCCGGCGCTCAGGAACGCCTGACCGGTACCGGGTTGCGGTGTGCCGGCGATCGGGGAGACCACGAAGCGAAGCACGGTTCCGCCGGCCGGGTCGATCTGCGTCGGCAGGCCGCTGGGGAACGAGAAGCCAATCAGCGAAAGCGCCGGCGCCGGCAGATTCTTGGGGGTGAAGCCGGCGTTGATCTCGCTGTAGTGCGGCGTGCCGTTGAAGATGTCGCTGTCGTCATCGTCCAGCGTCAGGAAGTCGATGGTGATGTCCGCGGCGATCGAGGTTCCCGTGTGCAGCAGAATGCTGTTGACGGTCAGATCGCGGAGGATCTGCAGGTAGTTCGCCGGCTCGGTAACGACGAGCTGGTTGCGCGTGCCCCAGACCGCGCCGGAGAGCACCTGGCCGCAGGTGTGAATCGGCGTGGAGCACGGCGCGACGATTCCGTTCACTGCACTGCGCAGGGGCGACGCACAGCTCTGGAACCCGATCGCGAGGTTCGGATCGTCCTGCATCATGATCGAGATGCAGTCCGACATGCCCTCGCCATACGCGCCCTGGCCGCTTCCGCCGACTTGAATCAGGTGATGTCCGAACTCGTGATACACCACGCTCGAAAAGCCGGTGTTCGCGCAGCCGCCGCCGGCCTGGTAGAAATTGATCGTCACCGCGACCTGGTCATAGAAGGCGTTGCACGTGCTGGCGATGTTCACGTTGACCGGGAACTCGGACTGCCCCGGCAGCGCCGGGTAGGTCGCGTTCGTATCCAGCACCATGTCGCGGACGCGGTTGGCGTGGATGTACGAGTTTACCTGGGCGCGCTCGAGCGCATTGGTGTTGGCGGCGTTGTGCAGGAAGTTCGCCGGCCCCGGCGGCAGGATGTTCTGACTCAGCGTCGAGTTCGGCCCGGCCTGGTCGAAGACGCGGAAGAACGGCCCGCGGATTTCCGAGTTGACCGTCACGTTGCCGCTGCCGGGGTTGGGGATCGTGAACACGCCGTTCGCATCGGCGAAGGCCGTCGCACCGCCGCTGATCTCGACGCGGCCGTAGGGCAGCGGCGTCGACACCTCGGCGGCGCACGCATCAGCGCCGAAGCCGGTCGTGGCGTTGCCGCTGACGACGCCGGTCACGTCTACGTCGTTGACCAGGTCTTCGTAGTAGTAGATTTCGCCGGTGGTCGCGTCGGCTACAAAACGCATCTGCACCAGCGCATCGGTGCCGATCATGGCGTTGTCGCCGACGAACTCGACCGCCAGTCGCGGGGTCGACTCGACCGAATCGTACCCGGCCCAGATCACCGTGGTGGGCGCCGAGAAGCCGACGACGCGCGGCTCGATCGCCAGCGCCTGGTCGACCGCCGCACTCGGAATCGAGCGCTCGATCGCGCCCTCGACGCGGAAATCGCCCAGTTCACGCAGGTTCGACGAAACCAGCACGAGCGGATAGCCCGGCTCGTTGCGAACCAGCAGGCGCGCCTCGGCCCGGAAGACCGGCACCCCGTCGCGCTCCTGCGAATAGTACATCAGCGTGAACTTGTGGCCGCCGTTGGCGCGGTCGGGCATCACTTGTTGCGTGCTCGGCCCGGCGCGGAACCACGGCTGCGCGACCAGGTCGGACTCGTTCGCGCCCAGAACGCGCGAATAGCGGTTCAGAAACTGGGCCGCGCTATCCTCCGGCGTCTGACCGGTGCCGAAGGCGGGTCCGTAGACGCGCGTGATGCGTTCTCCGACGCGGAAGTACTGCACGAACGGATGGTCCTGTTGCAGCGCGTCGAGGACCGCCGGCGAGGCCGACGACGTGCCGATCGGCGGCGCGGTGTCCGACGCCGACGCAGCGGCGGCGAAAATCGAGCAGGCGAGAATGGGGATGAAGCGATGCATGCGAGCGGGCTCCTTTGGATGGTGTTGCGCGGCGGGACGAGCGAAATCCCAGCAGCTAGAGGTCTGTCCGAAGATATGCAGTATTGTAGGAAGCCGCAAGGCGAAGTTGCGCGGCGCGGAAATCTTTCAGAGCGCCTCGCGCCACGAATATTCGGACGTACTCACCCAACCCGGTCAAATCGTCTCGGATCGCACCGCAGCACGGCCCGTCGCCCGAGTGGCGCGAGGAAGCTGGCGGCGGGAAGCGAGGGGGCCGGTTTCTCGGCGCGCGGACGGCGAGCACCGCGTCCGGCGTGCGCGAAGCGCTCCCGACCGCGAATGCGGGCGGACGCTCAAGCGCGCTTCTCGCCGCGGTGCAGGACGACCGTCCCGAAATTCATGCGGCGGAAGGTGAGATTGACGAAGCCGGCCCGCCCGAGCCGCTGCTGCAGCGACTCGTGCGATTCGAAACTGAGCACGGAATAGGGCAGATAGTAGTACGCCCGCGTGCGATCGCCGGAGATGATCGTCGCCAGCCGCGGCATCACGTATTCGCAGTAGAAGCGGTACGCGCGGCCGCGCAGGTTGTTCTCCGGCATGGTGAACTCGAGGATCACGATCCGCGCTCCCGGTCGGGCGACGCGGCCCATTTCGTTTAACCCAGCCTGCAAATCCTGGAAGTTTCGCACGCCGAACGCGCAACTGATCACGTCTACCGAAGCATCCGCGAGCGGAAGCTGCTGTGCGTCCGCGCGAATCAGGTGATACGGCGCGGGCAGGTCTGCATAGCGGCCGCGCGCCAGCATGTTCGCCGAAAAATCAGCGCCGATCACGCACGAGGGCGCGGGGTTGTGGCGGGCGAAGAGCCGCACCAGGTCGCCGGTGCCGCAGGCCACGTCGAGCACTACGTCGCCGGCCTGCACGTTGGCGGCCCGCACCGTGCGCCGCCGCCAGACCCCGTCCATGCCGAAGCTGGCGAAGGTGTTCACGCGCTCATAGGTCGGCGCGATCGCGTCGAACATGGCTTCGACGCGGGCGGCCTTGTCATTCAGCGCGTGCGGATTGGTCAGCGCGCCGGCGTCCCAGACCCGGGCGCTGGCGGTCGAATCGACGCCGTCCTTGATCATCTCGGGTGTCTCATGCGGATTGTGACGACCGCGCCGTGGCGCGGCGCTTCAGCCGACTCCGACCTTTCGCCGCGCGCCGCCCACGTCGGGGTTTTGCGTGACGCACGTCTTCAGGATGTTGAGCGACTTGCGGAACGCCTTCCAGCCGCTGTGCGTCAGCTCGCACGGCCGCTCCCCAACCTGCGGGAAGCCCAGTTCGTTCGCCGCCGCCTGCACCTCATCCCAGTTCTGGAACAGGCGGCCCCAGTCGCTGCGCAGGCACTCCTGCACGGCCTGCTTGGCGAGCACCGGGTACCAGTAGCTGTCGTGGTAGATCACGCTGGCGATGTACGCCCAGGGCGCCAGCCAGGTCTTGAGCGACCACTCGATCGGCCGCTTCAGCCCGCCCCAGTAAATCTGATGCTGCATGCGGCTGGCGAAGGTCATCTTCTTGAACGGCCCGGTGAAGTTCCAGTTCTGCTCCGCCGCCGCGCGGTCGCCGACGATCTCGATCTGCCGCGGATCGCCGCAGCCCAGGCCCAGTTCATGCCCCATGCGGATGAACTTGATGCTGAGCGGATCCATGCCCATTAACTTCGCCGCGACCGCGTCGATCGCCACCTGATCGGCGCTCGCCAGAATCACGTTCTTGTTGAACGGGATCATGCAGCGCGGCCCCGGCCCATCGCCCGCGAAGGTGCCGTCCATCACCGCGAAGACGCCGCGGTGAATCTTCTTCTGGATCATCAGCAGATCGACGAGCGTTTCGTGAATGACCGGGTGCGTCCAGTGCCGGTGCTCGTTCAACAGGCCGCCGAAGGCGTTTTTCATCGCCCCCGTGGTCGTCGTGAAGATGTGCGTCTTCACCGTCGGCAGGTGAATGATGTTCTCGCCGATGAACCGGCGGGGGATCATGAAGCCCTTCGGATACACGTCGTTCAGGCAGGTGAACTTCTTCGCCAGATCGCCGACCGCCTCGCGAACCGGAATCCACTCGTTGCCCGGCTCATACAGATGCACGTTACGCAGCTTGTAGGCGTCCGTAACGTTGACTTGCTTGTTCTCGCGCTCGCCGAAGCGGGCGTCGATCACCACCGTGCGGTTGTGGCAGGCGTGGATCAGGTCCGGCGGGTAGCCATCCTGCAGCATCGCGCGGATCACGCCGTCGAGCTGCCACGGCGTGGTGCTGCTGGCGGGGAAGAAGAAATGCCACGAGATATTGACCTTCAGCGCCGTATCGGCGTCGCGGGCCACCACCTCCTGATAGCCCGCCAGGTTCATCAACTCGTGGTAGTCCCGCCGGACCGTCGCGGGCGACGTCCGCAGGATCGCGACTTTCGACTTCTGCATTCCGATTCCTCGCGTCAAACGAGCAAGGATAACGCGATCGGAATGCACAGGCGAGCGCCGCCGCGGCGGCCGAGCGCTTCGGCCGCCGCGCGACGCCGATTCGCCCGGCAGCGCTACTTCCTGCGCTCGTAGGTCATCTCGATCACCTTGTAATCGTCGCCGGCGTGCAGGTCGTAGAGCTCGAACGTGAACTTGTCGTCGCTGATGATGCGATTGACGCCCTTCACCGTGCGGCCCACCACGCCCATCGCCGGCTCGTCCATCTCGCCGTAGAACGTGATCGTGTTGCTCCCCGGCGGCTGCATGCCATACATGCGGATCATGCCGGTGCCCATGCTGTCGGCCCAGTTGACGACATACATGTTGCGGAAGTTGTCGTAGCCCGTCAGGCTCATTCCCTTGAAGGGCGCCTTGCTCACCTGGCCGTCGGCGCCGGGCATCATCATGTCGTAGCTGATCTCTTCGAGCACGAATTTGCCGTCCAGCACCGCCTTCAGCTCGGCGACGCCGCTGGTGCTCATCGGCGGCATGGCCGGACCGCCCCACCACATCTTCACGCTGACGTTCCACGTCCCCACCGTCTTGCGCAGCGCCTCATGCTGCGGTCCGGCCTTCATCGCGGCCTCCATCCGCTCCTGCATCTGCTTCATCTCCTCGGGGCTGGGCATCGCGGGCATGCCCTCGGGTTTCTTTCCGTCCTGCGACCATGCGACGGCGGCGGCCATACACACGACCAGCGAGGCGGCGACGCGAGCGGCTGCGCGGAACTTGAACATCGTGTCTCCCTTCGTTGCGGTTGCAGTTCGAGTTGACTCGCAAAACCCTGACGTTTTTCGATGCCGCGCCGGCCGAACGCCGACCCGCGCGGTGTTTCATTCCGGGGGCGAGCTTACGGCAGTTTCGTGTGCGTGTCGGGCACGGTCTTGGCGCTGTAGCGCCAGCGGGTCGACCCGAGCACACCCGGTGCGTACGAGCCGTCCGCCGCCACCTTGCCGGCGACGGCCGGAATCCAACGCTTGACCATCGTGCCCCAGCCGAAGCGCAGCATGAAGCGAAAGAGCCAGAACGGATACGCCGCCGTGAGGCCATCGTGTTCGAGCGTCAGGATCGTGCCGTCAGCGTGCGGCTCGAGCGTCCACGTGACGGTGGACGGCTGCGGCGACTTTCCGGGCGCCGCGATCGCCCGCGGCGTCCACGAGTACACCAGCCGCCGTGGCGGATCGACCTCCAGCACTTCGCAATCCGTGATTCCCGAGTAGCTCTTGAACGGATCGACCTGAAACGTGAAGCGGTGGCCCACAACCGGCGCGAAGTCGTTGGGCATCAGCCATTCCGCCAGCGCCACTCGATCGGTGATCGCCACCCAGACCTTCTGGGGCGGATGCGGGTAGCGGCGCTGCAGGCGAATACGGTCGAACACACGAAACCTCACATTCGAGCTGGTCCGCAGATTTCCGCGCCCGGCCAATCTCGCACCGCGGCCGCATCACGGTTGCCGATCCAGATACGCGCCCAGCGCATCCAGCCGCTTCTCCCAGAATCGGCTGTAGGTCTGCACCCACGTGGCGATCTCGTGCAGCTTGCCTGCGTCGAGCCGATAGAGCCGCAGACGTCCGACGCGCCGCACCGCCACCAGCCCGGCCCGCCGCAGGATCTGCAAATGCTCCGACACCGCGGGCTGTGAAATGCGCAGCGCCGCCACCAGTTCCTTGACCGGCCGCTCGCCAGGCAGCAGCAGGTCGAGCAGCCGCCGCCGGGTCGCATCGGCCACCGCGCCGAAAACATCCTGATCGGCGGGCGTTCTCGGCATACGCAGAATATATAGGGATATCCCTATACGATCAAGTCAGAATTTGTAGGATGCTGGATGCGTTGTCCGTCGCCTCGCCGGCTCTTCACCGCGCAAGACTCAGAATGGAACGAGAAAGTCCGGCGGGCTACGGAAACTCGACACGCACGCGAAATGCCGTCCCG
The DNA here is from genome assembly GCA_964631045.1 of uncultured Planctomycetales bacterium. Lineage (GTDB taxonomy): Bacteria > Planctomycetota > Phycisphaerae > UBA1845 > Fen-1342 > CAZVWB01. The sequence goes on from CAZVWB010000002.1 coordinate 73,728, forward strand.
TCGAGGAAGAACACAAACCGCACGGTCGTGTCGCACGAAAAGCCCGCATCCCGCGCCAAAAAAATCTGGTCTGCCGATGGTGTGACCGTCAGCGTAGCGGCGTCGAACAGCGTCGGGGCGTTGACCCCCAGCGACGCGGCCGCACCGCACTCCAGCGTCAGCGAACGCGTCTCGAGCGGCCGCAGTTCGGGAAACGCCCGATCGGTCCAGGCCGTGTTCAGGTTGCCGGCGACAAAGAGGTCGGTGTTCCGCGTCGCCGTGGCGCTGGTGAACAGATTCGCCCGGACGTCAAAACCAGTCGCATTGACCAGCTCGATCGTCACCGGCCCCGGCGGCGGCGGCGGCGTAACCGGGACGCAACCGGGCAGGTACAGGAGCGCCGCTGTCAGCCCGCACGCGAAGAGTCGTCCACGCCTGCTGCCGCGGTGCGTGGCGGAGAAACGCGCGGGCGGCTGTGCGGCGGGCATCACGGCTCCACGTCGAATGTAGTGGTGAAGCCGCTGCCCGAGCGGCTGTAGGTCAGCGTGACGAGCCCATCGCAGAACAGGTTCAGATCCTGCGTAAGCACAATCTGCCGCCCCGTGCCGGCCGGGTTGTTCAGGTCGTCGCCGAAGCGGCCGCCGCGCGTGCCGACCACCCGGGCCGCCGCGCAATCCAGCGTAATTTCATCCACGCCGAATGGCCCCAGCAGCCCCAGCGTTCCGACGCCGAACGCCGTGAACTTGCGGCTGGGGGCGAAGAGGTCGGTCACGCCGACCGGCTCGGCCGAGACATAGATCTCGGGGTCGAGCGTCGTGTCGGTCGTGTTGATGATCCGCACACGGATAGATTGCGCCGGTTGCGGGTTGTCATTGTCGTTGTTGTTACCGCCGTCGCCGGGGTCGATGTTGATGCAACCGCAGATCGCCAGCAGACCGCCGATCGCCAGCAGCCCGGCCGCGCGCGATGATGACGAGAACCGCATGTACCGCTCCTGACAGACACGGGCGCACCCCCGCCATACGGGTATTATCCGTGTCGCGGCAGTGACCGGCAAGACGCGCCGAAGCGCCGCAGACCGATTGGCGCGGCGTGGAACGCGGCTTGCATCGTCGATTTCCGATGCAGGAGGGCCATAGCATGACGACCACCGCGACGCACCTGCCGTCAATTCGCATTACCGACGTCGGCCGGCTGTATGCCGTACCCCCGGGACCGCTGGCCGGCGGCGCGATGCGCGAAATCCCCGTGATCGAAAACGCCGAGCTGCTGCTCGAAGACGGCCGCATCCGATGGTTCGGCCCCGCAGCGCAGCGTCCAGCGGTCGAAAGCGAAATCGTGATCTCCGCCGCCGGCGGCTGCGTCACGCCCGGCCTGATCGACTGCCACACGCACATCCCGTTCGCCGGCAGCCGGGCCGCGGAGTTCGTCCGCCGCGTCGGCGGAGAGAGCTACCTGTCGATCATGCAGTCCGGCGGCGGCATCCGCGTGACGACCGCCGCGGTGCGGGCGGCGAGCGAGGAACAGCTCGTCGAAGAGAACCTGCCGCGGCTGACGCGGATGCTCGCACACGGCGTGACGACGTGTGAGTGCAAGAGCGGCTACGGCTTGTCGCCCGAGGCCGAGCTGAAGCAGTTGCGCGCCATCCGGCAGCTCAGCCGTCAGCAGCCGATTGAACTGGCGGCCACGTATCTGGGCGCGCACGCGCTGCCGGCGGAATTCGAGGGCCGCGCCGATGCGTTCATCGAAGCGATCGCGTCCGACGACGTGTTCCGCGAGATCGCGCACCACCGTCTGGCGCAATTCTGCGACGTGTTCTGCGATCGCGGCGCGTTCGACGCCGCACAGACCCGCCGCGTGCTCAGCGCGGCGCAGCGGCACGGCCTGAGGCTCAAGCTGCATGCCGACGAGTTGGCGCAGATCGGTGCGTCGCGCCTGGCGGGCGAGTTGCGGGCCGTCTCGGCCGACCACCTGGAGCACATCGACGACGCCGGAATCGCCGCAATGAAAGACGCCGGCACGATCGCGGTCGTGCTGCCGGGCACGTCGTTTTTCCTGGGCATCGCGCACGCCGATGCCCGCCGCATGATCGCCGCCGGGCTGAGCGTCGCGATCGCGTCGGACTACAACCCCGGCTCGTGCATGATCGAATCGTTGCCGCTGGTGATGAACATCGCGGTGTGCCAGTTGCGGCTGCGGCCGATCGAGGTGCTGGCGGCGTGCACCGCGAACGCCGCCGCGGCCATCGACCGGCACGCCCGCGTCGGGGCGATCGAACGCGAGTTCGACGCCGACCTGCTGCTCCTCGACGCCGAGAGCCTGGAGGAGTGGTGCTATGCCGTGGGCCGCCCGCGGGTGCGCGCCGTGTTGAAGGCCGGGCGCATGGTGTACTCGGCGGCGTAGCGTGCAGGCGCGCAGCGCTGCTGCGAAGACTTGACGCGCATCGGAGGCGAGACGCGCGCCGGCGGCGAGCCTCGCACCCGCGGCGATCCGCCGCGACCTACGCGGCGCACGCCAGGCGACAGTATCGGAGACCGGTCCATGACAACGCTGCAGGGCGTTCGCATCCTCGCATTCGTCGGCGACGACTACGAAGACCTCGAACTTTGGTACCCGCGCCTGCGGCTGATCGAGGCGGGCGCGGCCGTCACCATCGCGGGCGAGCGGGCAGGACACTGCTATCGCGGCAAGCACGGCTACCCCGCGATGAGCGACGCGGCGATCAGCGAGATGGAAAGCACCGACTTCGACGGCCTGCTGATCCCCGGCGGCTGGATGCCCGACAAGCTCCGCCGCGATCCGCGGGCGCTGCAGCTCACGCGCGAGTTCTTTGACGCCGGCAAACTGGTGGCGACGATCTGCCACGGGCCGTGGATCATGATCTCCGCCGGCGTGTGCCGCGGCGTGCGGATGACGAGCACGCCGGGCATCAAAGATGACGTGGTCAACGCGGGCGCGGTCTGGGTGGATGAGCCGGTGGTCGTGGATCGCCACGTCGTGAGCAGCCGCCGTCCGGGCGATCTGCCGGCGTTCGGGGAGAAGATTGTGGCGCTGCTGGCGGCCGGTCGAGAGTAGCTGCACAGGCGCGCGGCGGGTCGGCAGACGGGCGATTGCGACCGGCGGATTGTTACGTATTCGTTACGCCGGGCGACCCGCGTGGGGCTAACCTCCTATTCGGCTGAGGAGTCGCCGACCCGATCCCGCGCGGAGGCCTTGAATGCGAGCACAGCTTACGGCGCTGTTTCTGCTCGTCGCTGCGGCGTGTCCCGCGCTGAAAGCGCAGTCTGACGCGCAAACCGCGGCCAGTCGACCGACATCGTTGCACACGGCCCCCGGAGCCACGGCGGATGAAGCCGCCGCGCTGACGGGCGGCGCCGATCTGATTGTGGTCGGCGAGCGGCCGGAGCCGCGCTACGCGATTTTGGACCGCGCCGGCCGCGGCCCGGCCATTCTCACACACTTCGACATTCGCGTCTCAGATGTGCTGCTCGGCTGGCCCGCGCAGGCTGGGGTCGAGGTGCAGTCGCGCGACGCAGGCTGGACGCTGACAGTCGTCCCGTACTCGCAACACGCGCGGAACGACACCGACGCGGCCGCTCTGCCGCCGCCGGGTGCGCCTCAGCCATACGTCTACTTCCTGCGAATCGCCGGGATCGCGAGCCTGGGAGAGACCCGGGTCGAACCGGTCCGCCCGGAGATGTGGTTCGCCGTGGCGACGGAGGATGTGCTGCGCGCCGCGCGGGCCGCACTGCCGACACCGCCGCCGCCGCGCGAATTCGCTGCGCCCACCGGCCTGGAGTTATGCGCAGTGCCGCGGAACGCGAAGTTCAAGGTGGGTCAGGCGATTCTGATCGACCTGTACATCGTCAACCGCGGCTCGAAGACGTGGTGCGTGCCGCAGCATCGCAGTGCGGGTGGCTATCGCTGGACCTACGCGGACGGGTACGCGAGAACCGCTGGCCCACGCACCCTGTCGATGCACTTTTTCAGACCGCCGCGCGTGCTGAACGATCCGCCGCATCGCCCGCTGATCCAGTTGGCGCCGGGCGCATGGTTTCGCGAGACGGTCCGACTCGATTCATGGTCCTGGTACGCCGACGTCGAGGCGCCGCTTCAACCCGGGGGCGGTTGGGGCGGCACGTTCCACTACTCGACCGACGATCTGCACGACGCTGTCCCGCCGGGATGGGCTTGCGCGGGCGAGGCGTTGTTCATCGGCCACCTGCAAAGTAACCCGATCGGTATTGAGATCGTGCCGTCTGCGCCGTAGCCCAGACGCGGCCCGTTTTCGCAGGTCTTGTCGCACGCAGTCGCTTCAGCGTTGCGACTGCGACGCCGGGCCCTTCAAGTCCGTACGCTCCGGCGGCAGCGCCGGCGACGGCCGCCCGGCGAATTTCTCCGCGTCGCGCAGGTGCTTGCTGGCGAGCGAAACCGGCCGCCCATTGATGAACACGTGCAACACGCGGGCCGTGGTCTGCCCCGGATGGTCGCTGGTCACGATCACGTTCGCGATCTTGCCCGGCTCCAGCGAGCCGAGTTGCTGATCGAAGCCGAGAATCTCCGCTGCCGAGAGCGTCATCGCCCGCACCGCCGCATCCGCGTCCAGCCCGTGCGCCACGGCGAACCCGGCCTCCAGCGGCATGAGCTTCGCCAGGTCCGCCGAGCGATGCCCCAGGCAGAACTTCACGCCCGCGCCGTGCAGGATGCTCAGCGCGCGATAGTTCGCGTCCCAGGTCTCGCTCTCGCGCGGCAGCGAAAACACGCCGTCATAAATCACCGGAATCTTCCGCGCCGCGAGCACATCCGCGACCTTCCAGGCGTCGCGCCCGCCGAGGATGATCGGCCGCAGCCCGAGCGACTCGGCGAATTGCAGCGCCTCCAGAATCGTCTTGTACCCGTCGGCTTGCAGCAGCACCGGCTTTTCCGCCATGACATACGGAACCATCGCTTCAAAACGCGGATCGGCCGCCACCGGCAGCGGCTGCCCCGCAGCCGCAGCCGCCCGCCGCGCGACGGCATACTGCTTCGCATCGCGGAAGAACTGCACCAGCCTGCGCAGATCCTTCTCGACCGGGTCGCTCTCCGGCTGGTCCTGCATCATGCGGCGGCGGCGGGTCTCGCGGTCTTCCTCCTGCAGCGGCTTGGGCGGGCTGGAGACGAGGTTGACCACCAGCCCGACGTGTCCGTCGGCGAGCATGCCGCTCATCGTCCAGCCGTCCAGGTGCAGCAACCCGGCCTGCCCCGCGATGGTCGGCGCATCCGGAAGCAGCAGTACCGACGTGATTCCCTCGGCCCGCGTTACCTCGATCATGGCGCTGTGCGGGTTGAAGGCCGACACGGCCGTTACATCCGGCTGGTACGCCCCCGTCTCGCTGGTATCGACGGTCACTTCCACCTGCCCGATCTCGTACAGCCCGACCTCGGTCGCGGCGTTGATCAGTCCGGGGTAGACGTGCCGCCCCGCCGCGTCGACGACCTGCGCATCGGGCGGCGCCGCCAGACCGGCCCCGACGGCGGCGATGCGGCCGTCGCGTATCAGCACCACGCCGCGCTCGATCGCCGGCCCGCTGACCGGGTGGACCGTGCCGTTCACGATGGCGTATGTGCCGCTGACGCCCTCGCCGCTGCCGTTGCTTCCGTTCGAGCCGTTGCTTCCGTTCGAGCCGTTGCTTCCGCCGCCCGCGGTGTGTGCGTCCGCGGCGCCGGCCGTCGCCAGACCCGGCGGCGCGAGGATGCCGAGCGGCGCGTCGATCGCGGAGAAAGTCATGGGCGGCCGCGTCGGCCGGCTGCTGCGGTCCAGGTCGAAATCGCGGTGGCGGAAGTAAATCTCGCCTTCGATCAGCGTCAGCACGCACTTCGAGAATGAATCCAGCGGATGCCCGTCGAACACGGCGATGTCGCCGTCTTTGCCCACGTCGATGCTGCCGATGCGCCCCTCCAGCCCGAACATGCGAGCCGGATTCAGCGTGATCAGCCGCAGCGCTTCGCTCGGGGTCAGTCCCGAATAGCGCATGCACTTGGCGGCTTCGAGATTCATGTGACGCATCAGATCCGACGAATCCGACTTGATCGTGCTGTTCACACCCGCGCGCAGCATCATGCCGGCGTTGTGGGGCACCGCGTCGTACGCCTCGATCTTGTATGCCCACCAGTCGGAGAACGTCGCCGTGCCCGCGCCGTGCCGCACGATCTCCGGAACAATGCGGTAGCCCTCGAGCACGTGGTGCAGCACGCCGACGCGAATGCCGAACTCCTCCGCCACGTCCAGCAGCCGCAGAATCTCATCCGCGCGATAGCAGTGGCAATTCACCCAGATGTTGCCCGCCAGGATGTCGGCCAGCGCTTCGAGCCGCAGGTCGCGGCGCAGCGGCGGGCGGCTCTCGCCCGCGGCGCTGGCCTTCGCGTGGGCGGCGCACTCCCCGGCATACGCGCGGCCCTCGAAGAGCGCCCGGCGAATCGTGGCTTCGACTCCCATCCGCGTTCCGGGGAAGCGCCGCGGCCGATCCTGCCCGCCGGCCTCGAACACACCGCGCTGCGGCATGCCGGAGCGCTTCACGTTCTCGCCCAGGGCCCACTTCACCGTGCGGGCGGCGTCCGCGACGATCAATTCAGAAGACGGCCGGCCGTACTTCATCTTCAACACGACGTTCTGCCCGCCGATCGTGTTGGCCGATCCGTGCATCGCGTGAATCGTCGTGCAGCCGCCGGCAGCGGCGCGGAAGATGTCCGGGTCGTCGTGCCGCACCACGTCTCCGCAGCGCACCTCGGGCACGACGCTCAGCGTCCACTCGTTCACCGCGTCCAGCGCGATGTGCGCATGCGGGTCGATGATGCCCGGCATGATGACGCAGCCCGTCAGGTCGATGGCGCGCACGCCCGCCGGCGCCGCGATGTCGCGCCCGATCTGCTTGATCTTGCCGTTTTCGATCAGCACGCACGTGTTGGGCAGGTCGTCGCCGCTGACGGTCAAGACCAGCGCGTTCCTGAGCAGCACCGAACCGCCGGTCCGCACGCCGGGGTCGCGATCAGCCTCGGTTTCGATCGGCCAGGCCGGCTCGTGACGGCGAACGGCGTCGATCGAATCCAGCGCCGGCGGCGGCGCATCCGCCGCGGACGCCGGCTGCGACTCGGCCGGCTTGCTCGCCGCCGCGTCGCCCGCCTCCTCGTCGTCTTTGTCGCGCTCGCCGCGCCCCTCGCGGCGCCGCTCGCGTTTCCCATCGACCTCGAATTCATACGCCCGGCCGTCCACGAACAACCAGCGGACCTTCGCGTCCTTTTCCTCGAAACGCTTGTTGAACAGCACCACGTTGGCCCGCGCGCCCGCCACGATCGAACCCAGTTCGTTCTCGACGCCCAGGAATCGCGCCGGCGTCGTAGTCAGCGCTGCGAGCGCCGCGTCCGCGGGCAGGCCCGCCTCGATCAACGCCCGCACCGGCTCCAGAGCTTCGCGCGGCTTGCGCATTTCGTACGTGGCCAGCGCGAACGGAACGCCCGCCGCATGCAGCCGCTTGGCCGATTCCAGCTCTTCGGTTCGCTTCTGCTCCGCCTCTGCATACGCCCGCAGCGGCCGGAACGGCCGCTCTTCCCAACCCTTGCCATACGGCGTCAGGTCGCCGGGCTGCCGCTCCAGCGTTTTGGCCTCCAGTTTGTACTCGCGCGTCTTCTCACGCTGCCGCAACGCCAGAACCACCGGCGTCTGGCCTTCCTTCAGACGGTCGATCTGCTTGTGGGCCTCGCGACCGATGATGAGCATCGGCCGCAGCTTGAACTCCGCCGACAAGTCCAGCGCGCGCCCGATCCAGTCCGCGTCCGCCGCCTCCCAGAGCACCGGCAGCTCGCCCTCCAGCACCGGCTGAAGCGCTTCGAGATCTTCATCCAGCGGCGGCCGCTCTCCGCTACGCGGGTTCCGGGCTGCGTATGCCTGCATCCGCCCGAACCACTGGGCATCGCTGAGTGTCTGGCGCAAGTGCGCGATGACCCCCAGCGGCGTCTGCGGGTAGTTGCCGCGCAGCCGCATCACGCGGTCGGCCGGCGCTTCGAAGCTCGCGGCCATCGCCGCCCCACTCTTCACGACGCTGCGCCGCAGCGGCCGATCGCCGAGTTGCACGACGCTGGCCCGCCCCGCAAGCAGCGCCCGCGGCGGCGCAAGCAGCGCCGTCCCAAATCCGGCCTGACGATGATCGTCGAATGTCTCTTCCTTGATGTCGAGAAACTCCTCGACGCCGGCGCGGGCGCGAATCCCCTTGCGATTGGCCGGCACCGTGCGGGCGTGCGGCCCCTCGCTGATTCCCGGCGTCTCGTCCTCGATTCGCCGCTCGACATCCTCACCGCCGCGGGCATCCTGCACACCGACGCGCGAGCATAGGTCGATGAACCCCGCGTAGGCGAAGAGCCCGCTGCCGTCGACCTCGCGAACGCCGGCGGGAAGCGGTACGTCCCGCCCCACCGCGGCGATCCGCCCGTCCTGCATCAGGATTGTGCCGCCTTCGATCTGCTCGCCGGGCCGCGCGATGATCGTGACGTTGCGCACCGCCACCGGGCCATCCCAGCCGGGAACGGCGGGGGCCGCCGCGAATGCGAGACCGATCGCTGCGGAAACAAGCGCGCAACAAATCAACCGGGGTAGTCGCACGGGGCGGCTCCTTGGAATAGCTGCGGAATTGGCTCTGTAGCGATAGTGTATGTGACGGCTGTGCGGCCGCAAAGGCGAAGCGCCGGGGTTTCCCGCGCCGGCCGCCGCCGGAGGGCGCATCATGCGACGCAGTCTGCGCGAGTTGCTCACGGGCGTCATCGATTACGCCGGTCTGTTCCCGCCCGCGCAGCTCCCGCTGGACGCCGCCATCCGCGCCTACGCCGCCGACCGCGTCAGCCCGGATGCGTGGATGCTCAGCCGGTTCATCTGCCCGACGCAGAAGCTCGCGGAGCTGGCAGCATACGACGCTTCGCTGTTTCAAACCGCGCCGCCGTTCCGCATTTCGGCGCTGGGCCGCGGCGGGGACACCGCCGCGGCGTTTCTGTCGGGCCTGGAGGCCGATCTGTCCGCGATGCGAGCTTTTGAACAAGCCGCGCCCGGCCGGGCGCGCGTCGATGGATTCGAGACGCGCATTCCCGCGGACCTGGTGCGCGACGAGTGCACCGGCGACCTCGTGCGAACGCTCGACGCCGCCCGCGACTTGTTCTCGGCCGCCGGCTTTGGCCATGTCCCCCTGGCGTGCGAAGCGCCGCTCGGCGGCGATCGCCGCCGTCGCAACGAGACGCTGGCTGGCGCCATCTCGTTTCACAACTCGCGCCGCATCATCGAGCGCCGCGGGACGAGCAGCGACCACGTCGCCCTCAAGCTCCGCTGCGGCGGCACGAGCGCGGATGCGTTCCCGACCGTCGACGAAGTCGGGTTTGTGCTGGCCTCGGCGCTTCAAATGGGCGTGCCGCTGAAGTTCACCGCCGGCCTGCACCACCCCATCCGCCGCTTCGATGAAAACGTCGGGGCGTACATGCACGGCTTCATCAACGTGTTCGCGGCGGGTGTGCTCGCGACGGCGCACGACTGGGACGCCCCCGAGGTGACGGCGGTGCTCGCGGACGACGCCCCTGCAAGCTTCGGCTTCAGCGACGACGGCTTGTCGTGGCGCGAACACGCCGCCGACATCGAGCAGATTCGGGAGGCCCGTGCGCGAGCCGTCTTAGGTTTTGGGAGCTGCAGCTTCGACGAACCGCGCGAGGATCTGCGGCTGCTGGGCTGGATGCACGCGTAAGTAACGGCGAGAAAACGACTCCCCAGCCTTTTCGTACGTCAGCCGCTGGCGTCGAGTGGTCTGGTGCAGGAGCGCGATCGTGCAGCACCCCAGCGATACCGAGTCGTAAGCGGCAACACGCGCGAAGACTCCGGACTCGTGCGGTTGGCGGATGCTGTACAGAGAAAACACCGATCCTCTCCCGTCGCGGCGACCGACCCCCTTCGCGGCGGCGAGCTAGCCCAAGTTTCGCCGAATGGTCAGCACGGTGAGTCGAGCAACGCGGAAGACCGGCTTGCCCGGCTTCTCCGCCGTTACGAGTTCTGTGCAGCGTGCTCGGCGAGCCGCCGCGACATGGAGCGCGTCGACCGCAGAGAGGCCGGCTCGCGCTGCCTCTTCCAGCGCGGACTGTACGAGTGAGCGCGAAACGCCGACCAGCCGGCCGCGCGTCAGCGACTCAAAGAACATGTCGTAGAAGGCAGCTTCTTCTCGGCGTTTGTTGAACTTTGCTTTCGGGAGCACTTCAAGGCGAACAAACTGGCTCGATATCAGTACGCGGTTGGGATCGTCCAGGATCGCGAAGGCCGCTTCGGAGAGTTGGTCATCGCCGCGAGCGGCTGAGATCAGCACGCCCGAGTCGACAAAGGTCCGAATCTTCGCCAAGCCTATCCCTCGCGTTCGCCGCGACCGCCAAGGATTTCAGCGTCAAGCCCGGCCGCGTCAAGCAGCGGCTCACCACTCCTCAAAATGCGCGATCGGATGGCCCGCAGCCGATTACCAAGCGCGGTTCGTCCTTTAGAGCCCTTCCGCTTCCTTCGAGTCGCGGCGAACTCTTCAACCGCTTCGCGAAGCAGTTGCCGCGCGGGCAGTCCCACCGCGCGCGAAAGCGCGGCGACGCGCTCCCCGAGTTCGTCGTCAATCAGGTCTCGCGCCCGATCGTGCTTGTGCATCGAGATTACTCCCTGCATACAACGAATTCTATCGTCGAGACTCGGTCCGATCGAAGCGCGGTCACGGCGTGCCGGAAAAAATGTCATACGCCGGCGCGAGCTGCTCACGCTCTATCGAATGATTCACGAATCCCTCAAGGAACGCCGCGGAACCGTCGACTCCGCCCCGGCAGAGCCATAAGCGCCATGCGCCCCGGCCGCCCCGCAGCCGCTCCGACCGATATCCCGCGACCGCTCCGGCGACCGTTCTTCGCGCCGCCGGCAAACCAGCGCTTGAACTCCGCCCCGCGTTTCGCGTTAAATACACGTGCCGGCAGTCGCCGGCTGGGAACACCCGCGCGGCGCTGGTCCACGCGGCGGCGGTCCGAACCTCCGGACCTCCGGCAGGCGGTTCGCAGGGTTGGTCGGCGGCCGCTGAGCACTTGAATCCGTCGCGGCTCTTGTGAGGCACGACGAGCGCGGGAATCGGCCGCTCATTTGGCGGTCGGATCGCCGCATGGCGGCGTTTTGCACGGAGAAGCACCCGGCATGTTCGCGGGCATCGTCGAAGTCGCCGGACTCGTCGTCGCCAACCGCGCGACCGAGCGCGGCGCGCGCCTGACGCTCGATGGCCGCGGCCTGTTCGACGAACTCCCCGCCGGTGCGAGCGTCGCCGTCAATGGCGCCTGCCTGACACTGGCCGCCGCCGACGGCCCGCGCGGCCATTTCGACGCGGTTCCCGAGACGTTGCAGCGCACCAATCTCGGCGATTTGCGGCCCGGCGACGCGGTCAATCTCGAACGCTCGCTGCGCCTCGGCGACCGCATCGACGGCCACATGGTTCAAGGCCACGTCGACCACCTCGGCCGCGTGCTGCGGATCGACCGCTCCGGCGGCCAGTGGAAACTCTGGATGCAAACCGCCGTCGCCGCCATGCCCTGCATCGTGCCCAAGGGGTCGATCGCCCTCGACGGCGTCAGCCTGACCGTGGTCGATGTTGCGGCCGAGCGCTTTTCCGTCGCCCTGATCCCCACGACGCTCGAACGCACCACGCTCGGACGCCGTCAGGCCGGCGACGCCATTAACATCGAGACCGACTACCTCGCTCGGCTGGCGATCGCGCGGATCGACGCGCTGCTCGCCGGCCGGGCGGAGCGCGGCGGCACAGTCTCCTGGGGGCAACTGCAGTCGGCGGGCTACACACCATGACCCGGCTGGCCGAGCCGCAGTTTCTCCCGCTCATCGGCATTACGATGGGCGACCCGCTCGGCATCGGCCCGGAGGTGATCGTCAAGGCGCTGTGTTCGCCGGAACTTCGCCGCCGGGCGCGCTTCGTCATCTACGGGCTGCACGACGTGCTCGAGCTCGCCGCGGACCAGGCGGAGATCAACCCGTTCTGGTGGCGAGAGCCGTTTGACGCGCGCCTGCGGGTGAACAGCGGCGTCCTGCTGGCGGACTTCGACGACCTGCCGGCCATCCGCCCGAATGGCCAGCGCGGACCGGACGAACTGGCCGGCGAGGCGTCGTACCGCTTCGTGGAAGAGTCCGTGCGACACCTGCGGGCCGGGGCGCTCGACGCGCTCGTGACCGCGCCGATCTGCAAGGAGTCCTGGCATCAGGCCGGGCAGAAATACGCCGGCCACACCGATTTTCTCGCGAAACGCTTCGAGAGCCGCCGGGTGACGATGGCCTTCGTAGCCGATCGACTGCGCGTCGCGCTCGCCAGCGACCACATTCCGCTCTTCGAACTGCGGCACACCTTTACGATCGGTCTGGTCACGCAGCCGATCCAGCTTCTGCACACCGCGCTGCGCGAGTGGTTCGGCATCGAGCGCCCCCGCATCGCCGTCCTGGGACTGAACCCGCACGCCGGCGAGAGCGGCATCCTGGGCGATGAGGAGCAGCGGATCATCGAACCGGCGGTGACCATCGCCCGCACCGCCGGCATCGATGCGAGTGGTCCGCTGCCCGCCGATACCGCGTTTACGCCCGACGTGCTGCGGCGTTTCGACGGCGTGGTGGCCATGTACCACGATCAGGGCCTGATCCCCGTGAAAATGCACGCGATGCACAGCGCGGTGAATGTAACCCTCGGGCTGCCGGCGGTGCGCACCAGCCCGGACCACGGCACGGCGTTCGACATCGCTGGCCGCAACCGGGCAAACCCCGGCAGCATGATGGCCGCGATCCGCCTGGCTATCGACCTGGCCATCACGCGGCAGGGACAGCGCATCGCGGCGGAAGTAGGGGGCGGGTAATAGACAGTGGCGAATGGCTAATTGAGAAGCGAAGCGCAAAGATTCAGAGAGCGAAGTTCGCACGTCGAGTAGCGCGTGGCGCGGCGCAAGCGACGCTCGCTGTTCGCGACTTGCGGCTCGCGCTTCGCCATACACGGTTCGCCCGTCGTCACGGGCGATGGCGCTTCACGCGGCGCCATTCGCTTTTCGCAGGGCAGCCATGCTCGTTTCGCTCGCTCTTCAATTAGCCATTAGCCATCAGCAATTCAGTATTCCGCCCTACCTCAACTCGCCGTTCCCCGCTAGTCTGCGATCATGCCATCGCCCGCACGAGAACGTCGATCGGTCAGCACGCTCGCCGCCGGTATGCAGATCGAGGACGAGGTCTATCTGATCGCGTCGAAGGATCTGCGGACCACGACCAACGGCAGCCTCTACATTCACGCCGTGCTGACCGATGCCACCGGCCAGATTCTGGCCCGCATGTGGAACGCTTCGCAGCAGATTTTCGAGTCGATGCCCGACGGCGGGCTGATCCGCGTGCGCGGCCGCGTCGAGAGCTACAAGGGCAACCTGCAATTCATCATCGACGGCGTGCGGGCGGTCGAGCCCGGCAGCGTCGATCCCGCCGCGTTCCTGCCGCACACCAAATTCGACGTCGAGGCGATGTGGACCCGCGTCAAGGAAATCCTGCGGCAGATCAAGCACCCCGATCTTCTGGCGCTGGTCGCGCGGTTCGTGAATGACGCGGAGTTCGCCGCGGCCTTTCGCCGGGCGCCCGCGGCCCGCACCAATCACCACGCCTTCATCGGCGGCTTGCTCGAGCACACGCTCAGCCTGCTGGAGCTCGGTCTGCTGGTCGCGCCGCGCTACGCGGATGTCAGCATGGACCTGGTGCTGGCCGGCCTGTTCCTGCACGACGCCGGGAAAGTGCGCGAGCTCAGTTTCGAGCGCAACTTCGAGTACACCGACGAAGGCCAGCTTCTGGGCCACATCGTGCAGATCGTGCTGTGGCTCGACCAGAAGGCCCGCGAGTTGGAAGCGGAGTGGGGCCGGCCGTTCCCGGCGGATGTGCTGCTGGCGCTCAAGCACGTCATCGTCGCCCATCACGGCAAGTACGAGTTCGGCAGCCCCAAGCTGCCCGCCATGCCCGAAGCCGTGATCGTGCACCACCTCGACAACCTGGACGCCAAGGTCACGATGATGCTCAGCGAAATCGAAGCCGACCCCAACCCGGCCAGCAACTGGACCGAATACGTCCGCCCGCTGGAAACGCGCGTGTATAAGCCCAATGTGATGCGGAGCACCGAGTGAGTATTGAGTAGCGAGTAGCGAGTGAAGAGAGAAGTGCGAAGAGCGAAGAGCCAGTAGTACCGGCCCGCACTTCCACCGCCGCCCCACTCCGTCGCTCTTCCCCCCACTCCGTCGCTTCGTCGCTCCGTCGCTCCGTCGCTTCGTCGCTCTTCCCCCCGCTTCGTCGCTTCGTCGCTCTTCCCCCCGCTTCGTCGCTCCGTCGCTCTTCCCCCCACTCCGTCGCTCCGTCGCTCTTCCCCCCACTCCGTCGCTCCGTCGCTCTTCCCCCCGGCTTCGTCGCTCCGTCACCCTCCCCGGCTCGCGCGCCCTCCTTCCCCTACAATCCGCTCATGAACACCGCAACACCTGCTCCAGCCCCCGCCGCGCCCGGCCGCTTCGGACCCTTCGGCGGGCAATATGTCCCCGAAGTGCTCATGGGGGCCATCCACGAGCTGGAGCGCGAGTACGAGCGCGTCCGCGCCGACGCCGGCTTCTGGAGCCAGCTCGACAGGCTTCTCACGCACTACGTCGGCCGCCCCAGCCCGCTCTGGCACGCCGGCCGCCTCAGCGAGCGCTGCGGCGGCGCGCGGATCTATCTGAAACGCGAAGACCTGAACCACACGGGCGCCCACAAGATCAACAACACGCTCGGCCAGGCGCTGCTCGCGCAGCGCATGGGCAAGCACCGCATCATCGCCGAGACCGGCGCCGGCCAGCACGGCGTCGCCACCGCCACCGCCTGCGCCATGCTCGGCCTGCAGTGCGTCGTGTACATGGGCGCGGAGGACGTGCGACGCCAGGCGCTGAACGTCTACCGCATGCGGCTGATGGGCGCGCAGGTCATACCCGTCGAGAGCGGTCAGCGCACGCTCAAAGACGCGATCAACGAGGCCATGCGCGACTGGATGGGCTCGGTCGCCACGACGCACTACATCATCGGCAGCGTCATGGGCCCCCATCCGTTCCCCACGATCGTACGCGATTTTCAGTCCATCATCGGCCGCGAAACCCGCCGCCAGATCGTCGAGGCCGCCGGGCGGCTGCCCGATGTCGTCATCGCCTGCGTCGGCGGCGGCAGCAACGCCGCCGGCATCTTCCACCCATTCATCGCCGACGCCGGCGTCCGCCTGATCGGCGTCGAGGCGGCGGGTGAAGGGCTGGACGGCCGCCGCCACGCCGCCACGCTCTCGCGCGGCCGCCCCGGTGTGCTGCACGGCATGCACACCTACGTGCTGCAGGACGACGACGGTCAGACGGCGGAGGTGCATTCGGTCTCCGCCGGACTGGACTATCCCGGCGTCGGTCCGGAGCACGCCTGGTGGTGCGCCAACGGGCGGGTGGAATACGTCGCGGCGACGGACGCCGAGGCGCTGCAGGCGTTCGCGCTGCTTTCGCAATGCGAGGGCATCATTCCGGCGCTCGAAACCGCCCACGCCGTCTGGCACGCGACCCGGATCGCACCACATCTGCCGCGATCCGCCCTGCTGGTCGTCAACCTGAGCGGCCGCGGCGACAAGGACTGCGTGGAGGTCGCCCGCCTCACCGGCCAGGTGTTGTAGCCCGCACGATGTTCGCGCTTCAGTGCAGCGCTGGCCGACAACCATTCTCGGAACTTCAACCCCGCCGCAAATGCTCGCCGCGACGCCCGCGGCAGCCCCAAAACTGCTCCCGCCCCGCGCCGTTTGCACGCACAAATTGCAGCGTGCGCCGCTTCCGGCCATTCTGCTTCCGACGATGCCGCTGCCGCCCGCGGTCCCCCCGCCGCGACCGGATTCGACGCGCACATCTTATGCCCCGCGCTGCGGCAGCCGATGTACGGATGGCGGCACGCCGACGCCCGGCCGTGTCGCGAAGCACCCGCAACGCGGAAGAGCCGTACCATGGACACCGAACGCATCGTCAAGATGACGCCCGACGCGATTCGCGAACTGCTCAGCTCGCACGTCCCGCCGGGCGCGAAGCCCCAGCCCGCGCTCGGCCGCCGCGAGGAGCGCTGGCCGTTCCCCGCCACCGTCGAAGTCTGGTTGCCGGCCGAGTGTTTCGGCGAGATGCACCTGCTGGCGACGATGCACAATCTCAGCGCCCACGGGCTGGCGATGCAGATCAAGCGGCCGATCGCCCCGGAAACGCGAATCACCCTCGCGATCCACGAGCCGGAGCTGAGCTGCTACGGCGACGCGATCGTCCGCCACTGCAACCAGGCGGGCCCGAACTACCTGGTCGGCGTCGAGTTCCTGTTCAGCGCCGACGCGCGCGAACCGGCCCTGGCCGGCGCCGCCGCCAACGGCCGCGCCCGCACCACGACCAACGGCCGCTCCCCCGCCCGGCGCCGCCCAAGCGGCAAGAACGCCGCAGTCTGAGCGCCGTACGCTGAACGCCGCGGACTGACCGCCACAGTTTCAATGTCGCCGGCTGACCGCCGCCCTGTCAAAACCGCCGCCTGAACGCCGCATTCTGAACGCCGCCGTTTGAACCCGGCGGACTCAACGCCGCCGACGCTATGTCGCCAGCCGCCCGGCTTGTCATCCCGCCGCCGGGCGAACTGCACTCGTCGACCGGTTCGCGTATGATTACCTGGGCCGCCGGGTGCGGCGGACGGTGGATACACGGATCGGCGGGGACTGGGTCGTGACGGACGATCGTAAGTACATCTGGGACGGCTGGTTGCAGCTTGCGGAGCTTGACGCCCTCGACAGTGAGAGCGGCGGGCGGGCGCGGCTGCTCAAGACGTATGTCTGGGGCCTGGACATCGCCGGGCAGTCGGGCGGCGGCGGTTCCGCTGGCGGCGGGTCCGCCGGGCGAGACGCGGCGGCGGGCATCGGCGGGCTGCTGGCGGTCTATGACACCAGCGGCACGACCACCGGCGGCGATCCGACCGCTGATGACAAGATGTTCTTCTACTGCTACGACGCGAACGGCAACGTCGGGCAGCTCGTCGACTGGCGCGACAGCGCGGTGACGCCGGCGGGGGCGAACTGGGCCGCGTCGCGGGTGGTCGCGGCCTACGAATACGACCCCTACGGCGGCATCGTCTCCGAAACCGGCAGCTACGCCGCCAGCAACCGCTGGTGCTTCAGCACGCGCGAATTCGACGCGGTGACCGGCCTGGGCCACTGGCCGGCGCGGGTGTATGAGGCGAAGACGGGAAGATGGGGGAGTCGGGATCCACTGGAGGAGCGACCACATCCTCTTGTTTACTCTTTTCTGAATAATGCTCCGGTGCGGCACATCGACCCGCTTGGCCAATACACAAAGCACATCGACATTGCCTGGACTGACCCAACTCCAGGCTCTGCCAAGTCGGGATTATTTGATGAGAAGTGCATTCTGGATAATCTCCAGACAATTGTCAACGCATGCTGTGCGCTACCGCCGCAGTGCAAGTGTGGGGTACTCGTGACTATTCGCCAAACTACGCAGGTAATCCCTGCGGGAGCAAAGGCTCCCCCCGGCCTCTCGCCCAGCCTGTTCACTGAGGAAGTCTATGATCCAGCGAGAGGCAAGTCTCGGACTCGCTGTGGCGGTTTCAGTGTACTTGTGAAGCTCGATCGAACTGCGCCACATCCAAACAAGTCGCTCGCGAGCATCGACGGTCCGATTGTCATACTGAACACTGATAACTTGCTAGGCCAGCTTAACAGTCCCCAAGCAGACCTCTGCGTTACCTACGCGAATGTGTTGGCTCACGAGATCGGGTGGCATGGAATCGCAGACGAGCGAGACATCAATGCACCGGGTGACTTCCGTAGCACTTCCGGTGTACCCGTAGACAAGCTATTTGACGCAACTACGCCTGGCTTTGGAGCCGCATGCGATGCGATTAAGCGCAAGCTACGCAACTAGAAGAGCTGCCGCAACCCGCCGTCGAGGGTGGCCAGATGCTTCTGTTTTCATTGTGTCACTGCTGTGCCTGTGCGGTTGCGTCGGTTTAGTGGCCGGGTCATTGCTTCGAACGAGTATTTCCGTCGGGCGGTGGACAGTTACCCTTGGTGTTCCAGTTCTATGCGTGCAACTTGCGGCGACTCGGGAGTGGCAGCGTAGTCAAGATGATTCTTGGTACATGGGAAGCGAGTGGCTGCATTGTGGATGCGGCTTTACCGGCACGTTTATTCGGCGCAATACAGTCAATGTTCACGGCATGTATCATTGGTGTGATGTTCCGGTTGTTGCATTGTTTCTACTTCTATCAGGAATCGTGTTCGTTGCTTGGTGGCCAACAGTGCTTTGTCGATATCGTCGTCGATTGGGCCTATGTGAACGCTGCGGCTATACCTTGCATGACTGGACGATGCGGTGTTCCGAGTGCGGCGTAGAGACTCGTCAGCGCCCTCGATAGGGTACGACGCTTTGCCTATGGACACATCCCCTCCGGGCGCCGTCACGCGGATCGGCGGGGACTGGATCGTGACGGACGCTCGTAAGTACATCTGGGACGGCTGGTTGCAGCTCGCGGAGCTTGACGCCCTCGACACCGAGAGCGGCGGGCGGGCGCGGCTGCTCAAGACGTATGTGTGGGGGCTGGACATCGCCGGGCAGTCGGGCGGCGGCGGTTCCGCTGGGGGCGGTTCCGCTGGCAGCGGGTCCGCCGGGCGAGACGCGGCGGCGGGCATCGGCGGGCTGCTGGCGGTGTATGACACCAGCGGCACGACCACCGGCGGCGATCCGACGGCCGACGATAAGATGTTCTACTACTGCTACGACGCGAACGGCCACGTCGGGCAGCTTGTCGACTGGCGCGACGCCGCGGTGACGCCGGCGGGGGCCAACTGGGCCGCGTCGCGGGTGGTCGCGGCGTACGAATACGACCCCTACGGCGGCATCGTCTCCGAAACCGGCAGCTACGCCACCAGCAACCGCTGGCGCTTCAGCACCCGCGAGTTCGACGCGGTGACGGGAATGGGGCACTGGGCGGACTGGTACTACAGCCCACGGCAGGGACGGAGGACCAGCCGGCAGCATCCCGACGAGGATGACGGGTTTGCTTCGTGCGCACCGCACATGATCGTCGTTTCGCTAACCGCTCATCGGAGCAACGCGTACTTCATGGATGACGAGGGCGATACTGGGGTCAAGGGACACGGCAATACGTTTTGTAACTCGGCAACCGGAAAGACGGAATCATATCTTGAGGAGTCTTGCTATGGCGACTGTATCGCCCGGCATGAAAAGGTACATGAGCGTCAGCTAAGCAGCTGCTGTGCTCGCTACGCCAAGTGCGTGAAGCGTAGCGGGTGGGCTACGTGCAAAACGCGGTGGAGCGCATGGATGACTAAGAACAGGGATTGGGCAGAGTGTCAGGCGTATAGGGATAGTGTGTATTGCTACGACAAGTTAGTCTCAAAATGCGACAAGTGCGACTGCGGACCCCCTTCCGAAGACTGCTGTAACGAGCTTCGCTTTTGGGCGCGATTCGCGAGAGAGCGTCGAGATAAGCACTGCGGCCAGGCGCAACCGCGGTACCGGTGCCCCTTTGATTCGGAAGGCAACATTCGGACGTCAGTGATCCTTGGGACGCTTCCATGAATTACGTACTTCGTACGGCATTACCGCTAACCTGCCTCATACTCGGTTGTGCATGTTCGCAACGATGCGCGGTACCCACACGGGGGATAGTCGCCGACGGTATGTACACGCGATCAGAGGCGGTTACCAAAGCAACGAACTTCGCTGCGGCTCACGGTTATGAGATTAACCACTATTCGGTCGAAGCACGAGACGCAAATGGCGACTGGATCGTGTTTTTTGATCGCACGACGAGTAATGGTGAATTTGGACATCCGCATCACTTTACAATTGTAGTCGAGCGTGCAGGAACGGTGAGACTCGCAAGAGGACTATAATCGCTACCTGTCTGGTTGACTTTGTTATCTGGGTTACATGCGCCAAGTACATGGTACATGTGTAGCCTAACCGATCGCGAGGTACGATTACGCCAACGACGCGTTGGGCCGCCGGACGTCGGCGGCGCTCTCGGGCGCGGCGTTTTCCGCTGGGTACACGCTGAGTTACGGGTATAATGCCCGTAACGAGCTGACTTCGGCGTCGCGCGGCGGGTCGCCGGCGTGGAGTTGGTCATACGCCTATGACCCGATCGGCAACCGCACGTCGAGCGTGACCAACCTGGGTGCGGCGGAAAACGCGGCGTACACCGGCAACGGGCTGAACCAGTATTCGCGGCTCGCGATCACCGGCGGCGGGGCGCCGGTGCACCAGAACGTCGACCACGACACGGACGGCAATCTGTCGCAGAACTGGGTGGTGGGCGAACTGAACTGCGACGGGCTGCTGGACGCGAGCGACAAGGAGCCGCTGACGCTGGCGCTGAACGACCCCGTCGAATACGCGATTCAGTACCCCGGCTGCAACATCCTGAACGCCGACATCGACGGCGACGCGGCGGGAGTGCTCCGGCAAGAGCTTGCTGCACGCGCGGGTGCGGCCAACCGCTCTTACACCTGCTGGATCAGAACTTGGGGCACAGGTCGGGTGGGGCCGCCCGCAATCCACCTCCCCGTCTGACTAGAGTTTCAAGGAAATGGCCAGCGCGAACAACCAGGCGCCGGTCTGCTCGCGGCGCAGCAGCGGGTCGTACGTCAGATAGTAGGCCACCGCGCACGCGCGCCGACCGCCCAGGGCGGCGCGGGCGTCGGGTGCGTCGCCGACGAGCAGATGCCGCACGGCGCGCTCAAGCTCCGGCAGCGCGGACGCCGCGCGCGCCGCACGCTGGTTCGCGTCGAGCCCCGCGTCGTACAGTTGCGTGAGATCATCCCCCCACCGCGGTCCGGTGCGGAGATCGATGGGAAGCACCGGCAGCGCGGTGATCTGCGCGCTCGCGTCGAGCGGGTGGCGGATCGCGGCGGCCAGCTCCACGTGGCCGAAGCGCGTGGCGCGCAGCGCCGCGGCCACGCCGATGCGCACGCCGCAATCGGCGCAGACTTGACCACCGTCGCCGCGCGTCACGCCGCATTCGCACGAGAAATCCGCACTGGGGCCGAAGATGCGCGGGTCATAAAGCGTCCCGGCGGCGCTGCGCCAGTCCTCCTGCGGCGTGCCGCCGGAGCGCGTCACCTGCCCGAAGGACTCGGCGCGAATCAGGCCGCTCTCGATCGCCGCGAAACGCATGGTGACCCTCCGTCGGAGCGCTGCGCAACCCATCGGAAACCGCGTCGCACCGCCCGCGCGGCTACCCCGGCGGACCTTCGCCGCCCGTAAGCAACTGCCGCGCCGCATCCAATTGCCGGTGGCTGCCCACCAGCACCAGTACGTCGCCCACCTCGATCACCGTATCCGGCGACGGGCTGGGGGCCGGCGTGCCGCGACGAGTGATGGCCACGATCGTCACGCCGGTCGTCGCGCGAAAACGAAGCGTGCGAATCGTCCTTCCCGCCGCCGGGCTGTCGGCCTGCACGAGGAACGTCTGCGTCAACACCGCCTCCATCATCGCCAGCCACTCGGTGCGGAGCGTGCGGTCGGCCGCGCGGCCGCGCAGCATGCCATAGCGCCCGGCGCGAACGAGGCGAATCTGCTGATCCACGATGTTGTCGGGGACTGCGAACTCCTTGAGCACGTGGGCGAAAATCTCGATCGACGTTTCGAACTCCTCGGGCACCACCTGCCGCGCGCCCAGCGCATAGAGCGTGTCCAGCTCGCGCACGAACCGCGTCCGCGCCAGAATGTACAGATCGGGGCGGGCGTGGTGGGCCGCCGCGACGATGCGGCGGGTCGCATCGACCTCGGCGATCGCCACGACCAGCGCCCGCGCGACCGCCAGCCCGGTATTGTCCAGAATCGCAGCGCGGGTCGCATCGCCCACGACGACGCGCACGCCCTCGGCCCGCAGGCGCGCGGCGATCGCCCGGTTCATCTCGACCACGACAAACGGGATGCTGGTCTGCCGCAGCACGCGCACCAGGTTCGCCCCGTTGACGCCGTGTCCGACAATCACCACGTGGTTCTGCGGCCCGTCGTAGCCGTGGCCGCCGGTCGCCGCCGGAGCCGCGGCGCCGCCCGGCGCGCCCCCGCCTTTCGAGACGCCGGCGGCGATGGCCGCGGATCCTCCGCGGCCAGGCGCCGCGCCGCGCGAGACGCGCGCCGCGATCCACGCCGATAGCGGGTCGGCCACGGGCACGAACAGCGCGCCGATCAGCATCGTCCCGACCGCAACGGCGACAAACGGTCCCAGCGCGTCCGGCGGCAGCAGGCCGGCCGCGGCCGCCTCCTTCACCAGCACGTAGCCAAACTCGCTGATCGTGCACAACCCCAGCCCCGCCGCGACGGCCAGACGCAGCGGCCACCCCGCCACAACCACGGCCAGCGCCGTGATCAGCGTTTTTCCCAGCAACACGGCGGCGACGGCCGCGAGCATCAGAAGCGGCTGGGCCAGCACCAACCGCAATTCGAGCAGGGCGCCGATCGATACGAAGAAGAGGGCGTTGAACACATCGCGAAACGGCGTGATCTCCGCCCGCAACTGATGCCGCAGATCGCACTGCGCGAGCGCGAGTCCCGCGATGCACGCGCCGAGCGCCATCGACCACTCGGCCAGCGCCGCCAGATACGCGCCGGCGCAGGCCATCACGACGGCGAACAGCGTCATCAGGTCGCGCCCGCCGGTGCGAAAGATCGCGTCTACGAGGCGGGGAATCGCATAACGGGCCGCGATGGTCACGCCGACCAGCGCCAGCAGCGCCAGCCCCGCCTTTCCCAGTGCGTGTCCCCACGGCATCGTCGCGGCGTCGGCGAACATCGGAAGCAGGATCAGCAGCACGATGACGAACACGTCCTGCAGCAGCAGAACGCCCGTCACCAGCACGCCGCCGGCGGAGTCGGTCTCGCCCCGGTCGCTGAGTTGCTTCAGGACGATCGCCGTGCTGCTCAGCGCCACCGCCGCGCCCAGCAGCAACGCCGCGCCCGCGCCGCCGGCCAGCGAGACTGACGCGATCGCCGCCGCTGCCAGCGCCGTGACGCCGGTCTGCAAGCCGGTCGCGAGCAGCAGGCGGCGGCCTGAGCGCATCAGCGGCTCGGGCGAGAGCTCCAGCCCGACGGTAAACAGCAGCAGCACCAGCCCGAGTTCGGCGAAGAAGTGCAGCGGATCGTGCCCGCCACCGGTGTGCAGCAGGCTGAGCCCCGACGGGCCGATGGCGATTCCGGCGCACAAGTAGCCGATGATCGGCGGCGCGTGCGCGAAGCGCAGCAGCCACGCCGCCGCCAGCGCGCCGCCGAAGATCACCAGGATCGACTGCAATTGCTCCGGCATGGCGCGGATTGTGCGGGCGCGGCGCCGTCAGCGAAAGTACGGCAGGGCGAGAAGCTCCGCGGCCAGCGATTCGGCCTGGACGCGGATCTCGGGAATGGCGGTGGATTCCCAGAGCAGCCCGCGCCGAAGCGGACCAATAGCAAAGATGTTGCCGGCAGCCTCGCCATCCGCGCGGCGGACCGCCCCGCGGGCGTCGACGTCGAGGGCGAGCCCGAGCGGATCCACGCGGGCCAGACCGTCGGCGATCAAACGATGGATCAAGGGGTGCTCCGCACTGCGCACCGTCGCAGCCGGGCCGGTGCAGTTGATGACGCGCGCGGCGAGGCAGTCGACTTCGTAGTCGCGGCCGCGCGGACGCACCGTTACGACCGCAGCGCGCCCCAGCGCGGCGGGAATGTCCGCGCGTGCGCCGCGCTCGATCTCACGATAGGCGACCGGCCGTGCCGCCAGCACCTTGAGTCGTCCGTTCCGTATCAGCGATGTGATGATCTCGTGCACCTGCGGGGCGACGCGATGACGGTGGATGTCCCAGAACGGACGCACGTGGCGGAGAAAGCGGCGCTGTTCGGCGAGGCTCAGCCGCTGCCACTGCCCGGCGATGTGCGGGCGGAATCCATCCAGGACGGCGCGCCAGCCGCCGACCCGGGAGTCGTTCGCCAACTTGCGAAAGACGCGGAGCAGGCCACGAACGGTGTTCGCGTCCGAATATGCCCCGTTCGAGTCGTGTGGTTGCACATTCGGCGCGTGCGGCAGCGGCATCAGGCCGCGTCGCGAAACCGCTGTGATCATCCCGCGATGACCGCGAGCGTACAGATCGGCGACGACATCGACCGCGGTGAGCCCCACACCGAGAATCAGAATCGCGTCATCTGCGGCGATTCCTGCAAGCGGATCTGCACGCCACGGGTTGCGGACGTAGCACACGCCTGATGCGAAGCTGCCGCGTTGCAGCGGCGGATCAGAGGGCGGCGCGTTTCCCATCGCCAGAACCACGGCATCGGCCGCCGCCGAGCCGCTGGCCATGTCGAGACTCAGGCGGCCGTCGGGCGACGGGCGAATCGCCGAGACCTCGCCAGCGTCCGCCGTCATTCGCACTCCCGGCGCGGCGGAAGTCTCGGCCGCGCGCAGCACTTCCCGCAGGTACTCGCCATACATGCCGCGTGGCGCGAACGTATGCGCATCCGCGGCCGGGTCGCGGTCGCGCAGCCAACGAACGAAATGATCCGGTTCCGAGGGCAGTGCGCTCATGCGGCCGGCGATCACATTCAAGACGTGCTCCGGCCGCGGCGTGGAATACGCCAGGCCGCGACCAAACCGTCCGGTCCGCTCGACCAGCAAAATCTCGACCGGCCGCCGGGCGGTGCGCAGCAACGCGGCGGCCGTCAGCGTGCCGCTCGCGCCGCCGCCGACGATGGCGACTCGCGGCGTCATGATCGACCTCCCGCCATCGCGCGGCTGGCGCGCGGTGCGAGTTGCTTGGCGCGAAGTCGAACGTCAGAGAGCGCCCGCTGGATCGCGCCGGTGCGGCCGCGCACGCGCCTGGCCGCAACCGCAGCCGCGAGCGCATCCCCCGCCTCGCCGATGACGGCGTCGCCGAGAAAGTACAAATGCATGAATCGCAGCGGCGGCGAGTAGATGTGCAGCGTGATTAGATCGACACCGCCGGGCTGCAAGTTGCCCATCTGGTGGATGTCCGCGTCAAACGAGGCCGTGACGCTGCCGGTGGGCAGGTGTCGCGTGCGGACCGGATACACCAGTCCACACAAGCTCGTCTCGAAGATCGTCTCGCTCGCCACACCCTGGAGCACGCGCACGCCGCACGCGGAGCCGGCATGATTGTGAATCGGACTGCGTTGCCCACTCCGCCAGCAGAGAATCAGCGCCTCGTAGTGCGGACCGACGTGCAGCCGATTTCGCCGATAGCACGCGGGATCGAAGGCGGCGTGCTGCGTGTAGTCGCCTCGCGGCGCGCGCAGCCGCTGTAAACAACGGCGCAGGGTCGTCGGGGGAATGGGACGCGACCAGCAATCCAACTGAGCGAAGAGCCTGCCGAGCGCGTCGCGATTCGGCGTCTCTCGTCGGTTCGGTTCTGGAGCGGCGGCGCGAGCGCGCGAGGTCGCCGCCGCCGTGGATGGTCTCCGCATCGCACGGGTCTCCGTTGGGTTTGTCTTTGTCGGAAAGCGACTCGTCGAGTCGCGGCTCCGCAGCGCGCACCCCGAGCGGGGCGCGCCGCGCCGCGGCGCCGCCTGCGGGCCCGGCGACCGCTGGTGGATTCGCTATTCGATGTAGCCGAGCGCTCTCAGGCGGTTGCGCACCAGCTCGATCTCGCGCTGGGTGAAACCGTCCTGCTTGGCGTCGAGCTTGCCGCCGGCCGCGATGTCGCGAAGAACGTAGATCGCAAACTCGGTCACACTGCGGAATCCCGTACCATCGATCAGTTCGGTGAGTCGATCAAACAACTCCCGCGGGATCTTGAGAGTCGCGTCCGGCTTGTCGCCAGCGTTGCCTTGTTTCGCCACTTGCACCACCTCCGCAACACTCTCATAGGAGTGTAACAGCACTCCCACAGGAGTCAAGCAGGGCTGTCAGGAATTTGCGATTCAGGGGCGCGGCTGAGCTCGCGCAGAAGGTCCGCGAGTTGGGTCGTGAAGGCGGACTTTGCGAGGACATTGGTCACGCCAGCGGCGCGAGTGGCGCGGATGAGCTCGGTCTGCACGTGCGAAACGAATGCCACGACCGGCAGCCGCGGGCGGCGCTCGCGCAGGCCGCGCACGTAAGCCAGCGGGTCGCCGGCGGGCAGATTCATGTCGATGATCAGCGCGGCAGCCCCCGGCTCCAGCGCCTCGGCCGCAGCGAGCGATCGCACGACGCGGACGGCGGCGCCGACGACGCCGGCGGTGGCGCTGATCTTGGACTCGAAAATCAGGTCCGACACAACGGCGACGATCATGTCGCGCCCTCCTTCGCTGCGAACGCGATCAGATGATAATCCGCCGGCTGCAGGGCCGAACCGCGGCAAACCTGGTAGCACTCCACGCGCACTCCGCGGACGTTTTGCGGACACTCCGCGCGCACTTCGCGGATGTTTTGCGCACGCTCCGCGCGCAATCGACGCGTCCTGCGCGCTTCATCCGTGGCCAGAACGACCCGCTGCACGCGGATACACACGGCGGGTGAATCGGAAATTCGCCATTCGCCATTCGCCATTGTGTATTCAAAAACGCCGCAGGCCGCCGGATTGCTCCGACGGCCTGCGGGTTTCATGCAACTCGGGCTACGTCAGACGATGTCTGATCGCAGTCGAATTACGGGCACGGCGGGCAGCTGCTGAACAGGCAATCGAGGAACGGATCGATGTCGAAGAAGTCGACCTGACCCGAGCAATCGATGTCCGCCGCGCAGATGTCGCCGCCGCAGTACGTCGCCAGGTAACCCGGCAGATCGAAGAGGGCCTGCAGGAACGGATCGATGTCGAAGAAGTCGACATTGCCGTCGCAGTTGGTGTCGCCCCGCTCACCCGCGCACAGCGGGCAGGTCGGGATCGTCGCACCCTTCTTGATCACGCACCACTCGACGATGGTGCCCACATCGGCGCCGGCGAAGTCCTGGACCGTCAGAGTCCAGGTGCCGGCCTTGTCCTGACCGACCCAGTCGTTCAGGTTGCCGTTCTCGGGCAGCCACTTGCCGGTGACGTTCGCGATACCCGGACCCGCAACAGCCGGATCGCTGTACGGACCCTGGACCGCATCCATCGACACGATGAACTTCTCACCCGAAATCGGGTTGCCGAAGTTGTCCGCACTGAAGCCAGCGCCGAACGTCGGGAAGCCCGGACGATCGATGATCGTCACGGTCGTGCCCAGCGGGCTGGTGACAGTCGCGACCAGGTCGCCCTGCCAGGTGTGCGGGATCAGCACGCCGATCTGGATCTCGTTCAGGTCGATCGGGTTCGAGTCGGGGACGATCAGCGTCGAGCTGACCGGGCCGCCCGGCGAATCCGGAATCGCGACGTTGACGATACCCGACGAGTACTCCTGGCCGCCGATGAAGGTGGCGCAGGGCACGCCGTCGCCGGCATAGTCGCCGCCGAGGGTGGCGCAGCCGACGCCGGTCGTGACGACGCAGCTGTCATCCGGCAGGCAGCAGGCGCCGGTCGGCAGGCAGTTGACTGCGCCGCCGCACGGAGTGCCGTCGTCCAGGATGACCATGTTGAACGAACCCGTGGCCGCGCCGAAGCCGTGCACGAAGATGCGATAGGTCGCACCCGCCTGCGAGCACCACGAAATCGTGGTGAACAGGCCGTTCGTGCCGGTCGGGCAGTTGTCATCGTTGCCGGCCACGCAGGTCAGCGCGGCGCAATCGCCGCAGTAGACGCTGATCTTCGTGTCGTACGTGGCGTTGGCGTTGGGATCGGTGCCGTCGCAGGTCGTCGCGGTCATCGTGTTGCCCGTGCCGACCACGGTGTACCACACGCCACCGGTCGTGACCGACGTGCCGCAGAAGATCGCTTCCGGATCCGCGGTCGCCGCAGCGGTGCTGCCGCTGGCCAGAATCGGGAACGGACCGACGAGCGGCTCGGCGTTGACGCAATCGTCATTGGCCGGCGGCGGCGGCAGGCAGCCGTTCGGATCGCCCAGGCCGACGTTGACGCAGAACGCCAGGTCGTTGGCCAGGATGGTGCCGCTCTGAATCGCGCGCAGGTTGCCGCTGAGCGACTGCTCCCAGAACCAGGTGGCGCCGATGATGCCGGCGTCGTTGGTGATCTCGATCCAGTAGCACTGACCGGCGGTCACGGCGCACGGCGGGTGAGTGCCGGTGTACTCGTAGATCGGGGCGATGCCCGCAACCAGATCACCGGTGTCCGCCGGACCCGCGACGACGAGGTCAACGCCCTGCGTGAAGCAGCAGAGCAGCGCACCCGGAGCGCCGCCCGCGTCGGCGTAGTAGCAGACGCGGAACGAGTCGATGCCCGGGTTGTTGGGCAGGTAGGCGCCCCACCAGCAGATGTCGGTGACATTGCCGCTGGTCGCCGGGTTGAAGTCGTCCGCGCAGATGAAGTTCAGCACGTCGCTGGTGTTGGCGTCCGCCGTGATGTAATCCTGGCAGTTGCCGACCGGCTGCGTGCAGAGGTTCACGATGTTGACGCAGGTGATGTTGAACTGGCCGATGCCGCCCGTCGAGCCGGGGAACACGCCCAGGCGGATCAGGTACTGCTGACCGGCGACGGCGGTGAACGAAACGCGCGACTGCAGGCCGCACGAGTCGTCGTTGCACGCCAGCTTCTCGAGATCAGTCGGCGGGCAGACGCCGCAGCCGTTGTACACGGCGATGCGGGTGTCCACGCCCGTCAGACCGCAGGTCTCGATCCGCACAGTCGTCGAGCAGGTGGCCGTCCAGCAGAACCAAACGTCGCTTTCGATCTGGTCGAGACCGAACGCCAGGCACGAAGCGTGCGGGAGGCCATCGGTCGTCGCAGCCGAGTTGTCGAACGCGAAGTTGCCTTCGCCGGTGATCGGCTCAGGCGTCGAGCAGCTGTCGTTGGCCGGCGGCGGCGGCAGGCAGATCGCCGGATCGCCCAGGCCCACGTTGACGCAGAACGACAGGTCGTTCAGCAGGATGTTGCCGCTCTGGAGGGCGCGCAGGTTGCCGCCGAACGACTGCTCCCAGAACCACGTCGCGCCGATGATGCCCTGATCGTTGGTGATTTCGATCCAGTAGCACTGACCGGCGGTCACGGCGACCGCGGCGTGCGTGCCGGTGAACTCGAAGATCGGGGCGATGCCGGCGACGAGCTGACCGGTGTCAACCGGACCGCCGACGGTCAGGTCGACGCCCTGCGTGAAGCAGGCGATCAGCGCGCCCGGAGCGCCGCCAGCGTCGTTGTAGTAGCAGACGCGGAAGGCGTCGATGCCCGGGTTGGCGGGCAGGTAGGCGCCCCACCAGCAAATGTCGGTGACATTGCCGCTGGTCGCCGGGTTGAAGTCGTCCGCGCAGATGAAGTTGATGACGTTGCTGGTGTTGGCGTCAACGTCGCTGAAGTCCTGGCAGTTGCCCGGGGGCTGCATGCACAGGTCGACGACCACGACGCAGGCGATGCTGAACTGACCGAGACCGCCGCTCGAGCCGGGGAACGTGCCGATGCGGATCATGTAGGTCTGACCGGCAACCGCGTTGAACGACACGCGCGACTGCAGGCCGCACGAATCATCGTTGCACGCCAGCTTCTCGAGGTCGGTCGGCGGGCAAACCAGGCAACCGTCGTAGACGGCGATGCGGGTGTCCACGCCCGTCAGACCGCAAGTCTCGATGCGGACCAGCGAGGTGCACGGAGCGGTCCAGCAGAACCAGACGTCGTTCTCGATCTGATCGAGGCCGAACGCCAGGCACGAGGCATGCGGCAGACCGTCGGTCGTCGCAGCCGAGTTGTCGAACGCGAAGGTGCCTTCGCCCGCGATGGCTTCCGGCGTCGCGCAGCTGTCGTTGGTCGGCGGCGGCGGCAGGCAGATCGAGGGATCGCCCAGGCCGACGTTGACGCAGAACGACAGGTCGTTGGCCAGGATGCCGCCGCTCTGGATGGCGCGCAGGTTGCCGCCGAACGACTGCTCCCAGAACCACGTCGCGCCGATGATGCCCTGATCGTTGGTGATTTCGATCCAGTAGCACTGACCGGCGGTCACGGCGACCGCGGCGTGCGTGCCGGTGAACTCGAAGATCGGGGCGATGCCGGCGACGAGCTGACCGGTGTCAACCGGACCGCCGACGGTCAGGTCGACGCCCTGCGTGAAGCAGGCGATCAGCGCGCCCGGAGCGCCGCCAGCGTCGTTGTAGTAGCAGACGCGGAAGGCGTCGATGCCCGGGTTGGCGGGCAGGTAGGCGCCCCACCAGCAAATGTCGGTGACATTGCCGCTGGTCGCCGGGTTGAAGTCGTCCGCGCAGATGAAGTTGATGACGTTGCTGGTGTTGGCGTCGACCGTGTCGAACGCCTGGCAGTTCCCCGCGCCCTGCGTGCAGAGCACGCCGCCGGGACCGGCGATGCCGCCGTCCTGAGCGGGCGTCTGCGCCGCGGCGCTGCGGAACGTGCCGGCCTTCGCCGCCTTCTCGGCGGTGGCCGACGTGCTCGTCAGGCGGCCGACGGTGGCCTGCTCGGCCTTCGCGCCGGTCGTCGCGCCGGAGAGCAGCCCGGTCTGGGCGCCGTCCGCGACGACGGTGGCGAAGTCGACCTTGCCGACGGTGGCCGTGACGGCGTCCACGCCTTCCGGCACCATCATCTGGATCGTGGTCTCGATGTTCTCGGCCTTGACGACGGCCTGGAGCTTGCTGCTGTTCAGCGCCAGCTCGACGACGCCGTTCTCATCGGCCTTGTACTCGGTGCGCATCGCGAGATCTTCGCGGACGAGCACCTGAGCGCCGGGGACCGGCGCGCCGTCGGCGCCGCGGACAGTGACCTTCACTGTCCGGGCGCTGTCGGCCATGGCCGAAAAGGCCGCGGCCAGCGTGCATGTGCACGCGAGCAGCGCTGTACACAACTTCCGGTTTGCCTGCATGCGTTCTCCCTTTCCTGAAAGAAGAATTGAGAAGTGAAACGTCCTTTCCTGACTCCCGAATCCGCGGGTCTTACGGCTCGCGGATGTTCTCAGCGTTTCGATTTGGCGCTTTCTCCGTGCTCCGCGTCGAAGCGGAACCAGACTCCGAACCAGGTTGGGCCAGGTGCTCTCCGGGTGTTCGCGAGCGCAATCGCGAAAAAGCCGAACGCTTCGATTGACGGTTTTCAACTTCGCTGCGAAAGCTAAGAACTTGAACGTGCGGCGACCAGCAGCGAAGCCAGCCCAAGTGCGAGTGGAGTGCCCTTCCTCCTCCGGAATTTCCTATCCGCTTTTGCGGCAACTCTCACTCGCTCCACTATCGCCGTTAAAATTACCTATGTCAAGTCGAAAAGAGCGCGCGAAATCTCGCCGGCGGGGTCCGAGAACTTGCACAACCTGTTGAGGTTTCGCGCGCCGTCACCGCGCAGCGGATGGGGATGCAACCGCTACCGAGCCGACCGTACGGGAATGGCCGTTGCAACGTAACGGCATGCAGCGTATGGGGTAAGCGCGCGCGACGTGATCGTCGCTCGGCGACTTACCTATTTTGACAAACCGACCGGCGCGGGCGTCAGGCGCCGGCGATCACGCCACCAGCTTCCGGAATCCCGCGTCCCATAGCCGCGCGGCAGAGCCCGCGGCTACGACTCCGCCGGAGCCTCAGCATCCCCTGGTAGCGTCGACGACGACCCCGCCAGCAGCATCGCCAGGTCAGCCAGCTTGCGGGCCGAGTCGGACAACCCGGCCCCGCTGCCGCGCCCGGTCGTCGCGACAAACGTCCCGTGTCCGTTCGCTCCGCCGCGCGCCGCTCCGGCCGCTTCCGCCGGTGCGGCGTTCATCGCTGAGCGATCCTGCCGCCACCAGCGATCGATGATCCGTTCGACGTTTCCGCCTTCCGTGCCGGCGTGCCAGAGCTTGAAGTAGTCCATGTCGCTGCTGCGCGGCAGCCGCGGCGGCAAGTCGATCAGCGTGCGCATCGGCATCAGCACCGCGTCGCCGATGATGAAGCCCTCGCCGGGCCGCATCGCGGGCAGCACGTCGATCAGGCTGCGGAACTGGTCGCTGACCACCCGCGACGCGTAGTTCTGATCGTCGGGGTTGTTCATCCGCATCAGCACCATGCTGTTGCACTGGCTGAGCACCGTTTCGGAAAGTTCGCTCGGCCGCTGGCTGACGATCATGGCCGAGACGCCGTACTTGCGGCCTTCCTTGGCGACCTTCTCCACCGCATCGCGGGCGAAGGTGCGGCGGCCCTCGCGCATCACGCGCGGCAGGTAGTTGTGCGCCTCTTCAAACACCATCAGCACCGGCTGGCGCACCTCGACGGGCGACCAGAAATTGAAGTCGAACAGGGCGCGGGTAATCGTCGCGACGGTGATGTCCACCACGTCGAAGGGCAGCCCCGACAGATCGATGATCGTCAGGTTCTTGCGCGGGTTCGTCAGCCGCCCGAGGATCTGGCGAATAACCGCGGCAGCGCTCTGGCTGAGCCGGCCGGGCGTCAGCTCGCGGCGCAGCGCCGGGCCCAGGTCGGGGTTGCGCGCCACCTGATCGAAGGGCCGCAGCAGGAAGTCGTAGCGGCGGTCCGACAGGCGATTCTCAAGCTGATTCACCAGCCCCAGCAGCCGGCCGTAGAACGACGCGTGCGGCACTTCGCCCTCGGGGTTGCCCTGGTTGAACTCCATGCGGCGCGTCATGAGCAGCTTTTCCTGCTCATCCGGCGGCAGCGTGCGATGGGGCAGCCGCGCGAAGGCGTAGTTCTGCGTGTTCAACACGAAGCGGGCTTGATTCATGTTCTCGGCATAGGTCTTCAGGTTCTCGATCGGGTAGTAGATGGGCGTGTCGACGTTGTACTCGCACGTCAGATCGAGCTCCTCGGCCGCCGGGTGCTTGAGCTTCTCGAACGCCTGCCGCAGGAAGATTTTCTGGGCGTTGACGTTCAACGGGTCGGTGCTGTCGATGAAGACCTGCTCGAATTCCTCGTATCGCAACATCCAGTAAGGCAGCAGCAGGTTGCGGTCGGAGAGATACGTTACGTTCGGCAGCGGATTGTCGTTCTCGTCGCTGAAGGCCGAGAGATACTCGCCGTGCATGTCGAACATCACGACCTGCGCGTGCGGC
This sequence comes from uncultured Planctomycetales bacterium, assembly GCA_964631045.1. Lineage (GTDB taxonomy): Bacteria > Planctomycetota > Phycisphaerae > UBA1845 > Fen-1342 > CAZVWB01. The sequence goes on from CAZVWB010000002.1 coordinate 106,857, forward strand.
AGCCGCAGGGCTTCGTGTACGATCTTGGCCGTCGTCACCGACTTGCCCGAGCCGCTGTTGCCCATCACGGCGACGTGCTTGCTGAAGAACTCCTTGCCGAGCACGCGGACTTCGAAGTCGGTGTCGACCGCGTAGCGACCCATCGAGAACGCCCGCGGATGTGCGTCCTTGCTGGCGGCCATCTCGTCGAACGTGCCGAAGATAATGGCGAAATCTTCGTCGACGCCGATCTGCACCGGATCGCCCAGCGTCGGATACTCGTTCACGCCGCGGCGGAACTTGTTGCCCTTGGCCGTGCCCAGGAGCTGCACTTCCATCGCGATTCGCCGCGGCGCCGCCGGCAGCGGACGCGGCTCGAGCTCCCCGCGCACGCCGACGCTGGTGACGTAGCCGATCAGCGTGCTGTCGACCATCGGGATCGTGCAGTACGTACCGAGCCGACCGACGTGATAGAGCTTCTTGCCGTACGCGATGTGCAGGTCTTCCACGCAGATCTGCACGTCGACCGTGTCGCCGCGAACGCCGATCACGTGGCCGATAACCAGCTCATTGAGATTCATGCGCGTGCTCCCCGAGGCGCGGAATCGCCCGTGAGGAGTATCGAATCTCCGCGGCATGGGAATTGGCGAAAGTAGCGGCGGTCCGCGAAATCATCGCGCCGCGCCGCGGTGCGACGGGCCGTCCCTACGCGCGGCGCGACGCCGGCGCCTCGGCCGCGTCGGTCTCCGAGAGCCAGCGCCGGGCGCTTTGCATCAGCGCCGGCGGGAAGCCCTCGCGCTCCAGTACGCGCAAGGCGTTCCGCGTGCGGGCCGGGCCTTCGCGCAGGCGGTAGTCGAACGACATGCCGCTTTCGGTCAGGTTCTCTTCGAAGTGGAAGTTCAGTGCGTGCGCCGCGGTCGCGGCGAGTTCGGTCAGCTTGTGATCGTGCGTGGCCACGATGAAGAAATCGCCGCAGGCGATCAGGTGCTCCAGCACCGCCAGACTCGCGGCGACCTGCTCGGCCGAGTTCGTGCCGCGCAGCGGTTCGTCAATCAGCCCGAAGATCGGCGCGGGGCCGGCGGGCGGAACCACCATGCGGCGCAGATGGCGGACCTCCGCCAGGAAGTAGCTCTCCGCCCGCGTCAGGTTGTCGCGCACGCGCAGATCGCTCATGAGTCGCAGCGGCTGAAGGCGCATCCGCGCCGCGATTGCGGTCGTGCCGACTTGCGCGAGCAACACGTTGACGGCGCACATTCGCAGGAACGTGCTCTTGCCCGCCATGTTCGAACCGGTCACGACCCAGACGCGCGAGTCGCGCGAGAGCGAGAGCCCGCTTGCGACCGCGGCCGCGGGCGGCAGAAACACATGCCGCCCCCCTTCGATCATCAGGCCCGCGTCCGGCGCGAACTCCGGCCAGCAGGCGATGGGTTGCTCGGCGGCGAAGGCGGCCAGGCTGGCCAGTGCTTCAAGCTCCGCGAGAGCGTCCAGCGCATCGATCACGGCGGCGCGCGCCGGCACGGCGACGTGCAGCAGCGCGCCGGCGATGTGCACGTCGAAGAGGCAGGCGACATTGAAAAATTCGTGTACCGCGCCTCCATGCTCCGTAAACCCGCTGCGGGCCGCCAGCGCCGGCAACACATCGGCGCGGCCCGCCGCGGAGAGCCGCGTGCGGATCGCTCCGAGCACGCCGTCGGCCGGAAGATCGCGGGCGGCGACATCGGCGCAGGCCGCGAGCCCGCGCAGCGGCGCCTGCACGTTCTGCCAGGCATCGAGCGCCGCGCGCACCGGACCGCGCACGCGATAGAAGAGCACCCCGTTGACGATCAGCAGGACGACCAGCGGCAGCCCCCAGGTAAACTGCCCGATCGCCACCGGCGCCAGCATGGCCAGCGCTGCGACCCCGCTTACGACGCCGAAGACGCGCAGAAACGACAACGGGATCGCCACGGTCAGCGGCTGCCCCGCGTTCTCCAGCGCCGCGGCCAGCAATCGCAGCGTGCGCGGCTCGGGCCGCAGGCTGCCGGCGGCGGCCATCAACCCCAGGCGCGCCGCATGCTGCTCCGCCAGCCAGCGCACGGCCGCCTGCCGCGCCGAGAGCAGCGTCGCGTCGATGAGCGGATTCTCAAGCACGTCGCGAAGCCGCCGCGCCCCGCCGTCGGTTGAGGTGCGATTCAGCAGGCCGAACAGGCCGACCGGCGGGCTGTAAAGGTCCAGGTCGTCGCGCTCCTGCTCCGTCAGGGGCCATGCACCGGCGAGGTCGCCCGCAACCGTTGCGATCGGGCGGGCTTCATCCGGCGGGCGCTCGCGGGAGCGGATCAGAACGACCTCTCCGGCGGCGCGCCGCGCAGACTCATCGATCATCAGGAGTTCGCGATCCAGCGCCCGGAGTCGCGCGTGCTCGCGCTGGTGAATTCGCACGCTGGCGATGAAGATCGCGATGCCGCCGAAGATCGCGAGAAGCCCGAACCAGACCGAGCCGGAGGCGAAGTACCAGACAATGATGGTCAGAACGAAGACGCCGAGGCGGGCCAGCGACCAGCGGGACTCGACGGCGGCCTGCGCGGCGCGGGCGCCCTCGACCGACTTGCGGTGCGCGGCGAGCCAGGCGGCATAGGCTTCATTGCCAGGTTTCTCCGCAGGCGCGGCGGTCGTGCCGACCGCCGTGGGATAATCGGGACTGGCATGGCTCACGCGCGTTCCTCGCCGCAACGTTCGGCGCGTCTAGTGTAGTACGTCATGCTGATTGCATCTCGAGTTGGGTGAATTGGGCATGCTGCCCGCGCGTGGTTGTCGGGGGAGCGGGCGGAGTGTCCGCTCCGCCCATGAGGCCCAGGCAGTGTCCATGTGCCTTATCGCGCCATCGCGACGTAGATGATTTTTTCCTGGTGCCGGCTGCCGATGTAGAGCGCCACCGCCAGCGCCAGACCGATCCAGTAATCGCGCGGCGCGATCCACCACCACGCCCGGCGATGCCACGCGATGTGCTCCGGGCGAAACCGCCGCAGCCCAAAGTGCGGGTTGAACGCGAACCACATGAAGTCTTCGAGCACCCAGAAAAACAGCAGGAACGCGATCGACCGCATCTCCGCCCGCCAGCTCCACGGCAAGCCGAACGCGAACGGCAGGTGCGCGACCACCGCCATGAATGTCAAAATCCAAAGGTGATAGCCGGTCAGCGGCCGCCCCGGGAACAACCGGCACAGCCAGTGATTCTCCAGCCGCCACGTCGGCAGATTGCCCGCCCAGCCGGCCGGGCCTTCGATGTGAATCTCGACGCGCGCAAAGCACGCCGCAGCGGCGGCGACCGCGAGAAAGTAGAGCGCGTCGGACATCGCGGGGATTCTAACCGGCTGCGCCGCCACGGTCTGCGGCCTGTGTGCGGAAAACACTACGAACTGCGAGCATTGGTGTCGCGAACGCAGGGCCGCGCCGCTGCTGCGCCGGAAGTGCAATCTGGCGATTGCCCGCGTGCTGCCGTAAGGGAGCATAGGCCTCCCGGCCTGTGCGACCCGTTCACCACGCCGACCAGTAACGCACCGGTATATCTGCGTCGCGCCCCTACGCGCTCAGCCACGCCGCCAACAGATCGACCGCCGCCCGTGCATCCTGTTTGTGCACCGCTTCGGTGATCGTGTGGATGTAGCGCGTCGGCACGCTCAGCGTGATCGCGCGGGTTCCGCCGCGGCTGCGCTGCACGGCCCCCGCATCCGTGCCGCCGCGCGGCAACACCTCGATCTGATGCCGGATCTTCTTCGTCTGCGCGATCTTCACGAATTCGTCGAACAGCCCGCGATGGCTGATGCTCGCGCCGTCCAGCACCTTTACGCCCACGCCCTTGCCGAACTCCGTGACGGCGTCGTCCTTGCTGATGCCCGGCGTATCGCAGCACAGCGTCGTGTCGATCGCGATGCCGATGTCCGGATCGACGCTGAACGCCGCCGTGCCCGCGCCGCGCAACCCGACCTCTTCCTGTACGCACGCGACGAAATACACGTCGTACGCGCTGCCCGGCGCTTTCTTGCCGCCGTCGCCGAAGACGCGACGAATCGCGTTGATGCCCGTCCACAGCGCCACGCGGTTGTCCATCGCTTTGCCGCAGATCGCTTCGCCGATGAAGTCGGTCTGTTGGATCAGCGTGACGGGATCGCCGATCGCGACCAGCCGCTGCACCTGTGCCCGGGGCAGAAAGAGGTCAACGTAGAAGTCCTTGACCTCCGGAATCTTCTTTTTCTCGTCTTCGCTGGCCAGGTGGATCGGCCGCCCGACGGGGTTCATGACGCCGATCAGGTCGCGACGGCCCTGCACCAGCACGCGGCGGGCGAACAGGTTGCGCGTGTCGAAACCGCCGACGTTCTGCACGCGCAACAGGCCGTTCTCGTCGATATAGCGCACGTAGAAGCCGATCTCGTCCATGTGACAGGCGATCATGACGCGCTGCGACCGTGCGGCGTCCGGCTGCGCGGCGTCATCCGCCTTGCCTCGCCGTGCCGGTTTGCGCGGGGCACGCGTGGCGCGCTTCAGGCAGATCAGGTTGCCCATGTTGTCGACGCGCGTCTCGTCCCAGAGCCCCTGCGTCTCCGCAAGCACGAGTTCGCGAATGCGCTCCTCGCGGCCCGGCACGCCGCAGGCCTCCGTCAGCCGCCGTAGAAGTTCGAATTCGCCGAAGTCCTTGCCGTTGGCAGCCGGGGTGTCGCTCATATGTCACCTGAAGCGGTTCTGGAAGATGCGCGTATTCGTCCGCGGTGCGAGCCGGAAAGCGAGAACATTCCGCCGGCGACGCCGAACTCAGGTGAGCGGGTGCGGCAAGCCGCCGCCCTCGATCCTCCGGCGCGAGTTCGACTGCGACCGTGTGACGTTCCGCGTACCGAGATGCCTCGCCGACCTGGCCAGCATGGGCAGTGTACGAGTGCCGCGGGCTCTCGCCAAGTGATCGAAGCGGCGGCCTGCGGTCAAAAGTTGTGGAGCGCCGAGTTGTTCCGTCGCGCGGCTACACCGCAGGCGCAGACGCGGGTACGATCCGTGGGCGACGGCGCGCTGCGCGTACCGCAGTTGGCCCGGACGCGAGCCGCCACCCGTCTATCGAGCGAGCAAGCAGCAATGAAAGCGACTCATCCGCACCGGACGTGGCTGATTCTCCCCCTGGCGGTCGTCGCCGTCGCTTTGTTCGGCGGCAACCTGTGCGCGGCGCAGGACGATCCCGCGCCAGCCCCGACCCCCAGCGCAGCGCCCACGCCGCCGCCGGATGCGCCGCCCGCCGCGGAGTCGCCGTCGCCGCAGCCGCAACCCGAGCCCGCCGCGACGCAGGCTGCGCCCGCCGGCCGCCTCGGCGCGACGCCGATGGAGCGCCCGGGGATCGCCTTCTACCCCGATCTGGCCGGGCCGTCGCTGCACTGGTTCGCCGTCGTCGTCATTCTGATGCTGAGCTTCCGCGGGCAGCCGCTCTGGTCGGTCCGCAATCTGGACGGCGTGATGCTGGCGCTGGCGGCGCTGCTGCTGCTGTTCCGCGGGCCGACGGCGGCCGTGCCGCTGGCGAACACGGGGCACACGTGGCAGTGGTGGTCTTATGCACTGCTCGCGGGCATCTCCGGTTATTGGCTCCTGCGCGGCGCGCTGCTGGTGTTCTCGCGCCGCGCCGTCGCCGGCGACTGTAACGTGTCCGAGGGGGCCATGCTGGCGCTGGTGCTGGCCGGCCTGGGGCTGGGCTTCACGACCATTGTTAACGCGCCGACGTCGGCGGGCGCGCGCGACGCCGTGCTGGGCGGCCTGCACGTCGCCGAGCGCGGGAAGCTGCCCTACGGCGATCAGCCGGGGCACGAGAGTCGCTCGCCGCTGCTGTACGTCGCGCAGGCCGGCGGCCTGCGGCTGCTACCGCCGATGGTTCCGACCAACGACAACACGCTGGTAAAGCTGTCGCTGGCCACCCGCGAAAAATGGCAGGGCCAGGCGTGGTGGGAGACGGCCGACCTCGGTGCGGTGCGGCTGGTGAACGGCGCGCTCTACGTGCTCACGCTGCTCGCGCTGCTGGTGATCGGCGCGCGGCTGCATTCCACGGCGATCGGCCTGACCATGTTCGTACTGTTCACCGTTTTCCCCGGCGCGGTCGAGTGCCTGACGCAACCTGACATCATGCTGCCCACGGCGCTGCTGGCCTGGAGCGTGGCGCTCGCGCTGCTGCCGGGCGTCGGCGGGCTGCTGTCCGCGTTTCTGCTGGTCTTCGCCGGGGCTGCGTGGCCGTGGGCGTGGCTGGCGCTGCCCATCGTGATTGCGTTTTTCCTGCGGCGCGGCATCGCCGGGCTGGGGGCGATCGTCGGATTCGCGGGCGGCGTCGCCGCGCTGCTGACCGGCCTGACGTGGCTCACCGCCCCGGCCATCCCTCGCGCTGATGGGGCCTTGAAGGCCGCCGGTCTGTCGCCGAAGTACTCGGCCACGCTGGCAGAGGACGGCGCGGTGACGCTCGCGCGCAGCGCCGAGCCTGCACCCGCCGCCGACTTCAAAGCGATGCTGTGGAAATTCCTGGTCGAGTCCGAGCGCGCCGCCGTAAAGACGCGGGCGGCGCAGGGCGCTCGTCCCGCGGTCCAGACCAGCGCCGACATCAAGCCGAATGAGGCCCTGTATCGCGAGGTCTCCGGGGCGCCGGCGGCGCGCGACGTGCTTCAGGCCGACTACCGCGACGCCCTCGCGCGGCAACCATACGTCGAGCGCCTGCTGAGCGCGGTTCGCACCGTGGCCGAGGCGACGTGGCTGACGACCGATCGCGAGCCGTCCGCACACACGTCGCCGTGGGCGCTGTGGCTAGGCGGGGAGCAGACTTCCGCAGATCGCCTCGTGCTGATTCGCCGCATCGTGAAGGGCCTCGCCGGTCTCGTGAGCGTCGGCCTGGCCGTGCTGATCCTCGTCGGCGGTCGCAACGGAACCCAGCATCTGATCGGCGGATTGCTCGCCGTGTGCAGCGCCGCCTTGCTGGCGAACGACCTGGGCGCTGTGGCCAACCTGGCGTGGCTGGCGCCGCTGGTGCTGTCGCTGTGGGGCATGGACGTGCCGGGCGGCGCGACGCCCGCCGCTCCACGCGCCGCCGCCGCGCCGCCCGCGGCGACGCGCACGTTCCCGCCCGCGCGCCCGGGCAACGCCCCGCGCATCACGATCGAGGGTTGACCGCAGCCGGCGCGGCCGGTAGGGATTCACTATGGAATCCCGAGAAACCATCGCGATCCTCGACTTCGGCGCTCAGTACGCGCAGCTCATCGCGCGCCGCGTGCGCGAGAACCACGTCTACAGCGAGCTTTTCGCCCCGCAGACACCGGTGGAGAAGCTGGCTCGCCCCGAGATTCGCGGAATCATCCTCTCCGGCGGGCCCGCAAGCGTGTACGAACCCGGCGCGCCGACCTGCGACCCGCGCATCTTCAACCTGGGCAAGCCGATACTCGGAATCTGCTACGGCCTGCAAGTCGCCTGCAAGCTGCTGGGCGGGGCGGTGCGGCCCGGCGCGGTGCGCGAGTTCGGCCGCGTCCGCCTGCACGTCGACCACGCCGAGGGCATCCTGGCGCACCTGCCGGCGGAAACATCGGTGTGGATGAGCCACGGCGACGCGGTCTCCGACATCGGACCGGAGTTCGTCAGCCTGGCGCGCACACCCGATTGCCCCGTCGCCGCCGTGCGCCACCGCGACCGTCCGCTGTTCGGCGTGCAGTTCCACCCGGAAGTGACCCACACGCCGCTGGGCGGGCAAGTCCTCCGCAACTTCGTCTACGAAATCTGCGGCTGCGCCGGACGCTGGAAGGCCGCAACCGTGGTCGATGACGCCGTCGCACGCATCCGCGAGCAGGTCGGTCCGCACGATCGCGTGATCTGCGGTCTGTCCGGCGGAGTCGATAGCAGCGTGACCGCGGCGCTGGTGCATCGCGCCATCGGCGAGCGGCTGGAGTGCATCTTCGTCGAGAACGGGCTGCTGCGCCGCAACGAGGCGGAGCTCGTGCGAGCGACTTTCGGCGGACACTTCGGGATCCGGCTGCGCGTCGCGGACGCCAGCGCCCAGTTCCTGGGAGCGCTCGAAGGCGTCGTCGATCCGCAGCAGAAGCGCCAGATCATCGGCCGCGAGTTTATCGAGGCGTTCCGCCGCGCGGCCAAAGACATCGCAAACGCCCGCTTCCTCGCACAAGGCACGATCTACCCGGACGTGATCGAGTCGGGCCACGGCCCCGCCGGCCCGGCCGCCGTCATCAAGTCGCACCACAACGTCGGCGGTCTGCCGCGCGAGCTCGGCTTCGATCTGGTCGAGCCGTTGCGCATGCTGTTCAAGGATGAGGTGCGCTCGGTCGGCGAGGCGCTGGGCCTGCCGGATGAGATGCTGTGGCGGCACCCCTTCCCCGGGCCCGGGCTTGCGGTGCGCATCGCCGGGGCGGTCACGCCGCAGCGGCTCGAAATCCTCCGCGCTGCGGATGAGATTCTCCTGGAGGAACTGGCCGCCGCCGGCTGGTACCGCCGCGTGGCGCAGGGCTTCGCGGTGCTCGCGCCGATCGAGTCGGTGGGCGTGATGGGCGACGGCCGGACGTACGAGAACCAGCACCTGTGCGTGTTGCGACTGGTCGAGACCACGGATTTCATGACCGCCGACTGGGTCAGGATCGACGCGGAGGTGCTGGCGCGCGTCAGCAATCGCATCATTAACGAGGTGCGCGGCATCAACCGCGTCGCGTACGACATTTCCAGCAAGCCCCCGGCGACGATCGAGTGGCAGTAACGCCCGCATCGGGCCGGCCCCCCCGCGCCCCGGTGTTTTGCTGCGGGAACGCTCGGTTTTTCCGATAAACGATCGCCTCCGCAGGCCGAGGGATGCATTCCGCGCCAGCCGTGCGCGTGTGCGCCTACAGTGTAGTAATGAGGAAGCTCGCAGAGCTCGCACTACTGCTGACGCTGACGGGTTGTGCTTCGCCGCCGTCGGCGAACGTGCTCGTGTCCGAGCACTACGACCCGCCGGCAGCCGCGTGGGCGTTGCCCAACTTGGTGCTTGGGCCGTCGGTCGAACACGCGCGTCTGGGCGAGTGGTACACGCTTCGCAGCGGCTGGCCGGAGACCCCGATCGGCGTCCGGCTGGGCGAGATTTCCGAGTACAGCGACGTGACATACGACGACGAGTCGTATTACGACCGGTTCGGCGGAGCGTTCTACCGCATCCGACAGTCGGTCCGCACGGGGGCCGTGCTTCGATAACCGCGCGATCCGCTCCGCGGCGAATGGCGCCGGCGTCGGCGTTCGCAGCATTCTCCAGCTTGGAGAGCACGGCGCGCTCCGCTTTGTCTATCTTCTCGCGGCGCGGTCGCTTCGCCGCCGGAGAAAATGATGAGGTTCAAGCATTGATAGAAACGTCTGTCATGCATAGGATTCGTCAATTGCAGGTCCACTTCGAGCGAACTGGTCGAAGCGCAATTCTGCTGTCTTGCGCCGTAGCGGTGCTCCCCTCCGCAGCGGTGAATCTTGGTGCGTTCTTTCAAGCGTCCGGAAATGATCGGAGGAGATCATGAGACTTAGGTCAGCGCCGCTGGTCGGGTGTTTGGCATGCTGCCTCACCCTGATGGATTTGAAGGTCGACTGCAAGGACATCGCCACAGCCGGCCTGCTCGATGCATTCTGGTTCGGCGCGTCGATCGCGGCCCAGCAGGCTGCGACCGGCGGCACCGGCGCCGGGCAGGATCAGCCCGGAACCGGGAACGACAACTCGAACAACAACAATTCCGGGCAGGATCAGCCGGGGCCGCCGGGGCCCGAGGGCATCTCCTGCTGGGATCGCAACGGCGACCGCCTCGCGACCGCTGATGAAGACGTCAACGGCGACGGCATGTTCAACGGCCTCGACTGCCTCGGCCCGGCCGGGCCGCAGGGTGCCGCCGGCGCCGCCGGCGCGCAAGGACCGGCGGGCCAGGACGGCGCAGCCGGCGCGGCCGGAGCACAGGGGCCGGCGGGCGAGCCAGGCGCGCAGGGGCCGGCGGGCGAAACCGGCGCGCAGGGTCCGCAGGGCGAGACCGGCGCCCAGGGTGCGCAAGGCGCGACGGGTGCACAAGGCCCGCAAGGCGAAACCGGCGCGCAAGGTGCCGCCGGCGCGAACGGCATCGCCTGCTGGGACCTGAACGGCAACGGCATTCCCGACATCGAGGCCGAGCTCGGCATCGCCAACGAAGACCGCAACGGCGACGGCGTGGTCGACGTTCTCGACTGCCAGGGGCCGCGCGGCATATCGTGCTGGGATCTCGACGGCAACGGCGTCGGCACCCCCGACGAAGACCGCAACCAGGACGGCAACTACGACGCATTCGACTGCCAGGGCGCGCAAGGCCCGGCGGGTGCACAGGGCGCACAGGGCGAGCAAGGCCCGGCCGGACCGCAAGGCGAGACCGGTGCGACCGGCGCGCAGGGTCCGCAGGGCGAGCAGGGTCCGGCAGGGCCCCAGGGCGAACAGGGACCGCAGGGTGCGACCGGCGCTCAGGGTCCGCAAGGCGAGACGGGCGCTCAGGGCCCGCAGGGCGCAACCGGCCCGCAAGGCCCCGTCGGCCCGCAGGGTCCGGCCGGTCAGGATCTGACCGGCGTGATCGCGCGGGGCGTGGTGTTCCCCGGCGGTCAGACGCTGAACACGGGCATTTCGTCGCTGCGTGAGAACGGCGACGGACCGCAGTTCCCGCGGTACAAGGTCTTCGTCGCGCTGCCGCCGCAGTTCCACAACGCCAACCCGAACACCTTCCCGGTGCTGCTGTCGATCTTCGCGACTCAGACCGGATCGGGCGGCGGCGAACCGGGCCTGCTGATTCCGTTCTACGTCATTGATGGTCCGATCCAGAACGGCGTGCTGCCGATCCGCGTCGACATTCGCACGGCCAACACGGGCGTGCGGACGCCGGCGCAGTTCTCGATCGTGATTCTGCAGCCGTAGCGGAAATGAAGTAGCGAGTAGCGAGTTTTCGCGAATCGCGCGAACCAGAAACGCAACGGGAAGGCGTGCACAGGCCGTGTGGTCGCGTGCACGCCTTCCGGCGTTGATGGTTACTGGCGCGAGTAAGTTGGCGAGGTCTTTGGGAGGGGCGCACATCCTAAACGCGCGCATTGCCAAAGGCAGCGGGCAGAATGCCCACCCCACCCAAAGATTCACGCGCTCGGAGGCGTATGCGCCCCGTTGGGACGGAGGCCTGTGCGCCCCGTTCGGAGCGCACGCGTCTAATCCGAGTCACGACACTAGCGATAACCCTCGAACAGCGGCGTCGAGAGATAGCGCTCGCCTGCGGACGGCAACACGACGATGATCATCTTGCCGGCGTTCTCCGGCCGCTGCGCAACCTGCGACGCCACGCACAGCGCCGCACCCGAGCTGATGCCGCAGAGCAGCCCTTCCTCGCGGGCGGCGCGGCGCGACCACGCGAACGCGTCGTCGTTGCTCACGCGGATCACCTCGTCGATCACGTCCAGGTCCAGAATCTCGGGGATAAACCCCGCGCCGATGCCCTGAATCTTGTGCGGCCCGGGCGCGGGCGGCTGGCCGCCGCGGACCTGCGTGATGACGGGCGAATCCGCCGGCTCGATCGCGATGCACTTGAACGACGGCTTGCGGGCCTTCAGCACCGCGCCGACGCCGGTAATGGTGCCGCCGGTGCCGATGCCGGCGATCAGGATGTCGGCCCGGCCGTCGGTGTCCGTCCAGATTTCCTCGGCGGTGGTGCGCTTGTGGATCGCGACGTTGGCGGGGTTGGCGAACTGCTGCGGCACGAACGAATTCGGCGTGGCGGCCGCCAGTTCCTCGGCGCGGCGCACCGCGCCGCGCATGCCCTCGGGCGCGGGGGTCAGGACGAGGTCGGCGCCCAGCGCCCGCAGCACCGCGCGGCGCTCCAGACTCATGCTCTCGGGCATGACCAGCATGAGCCGCAGGCCGCGGGCGGCGCAGACGAAGGCCAGGGCGATGCCGGTGTTACCCGAGGTGGGCTCGATGATGACCGTGTCGGGCCTGATCGCGCCGCGCTGGATGGCGTCGTCGATCATGCCGACGCCGATGCGATCCTTGACGCTCGACAGCGGGTTGAAGAACTCCAGCTTGGCATAGACCTCCGCCGCACTGGTGAAGAGCCGGTTAATCCGCACCAGCGGCGTGTTGCCGATGGTCTGGGTGATGTCCGAATAGAGGCGGGCCATCGTGCATACTCCTATTGGACAACGACACGGGCCGCCGTTTCGTCGGCGGCCCGCGCCTCACTTGTTTCTGGCGTTACTACATGCGAAACGACGCGCGAAGCGGGATCACTCGACGTTGCGCTGCGCGAGCAAGAACGGCCATTGCGTTCCGGATATCCCGTTCCCATAACCGGTGTACGGCGGATTCCAGGTACCGCCAACGCCCTTGATGCGCGCGCCGTGCGTGGGATACACGTCGAATTGCCAGGTCGGTCCGCGCGCTGTCAGCGCTGCGTTTGCCGGCCCGACTCCGGGCAGGCTCGGGACATCCTCGTGTGCGGCGGCCAGCGTCGAACGCGCTGAACCATCCACATACAGCAGATTGTCCGTGAGCTTGCGGCGGTGCCAGCCGATCAGGAGTTTCGGGTCGGGCTCTGATTCGCCATTCAAACCGACCATGTTGAAGAAACGCGGTTCCCCGACCAGCGCGACGCGCCCGGGCGTCGGAATGGTCGAAAGGCGATGCCCCCACGGACCAATAGCGAACGCGCCGCTGCCATCTGAGGCGAGAAAACAATAGAGACTCGCGCGGTAGCTGTTTCCGAGGGTGTCATACAGCGAGCGCTCCGCGTTGTTGCGGGGACCGTCATCCACCACGTCCGGCGGCGCATCGGGATAGCCCGAGTCTGATGGGCACTGATAGATCGGCAGATTGCTCTCGTCATTACCCACGTTCAGACCGCTGTAGAGCGTCTTGTTCAGCGGGCGGTGCCGTGCGGCGTACACGACCGCGCGCGCGTCGGTGCCGAGGAGCGGCCCGCACCCAGGCGATGTCTCCCCCCGGCAGCCGCAGAGAAAGCGCTGCGGGGGTGTGCGCCCGCCCCAGGAGAACCACCACGCGGTCCGGTGAATCCACTCCGATCCGCCGCCGGTGTAGACCTGACTGCTTGTCAGTAGCATCGCGGCGCTGATCGGGATTGCGTGCTCCTTCTCATCCTCCGACGAGTAGGTCTGCATCGCCGTACCAATGCCTTTGAGGTTGGCGAGGCACTTCCCGCGCTTCCCCTGCTCGCGCGCCCCTTGCAGGCTCGGCAGCAGGATGGAAATCAGCAGCGCGATGATCGCCACCACCACCAGCAGCTCGATCAGCGTGAAAGCGACGGCTCTGCGAATCGGTTGCACGGTTGCGTCCTCCAGGCTATCCGCCGGCTCGCCCCGGCGGCAGAATCGTCCCCCGTTCGCGGAAAACTTGCAGCTTGAACGCGCCGCACTTCGGGCACTTGCAGGCGTTGGAGGCGTCGAACTCCAGCGCGCGATACTCCGAGCGCTTCATCGTCTGCTGTTGTTTGCAGGCGTCGCAGTACACCACGACGTTCGGATCGGCCGTGGCGCCCGGCGCCGCGACCGACGGCGTGTCGTACCAGCGCCACGCCCAGAACCCACCCACCAGCAACAAAACGGCCCCCAGCGCGACCACCAGCCCGCGGCTGATCGCACCGCGCCGGACGCTCCGCGATTTCACGCCGCTTCCGACTTGACGCACACGTTCACCTGATAACGATTATAGCAGCCGCCGCGTGCGCCGCGACGCTTTTCCGCACCGCAGGGGCCGGCGGCTCCGCGCGGCGGCTCCGCGCCGCAGCCGCCGGGGAGTTCGGCGATCGGCGACCGTCATGCGGCGGAGGGACTTCATGAACTGCGTCAACTGCGGGGCGGCGCTGCCGCCGAAGTCGGGCCTGTGCGGCTATTGCAAAACCCTCAATGACATCGACCTGCGCGGCGTCTTCGACGCGGCGCGACCCGAGCCGTTCGCCCTGCGGCCCTGCCCACGCTGTCCGGAGATGCTCGAGGGCCTGAACCTCGGCGCGGCCGCACCTCTGCACATCGACCGCTGCCCGCGCTGCCTGGGCATTTTCTTCGACCCCGGCGAGCTGCACGCCGTGGTCGATGCCGTCGTGCGCCAGCCAGACCGAATCGACCACCAGCGGCTTCAGCTCCTCATCGATCAGGAGACACCCGACGCGGATGAACCGGTCAAGTACGTCCGCTGCCCGCTCTGCCAGGAACTCATGAACCGCCGGGCCTATGGCGCGAAGAGCGGCGTCGTGACCGACGAGTGCGCCATGCACGGCGTCTGGCTCGATGCCGGCGAGCTGCGCCGCATCCTCCGGTGGACCGCCGCCGGCGGCACCCATCTGCCGGCGACTGCGGATGCGCTGCGGCCGCCGCCCCCGCCGCACGTGCCCGAGTGGGTCGAGAACTTCGCAGACTCCATCGGCGGCGGCCGCGTCAGCGGTGCTTCTTCATCGCTGGATTTGCTGGAGACGCTGGCGGATCTGTTTTCACATCTGATGCGGCGGCGGTGAGTGAGCCTGGCGCAGGTTCGACGGCGCAGCGGGAGTGTGACGGACACGGCGGCAGCGTCTGAGCTGGTGAGTCTTTCATCGCGGTAGCGGGGAGCGTGGACCTCCGAGCGTGCGAATCTTCGGGTGCGGCGGGCATTCTGCCCGGCTCAAACTTCAGGGGCGGGCATTCTGCCCGGCCACGGGGCGCGCGAGCCGCTCGCGCGCTCGCCCACGGTCATCCGCCGAGCGCCGCGTGAGTCCGTCGGCGCCTGCCGGTTGCCCGGTCCATCGCAGTAAGATGCACCGCACGTGATTCGACGCGAATGCCAATCGAGGCACATCCATGCCGCTTGTCGATCTCCGCCCGCAGACCGCTGTGCGCTCCCCCGAGCAGGTGCTCGCACATTTGCGCTCGTTCTCGCTGGACCTGAAGTTCTCCGCCGGCATCTGGTTTTTCTCGCCGTGCTACAGCCGCTTTCACGAACGGTACGCGGGTGAGCTGTCGATCCCGCAGCGGCTGGAGATCGCCGCCGGGCTCCGGGCGCACGGTCTGGCGGCGCTGGAGGCGCATTACCCCAACGAGATCAACGAGGAGAATCTGCCGCTGTGGCGGACGTTCGCCGCGCAGACCGGAATTCGCATCCTGACGGTCGTGCCGCTCTTGTTCTGGGACCGGCAGTTCGAGTGGGGGTCGCTCTCGTCGCCGCTGGCTGCGCCGCGAAAAGCCGCGATCGGGCGCACCATCGCCGCACTGCGGCTGAATCGCGAACTCGACACCGACTTCGCCGTGGTCTGGCCGGGCATCGACGGCTACGAGAACGGATTCGGGCTGGACTTCGCCGCCGCACGGCGGCGCTTCGCCGAGGGTTTGGCGGAGGCCATGGCCGCGGTACCGGGTGTGCGCGTCGCCTTCGAGCCCAAGCCCTACGAGCCGCGCGGCCGCATCCTCTTCGGCACCACCGCAGAGGGCGTGCTGCTCGGGCGGCGCGTCGATGATCTGCTGCGAGCGCACAGCGCGGAATGCCGGCGGCTGCTGGACGAGGGGCACGCGCTGTGCGCCCTCAACCCGGAGGTGGGCCACGTGCTGATGGGCTACGAAGACCCGGCATATGCATTCAGCCTGGCGCTGGAGGAGGGCCGGCTGGCGCACTCGCACTGGAACAGTCAGCCGCTGGGCAATTACGACCAGGATCTGAACGTCGGCGTGGTCTCGCCGGAGTTGACCGAGGGACTGCTCTACACGCTGAAGCTGCACGGCTATCGCGGCTACTTCGGCGTCGATGTGAATCCGGAGCGCATGCCGGTCGAAGTCGCCATCCGCAATTCGTTCGACGCGCTGCGCGCCGCCAACGACCGCATCGAAGGCCTCGACCACGCGGCGATTCTCGAAGCGCACGCCGCCCCGGACCGCCATCGCGGCTGGTTGGAAGCCTACCTGATCCGGGCGCGCGCAGCGCGGCCGGAGCGGCTCGGGCCGCCGCCGGGCGCGTAGCGAACGCGGGCGCGTGCGGCGGCGTGCGGCGCGTTGCCGTGGGTGCAAGGTCGCGCGCGCGGGCGGCGGAGTGGGTGAAGCGGGCGGTCTGCCAGAGCAGGCTGGGAAATGCCCATTCGGCGGGCAGCATGCCCGGCCCATCCTGCGCCGTGTGCGATTGTGGACGATCTGACGCGCCGCGCTGCCTTGACCGCCGGCTGGGGCGCGGCTATCGTGCTCTGTTCACGATCGCGCCGCTTTGCTGCCGCGCCCGGGTGGCGGAATTGGCAGACGCGCCAGCTTGAGGGGCTGGTGAGGGCAACCTCGTGCAGGTTCGACTCCTGTCCCGGGCATCGCGCGATCGGGCGCATTCGCGGCGCCGCTAGCTCAATTGGACAGAGCGTCGGCCTACGGAGCCGAAGGTTGCAGGTTCGAGTCCTGCGCGGCGCGATTCGCTTTCACCCGTCCGCCCGGAAGCGCTGCTCGTCCGGGTCCGGCGGGCACGCTTCGGTGGCTATCCGCGTTATCGACTTTTCCCGCCCCGGGCTCATCCGCCGCGCGTCCCGCGCGTGTCACTGAGCGGCTGCTGCACGGACCATCGGAACGTCGCACGCAGACAGCGATCACGCCGCCCGGCCCGAACCGCCGGGGTATCGCAAGTAGTTGCGGGCACGGCGCCTCGCCCCTCTGCGCGCCAGCGGCTCGCGCAACCCGCGCGCCCGCCGAGCGGAGCTACTTTCCGCGCTTGTAGAACGGAAGCGGCGTCACCACCGCCGGGACGCGCGAGCCGCGCAGGTCGATCTCCACGCTCGTTCCGGGCTGCGCGACGGCCGTCTCGACCAGCCCCATCGCGATCACCTTCTCGAGCGTCGGGCTCTGCGACCCGCTGGTAATCACGCCGACCTCGCGACCGTCGGCGAAGACGCCTGCGCCCTGCCGCGCGATGCGTTTGCTGTCGAGCACGAAGCCGGCGACCACGCGGCGCGGGCCCTCCTGCTTCACGCGCTGGAGAACCGGCTGGCCGATGAACGACTTGGCCACGTCGACGCACCAGGCCTGCCCCGCAGTGATCGAATCCCACTCTTCGGTTAACTCGTGCCCATAGAGCGGCATGGCCGCTTCGAGCCGCAGCGTGTCGCGGGCGCCCAGGCCGGCGGGCTTGATCGGCGTGCCCGCGGCAGCGCACTCGGCCAGCAGCAGCGGCAGCCCCATGCGGATGGCGCCGGCCGGCGCGATGATCTCGACGCCGTCCTCGCCGGTGTAGCCGCTGCGGAAGACGCTGGCGGAGACGCCGAACTGCGAGATGAGCTTGAAGTGATAGCGCTTCAGGTCGGCCAGTTGCAGCTTGAGCACGCGCTCCAGAATCGGAATCGCCTCGGGCCCCTGAATGGCGATCATGGCGGTCTCAAAAGTCTGATCCACGATCTGGCAGTCGAAGCCGGTTCGCTGCGCCTCGAACCAGGGCAGCAGCTTCTCGCGATTGGAGGCGTTGCAGACCATCAGAAAATGGTCGTCGTAGCGCGAGACGATTACGTCGTCGAGGATGCCGCCGTCGTCGCGGCAGAGGTGGCCGTAGCGCGACTGTCCGGGCTTCATCGTGCCGATCGGGCGCGTGCAGAGGCGCTCGAGCAGGGCCTCGGCCCCGCCGCCGTCGAAGCGCACGCGGCCCATGTGCGAAACGTCGAAAAGCGAGGCGCGCTGGCGCGTCCAGTGATGCTCATCGATGATGCTCGTGTAGACCACGGGCATCTCCCACCCGGCGAAGTCTACGAGGCGGCCGTTCTGCGAACGGTGGAAGTCGATCAGCGGGGTTTGAAGCATGACGGCTCTTTGTGCTCGAGTGCGCGAAGTCTCGTGCCGCGCGGCGCGCGCTCCGCGCGATCACGGCGGTCAAGAATATAACTGCGCTTCGGCCACGTGACGAACGACTGGACGAGCCGGCGTTCTCACCGCCCGCGGTCAAGCCATGAAACACCGCAGCCTTCGCCGCCCGGCGGATGGGCGACGAAGGCTGCGGGTGCTTGCGGGTCGAAAGGGTGTCAGCGGCGCGGGCTACGGCGCCGTGTCGCCCTTGCCATAGAGGATGTACACCTCGCCGGCGTTGGTCTTGCGCTCGTTCGGGTTGTCCGACAGATCGCCGAGAACCGCGCTGATCGCGTAATCGTTCAGACCGTCGCCGTCGATGTCGCCCAGTGAGGCGACGCCGCGCGAGCCGATCGGCGCCGGCGTCGGTACGCCCGTGGGGTTCAGGGTCGTCGGGGTCGGCAGCACGCCGCCGCCCATCGCGTCGTTGTTCAGGCGGCCGATGAAGGCCACGCCCGGAACGAGCAGCACATTGGTGGTCGCGTCGAGCCGACCCACGTCGCCCAGGTTATGCGACTGGCCGCCCTCGTACGTCGGAGCGCCGTAGATCAGGTACACGACGCCGGGGCGGCGACCCGGAGTGTTCGGATCGGTCGCACCCGGAGCGGAAACGAGCACATCGTCGAAGCCGTCGCCATCGACATCGCCCACGCCCGCGACGTTCGCACCGGCCAGGTCGCCGGCGCCGACGCCACGGAAGCGGATCGCCTTACCCGCGGTGACGGCGTCGGCGAAGGTCCAGCCGCCGCCGGGGCTGCGGAGCGTACCGGCGGTCGCGCCCAGCAGCACGATCACTTCGCCCGTGCCGGCGTTGCCTTGCTCGCTGCCGATGATCACGTCGTCCGCACCGTCGCCGTTGAAGTCGCCGGCGGTGTCGAAGGCGCGGCCGATCGGAGCGCCATTCACGCCCTTGATGTAGATGCCGTCGAGACGACGGATGTCGTTCGCGTCGAGCGCCAGGCGCTCCAGCAGGTATCCGCCTTCGGAGCCGGTCGGGCGGGCGTAAGCGATGAACACCGCACCAATCGTCGCGCCGCTTGGGCTGCCGGGGTTGGTGAAGGTCTCGCGCACCTGCGTCGAGCCGACCATGAAGTCGGGCAGACCGTCGCTGTTGAGGTCTTCGAGGGCGTGCACGTAGCTGATCCGCGCCCCGGCATGCGGGCCGACGATCTGCTGCGGGCGGAGCTGCGTGTGATACCCGGCGGTATCCACCGGATACGGCAGGTAATTGGAGCACGAACCCGCCGTGTCGCCGCCGGTCGCCGTCGGGGCGGCCGGGCAGAACGACGGGGTTGCGCCGCCCTGGATCACATAGTCGCGGGTGCGCGGGTTCTGATTGTTGTTGCCGCCGATGCGGTCGTCGCCGCGGAGCGAACCGCCGGTCTCGATGATGTACTGGTGCGGCACCGGCATCGTGAAGTCGACGCGGCCGGTGTACTGGCCGGGCTGCTGATTCTGCGTATTGGGCGGGAACTCAGCGTCGATCTGCGGCCAGGTCAGCGTGCCGGCGTTGCCCTGATCGTCAGTGAAAGTCCGCTCCATCCAGAGCTGGGCCTTGTTGGTCGAACCCGGGAAGGTTCGCGCATCGACGCGCAACTGGTGGATCGCACCGGCGTTCGCACGATCGCCGCCGGCCTGCGCCAGGATCGGCACATCCTGCTCAAGCACCGTCTTGTCCGGCGCGGAGACATACAGCCAGATGTCGTCTGTGGCGACGGCGGTGCCGAAGTGCTCGTTGAGACCCTGGCCCAGGACGCGCGCGCCCAGCGAGTCTTCGCGGATCGAGACCTCGGGGCCGTTGCCGCCGCTGTAGAAGCCGGTCCAGACCGCCGACGGGCCGTAGTTCGGGTCATCGGCGAACCAGGACTCCGTGAAGCCCATGCCCTGATCGTTCGTGCACGGGAACTTCTGGTCGCTGCGGACGCGAGTCCAGTCGTACCAAAAGCTCTGCCAGAAGCAGTCCGGCGGCACGCCGCACTCGTTGCCCATGTGGGCGTGATCGGGGAACCAGGCCGGCGGCTGCATCGGCGCCGGGGCGAACGGGAAGCGGGCCGGGTTGGCCAGCGGCGGGTCGGCCGGCGGATCGGTCCACGGCATGTGGAAGCCGCCGGGGCCCTGGTTGTTGAAGACCAGATCCCAGTGAATCGTCCACTCTTCCCAGGTTTGGTTGTTGCCGCACGTCGTGCCTTCGCACGGCGAGCGCTCGCTGTAGACTCCGCCCGCGGCGGCGCAGGCCGCAGCGGTCATGACCTGGCACTCCATGAGCGGCACGCAGCAGGCGCCCTGGCCGGCCGGCGGCTGATCCATTCCCGTAGCCGGCGCGGCGAATTGCGGCTGATTCTCGTCCGGGCAAATGTCCTCGGTCGCGCCGCAAGCGGTAACACCGTCGTTCGCAAACGTATCGGTTTCGTCCGGATCGCAGTTATTGCCGAGCGGCCGCTGGTACGGAACCAGGGACGGCGGGTTCATCCCGCTGAAGAGCTGACCGACCTCATGAAGATCGAGGGCGCGGTCGTTCTTGCGGTTGCGCTGCGTGGTGCTCTGAATGATCTGGTTGTGACTGGAGACGATCACGACGCCGCCGCGGGTGAACTGGGCCTGATTCGGCGTCCAGACGCCGTTCTGATCGTCCCAGGCGTTGAACTCCAGGCGGCCCATGCCGGGGATGTCGGGGAACAGGCTGGGCTCCTGCACGCGCGGGTCTTCGACCTGCAGACTGACCGACTCGACGCGCGGGAACGAGAAGACGATCTCAGGCAGATCATCGCCGTCCTGGTCGGAGATCACGGTCATGTCCGAGATGCCCTCGGTGCCGATGAAGCCGTCATTCACAACCCGACCGAGCGCCGCGCGAATGCCGGGGAAGATCAGGCCGGGGACATTACCGCGGCCGACCGCGTTGAACGTGCGGACGCCGCCCCAGCGATCCTCGCGGCCATAGATCATGTAGCCTTCGCCGAAGCCGATGCTCTGCGACAAGTCGACCAGCGAGGCCTTCGCGAAACGCGAGGCGAACAGCGACTCGTCGATGCCGTCGCCGTTGACATCGGGCACACGCTCCATCGAGCTGCCCGCGAGGTCGTTGAAGTTAAAGCCGCGGAACACGACGCCCAGCGGCGGCTGGCCGGCCGGCGGCGTGTCGAGCGAGGAGACGTTGAAGTTGCCGATCAGGCGGTCGCGGACGCGCACGTCGATCAGGTCCTGCGGAACCTGCACGGCGTCCTGCGGATAGTAGAACTCGATCTCTTCGACCACGTCGAGGTCGATCGCGTCGATCGTCACAAAGTAAATGTGATAGTTGCCGGCCGGCACGGTGGCGAGATCGACGGTGAACGTCCAGTCGAGCTGATTCGCGCCCGGGCCGGGAACCACGTTAATCGTCGGGAAGAGTACTTCGCTCGGGTCGTTCGGGTTGGTCTCGCTCTGCAGCGGCGCGAGATTCGTGTCCAGCAGCGCGAACATAAACGTGCTGGATGTGTCCGTCGTTCTCGCGGTGACCGAGAGCGTTCCGATGCGGTCGCGCGTCTGCGTCACCAGCGGATCGAGAATCTCGATCGTCGGCCGGACCGAGTCGACCAGCAACGGAACCAGGTCGCGCGCTACGTTGCCGGCCTGGTCGCGGGCCTCGACGCCGATCAGGAAGCGGCCGAAACCGCCGGCGTTCAGGATGCCGGGCGCGAGGAACAACGTGCTGTCCATCGTGTCGTCGATCAGCCCGGCGCGATAGAAACCGCGCGACTGGGTGATCACCGGGTCGTTGCTGTCGGGTTGCTGGTCGTTGTCCTCGTCCTTGAACACCACGACGCGGATGCCCGGCGGGTTCGCAGCCTGCGGCACCAGTCCGCGCTCGCGATCGCCGACGACGAACCGCAACTCGATGAAGTTGCCGAGTTCCGGGCGAACCGCGGCGAGCGGCTCAGGCAGCTCCACCGTGACCGTCGGGGCCTCGTTCAACACGATCACGCGACCGGGGGCGAAGTCTTCCGCCACTGCGTTGACATCGTCCGTGATGCGCACACCTACCAGCATCGGGCCGATGAACGGCGTCGTGTCGAACAGGAAGCTGCTCTGACCCACGGCGACCGTGCCCACCACCTGCGGCGGGCCGTCCGGCGTCTGGTCATTGTTCGCGTCGGGCGCGGCGAGCACCTGAATCTGCTGGATGCGGCCTTCAAGATCGGCGGCGTTCCACGTGATGGTCACGAACGCGCCGGACTGCACGACCGCGTCGGCCGCCGGCTGCGTAACGGTGACGGTCGGGGCCGCGTTGATTCGAATGCTGCCGGGGGCGTACGCGGTGACCGGGGCGCCGACGCCATCGTCGACCAGCGCGCCGAAGCGGAAGGTGCCGGCCGGCAGCGTCGTCGTGTCGATCGCCTGGTTGAAATTGAAGTTCGCCGGGCTGGTGATCGGCAGCGGCCCCGCGATGATCACTTCGTTGTTGTTAAACACCGCGTCGATGTCGCGGAAGATTCGGACGTTCGCGTTGCCCTCGGGATCCTGGGCCTGACCCGCGACGTTGACCGGGGCGCCCGGAACGATGATCTGATTGCCGGTCGGAGCGGAAAGCGAAACAGCCGGCGACAGATCGACCGTGATCGTTCGCGGCGCGCCATTGGTGCCGCGGAAGTACTCGGTCTTGGATTGACCGGCCGAGTCGACCGCGGTCAGACCGATGAAGTACGTGCCGGGATCGAACCCCGTGGTCGAAATCGTGCCGTTCGCGCTCAATCCGCCGCCGGTGAACGCTGTGTCTTCGTTTCCGTTCACGATCGTGTCCACGTCCGTGAACACGGTGTAGGTCACTGCGGCCGCCAGGCTCTGAATGGTGGCCTGGAACGCGACGGCGGTGCCGGGTCGCACGCGGGCGTTGGCGCTGGGCTGCGAAAACGTGAAGGTCGCCTCGCCCACGATCACCAGCCGGCCGGTCGCGTAGGTGACGCGCGATTCGGCGCGGTTGTTGGCCTTCACGCCGATGCGATAGACACCGGGCGCCAGGCCGGCGGTGTCGAAGCGTTCCTGGCCACGCGGCGCGAGACCCGTCTCGCGCGTGTTCTCGTCGCCGCTGGCCGCGACGCCGTCTTGATCCACAAAAAGTTCAACCGCGATCGCCCCATCCTCGGGCCGCCCGCCGAACACCTCGTAGGTCACGAAGCCTTCGCCGCCGGGCAGGATGTTGATGTCCACGCCGGCGGGGGCGGTGACGGCCACGGAGATCGGCTGCCCGGTAGTCGAGCCGCCGCCGCCGGGCGTCGTCGGTCCGCCGACCGCGCCGCCATCGGGCGGGGTGGTGTTGTCATTGTCGGTGTCGATCGGAACAGGCGGGATCGGGCGATTCTGATCCCGGCGGTTGTTTCCGGAGGTGGGCGCCTGCGTGTTGTCGTTGTTCTGATCTGTGGGCACATTCGGCACTTGCGCGACAGGACAGCCGGTCGAGAGGACCAGGGTCGCCAAGCACGCCGCCGCTCCGAATGTAAATCTCGGAAGGCTGCGCGAGAGAGAATTACGCATGTGGACACTACCTCCACCGGGGTGTAGGAACGAGAACCGCTCGCCTGTCGGGTAAGCGTCGTGTAAAGTGCTTCCGCCGCAGTTAATCTAGCGGCTTGGAAGTGGCCAGTCAACGAAAGCCCCTTCGTGCGGGGCAGAAGCGGGACAGATTTCCGGTTGCGGTTACTATTATCGCAACAAGGACTTACGATTAGCGGACGAGTCGCCTGGCGCGGAGCCCGCGGCGGTCCGCCCCACGTTCGAGGAGACAGCGGGCCATGAGCGTCATTCGTCCGTTCCGCGCCGTTCGCTATGCCGGCCCCGAGGTCTCGACCCGGCTCGCACCGCCATACGACGTGCTCTCCGCCGACGACAAGGCGGCCCTGCTGGCGCGCGATCCGGACAACTTTGTCCGAATCGACCTGCCGCATGTGCCGCCCAAGACCGCGGGGCCAGCGACGGCGTACGCCCAGGCGGCGGAGACAATGCAGGCGTGGCAGGCGGCCGGGACGCTCATAACCGATTCTGACGCCGCGATTTACGTCTATCACCAGCGCTACGAACACGCCGGCCGCAGTTATACACGCAAGAAGTTCTTTGCGGCGCTGCGGCTCGAAGAGTTCGGCAAGGGCAGCGTCTTTCCGCACGAGCAGACCTTCGGCGGTCCGAAGGAAGACCGCCTGTGCCTCATGAAGGCCACGCACGCGGCGCTAAGCCCGATATTCGGGCTCTATGAAGATGACAAGAACACGGTGGCGGCGGCGCTGGAGAGCGAACTGCCCGGCAAGCCGTTGCTGCATGGCACGCTGGACGGCGTCGAGAGCACCGTGTGGGCGGTCACAAAGCCGGCGGTTGTCGATCGCGTGGCGGCGCTGCTGCACGGGAAGCCGACGTTCATCGCCGACGGGCACCACCGCTACGGGACGGCGCTGCTCTATCGGCAGTGGCTGATTCACGAGCGCGGGCCGATCGCCCCGGAGCACCCCGCGAACTTCGCGCTGTGCGTGTTCTGTGCGATGGAGGACCCGGGGCTGCTGATCCTGCCGACGCATCGCGTGCTGCATGGCGTGCGCGTGCCGTTCGAGCGCGTCCGGGCGGATTCGGATCTGGAGGTGTGGACGCTCGGCGCGAGTTCGGCCGACGAGGCCGTCGCGGCGCTCGCCGAGTTCGGGCCGCAGGCGGTGGCGCTCTTCAACTCCGACGCCGAGCAGTACCTGGCGATTCGGCCGCGCGATCCGCAGATTCTCGATCCGCTGGCCCCGAATCGCTCGCCGGCGTTCCGCAAGCTGGGGCTGTCGTTCCTGCACGTTTATCTAATCGATCGTCTGGTGACGGCGCGGATCAACCACGATCGGGCCCCCGAGATCGGCTATGTGAAGTCGGCGGCCGCGGCGGTCAGGGAAGCGCGCGACACGCACGGCAGCGTGTTTCTGATGCAGCCGACGACGATGCAGGAGCTTCGCGGCGTGTGCCAGGCCGGCGATCTGATGCCGCAAAAGAGCACGTACTTCTTCCCGAAGCTGGCGAGCGGCTTGATTGCGAAGTCGCTGCTGACCTGAAGAGCTCGGATCGCGATCGGCAACGACGACAAACTGTGCGACTCCATCTTGGCACGGCGTCCTGGCACACCCGCTTGGGCATTCAGGCGCCGAACGCACCTTCATTGTTCAGCCCGCCGAACGAGCGACTGGGAAATGTCGCGCAGGCCGCGTGCCGCTACGTTCCTCGAGCAGCGGCGCTAGGCCGAATGGAGCGACCGTCTCAATCGGACGAAGCGAATCTCGACGCGGCGGTTGAGCGCGTGTGCGATTCGGCGCAGCATCGCCAGCGAGTGCCCCTGGTACTCCTCATCTTCGAGTCGGCAGATGACGGAGGGTGTCGTGCCGACTATTTTGGCGAGCTCGGCCTGGGTGAGTTGCGCGTTCTCACGCAGCGCGCGGATCTCGCGTGCGACGTGGGCGCTGGCGCGGGCCTCTTCCAATTCGGCCAGGCGCCGCGGCTTACCCTCGAAATAGCGCCGATGGATGATCGCGACCGCGTCTTGAATAACTCTGCGCCCGCGGGCCATTCTCAGGTCTCCTCATACGTATGCCGTTTCGGATCGGCTTCGAACTTCCGCTTGCGCGCGAGCGCCCGGTCGATCTCCTTTGACGGAACCGCGCTTTCTTTCACCAGTCCATGAGCGAGGACGGCGGCGACGCCGCCGTGGAAGAAGTAAAGGATGCGGAAATTGCGGCCCTGCAGCCCGATCCGAAGCTCATGGATTCCATCTCAAAGAAAGTCAGCCTCGGGGCGTCGTAGTTCGTGCCCCAGCGCCGCGAGCCGTTCGATGCGTACGCGGCACTTCGCGACGGCCTTTGACGGCAACGAGTCGAGCCAGCGGAGCATCGGAACAGTTCCGTCCTCCTCGCGGTATAGGACCACCGTCGTTCGGGGCGTTGCCAACCTCGTTTTCATTATTCGCAAAATTGCGAATAGTGTCAAACGTGCGTCTTGCTTCGGGGTTTATCGTGGTCGGCCGCTGGCGCCGTTGAGCGGGAGATCGTGGACGAAGCCGACGCCGGTCGCTTGAAACATCCCGCCCACCACCGGTTTGCTCCGTCTCGGGGCCGAGGCGCGTCGCCGCACCTGCGATTCGCAACGCGACACGAACTGCGGACGGATACCCGCTGCACCGCGTCCTCCGGCGCGGGCGCCCGCGCGTCGATCGGCTACCGCTTCTGCTCCTTCGCCCACGAGTCCTTCAGCGAGACCGTGCGGTTGAACACCAGCGCGCCGGGCCGGCTGTCGGGGTCTACGCAGAAGTAGCCGTGCCGCTCGAACTGGTAGCGTGCGCCCGGAGCGGCGTCGCGAACGCTCGGCTCGACCCGCGCGGCGATCGTGCGCAGCGAGTCGCGGTTCAGATTCGCGAGCCACGGTTCGACTTGCGGACCGCCGGCGGCGCGGGGGGCCGCATCCTCGGCGGCGTCGGCTCGCGCCTGGAACTCGCTCATGTCCTCCGGGTCGGGCTTCGAGAAGAGGTGATCGTACAAACGCACTTCCGCCGGCGCGGCGTGCGCGGCGCTGACCCAGTGGATCGTGCTCTTGACCTTGCGGCCGTCGGGTGCGTCGCCGCCGCGCGTGGCGGGGTCGTAGGTGCAGCGCACCTCGACAATCTCGCCGCGCGCGTCTTTCACGACGCCGGTGCAGCGGATCAGATACGCCCAGCGCAGCCGCACCTCGTTGCCGGGATACAGCCGCCAGTATTTGGGGGGCGGGTTCTCGGCGAAGTCTTCGCGTTCGATGTAGAGCACGCCGCTGAACGGCACTTGGCGCCGCCCGGCGGATTCGTCCTCGGGGTTGTTGACAGCCTCGAGCCAGTCCACGCGGCCGGCGCGGGCGTCCGCCGCGCCGGCGGGACGCCGATGCTCCCCTTCGTCGCTCGTGCCGCTTCCCCCTTCGTCGCTTCGTCGCTCCGTCGCTTCGTCGC
>CAZVWB010000002.1:133717-241310 GCA_964631045.1 uncultured Planctomycetales bacterium
TCGTCGCTCGTGCCGCTTCCCCCTTCGTCGCTTCGTCGCTCCGTCGCTTCGTCGCCCGTATCTCTTCCCCCTTCGTCGCTCCGTCGCTCCGTCGCCCCGTCTCTCGTGCTTCTTCCCCCTCCGTCGCTTCGTCGCTCCGTCGCTCCGTCGCTCCCACCGCTTCCCCCTCCGTCGCTTCGTCGCTCCGTCGCTTCGTCGCTCGTGTCACTTCCCCCTTCGTCGCTTCGTCGCTCCGTCGCTTCGTCGCTCGTGTCTCTTCCCCCTTCATCGCCCCCCGCCCGCGGCCAATTCTCGATCACGAGCCGGAGCGGATTCAGCACCGCCATCGCCCGCGGCGCCGTGCGATTCAGATGGTCGCGCACGCAATGCTCGAGGAGCTGCACTTCGCTCACCGCGTTTACCTTGGCCACGCCGATACGTTCGCAGAACTCGCGCAGCGCCTCAGGCGTGAAGCCCCGGCGGCGCATGCCGCTGAGCGTCGGCATGCGCGGATCGTCCCAGCCGCGGACGTGCCCGTCTTTCACCAGGCTGAGCAGCTTGCGCTTGCTCATCACGGTGTATGTCAGGCTCAGTCGGGCGAACTCGATCTGCTGCGGATGGTGGATTTTCCGCCCCCACGGTCCGCCGCCGTCGTCCGTGCGGCCTTCGTTGACGGCGTCGATGAACCAATCGTAGAGCGGGCGGTGGTTCTCGAACTCCAGCGTGCAGATGCTGTGCGTGATGCCCTCGATCGAGTCCTCGAAGCCGTGGGCCCAGTCGTACATCGGGTAGATGCACCAGCGGTCGCCGCTGCGGTGGTGGGCGCTATGCAGGATTCGATAGAGCACGGGATCGCGCAGGTTGAGGTTGGGCGAGGCCATGTCGATCCGGGCGCGCAGCGTGCGGCTGCCGTCGGGAAACTCGCCGCGGGCCATGCGCGCGAAGAGATCGAGGTTCTCCTCGATCGGTCGATCGCGGAACGGGCTGTTGCGGCCCGGTCGCGTCAGCGTCCCGCGATACTCGCGAACCTGCTCGGGGGTCTGGTCGCAGACGTAGGCCTTGCCTTTGCGGATCAGCTCGACGGCCCAGTCGTGCATCTGCTGGAAGTAGTCGCTGGCGAACAGCACGCCGGCAGTGGGGTCGTCGTCGCGCATTCCCGGCCAGCGGGCCCCCAGCCACTTCACGTCGGCGATGATCGAGTCGACGTACTCCTGCTCCTCTTTCACCGGGTTGGTGTCGTCGAAGCGCAGGTTGAACTTGCCGCCGTAGCGGGCCGCCAGGCCGTAGTTCAGGCAGATGCTCTTGGCGTGGCCGACGTGCAGGTAGCCGTTGGGCTCCGGCGGGAAGCGCGTCTGCACACGCGGCGCGCCATCGGGCCCGACGCCCCAGCGGCCCGAGCGGTTGTCGGCCTCGACGATCTCCTCGATGAAATTCAACGAGCGTTTCGGTTCGGGGGCGGACATTGCCGGTGGTCCTTGCTTATCACGCCGATGCGGGGAAACAAAGCACGGGATGATACGCGAAGGAATCGCGGGATGACCAATGCGAAGCGCCGCGGGCATGCGCCGCTTCGCCTGCCGCTACTTCTGCTTTCCCGCTCCCCGCGCCGCGTCGTGCCGCACGATCGTGATGCGCGGGTTGCGCGGCCAGTCGGAGAGATGCAACTCGGCGCGGCCCTGCAGCAGGTCGACCAGCCGCTCGCCGATGAACTCCTTCCGCCAGCCGGCGAGCAGCGCCGGCGGCGTCTCGCGACCGAATTGAAGGTAGTCGAGCAGATCGCGCAGCCGCTGCGTCGTGCCGATCATCTCGTGGCTGATGTGCTCTTCGTGGCAGATGGCGCGCGTCACCGCCGAAACAAAGTCCAGGGTGGCCTTGGTCATCGGGGTGTCATCCGGCGGCTCGAAGGCGTCGGGCCACTGGTCGCGCGGCGTCGCCTGCGCGGCGCTGATGATCGCCAGGATTTCGCCGATGACCTTGGGATTTCGCGCCTGAGGGAACCCGCGCATCACCTCCAGGTCAGATGCCCGCCGCGGACGCCGCCGGGCGATCTCGACCAGGATGTCGTCGCGGATCAGGGCGCGGATCGGCCGGTTGCGCTCGCGGGCCCAGGCGTCGCGCCACGCCACCAGTTGTTCGAGCACGATCAGGCCGAGCGGATCCAGCCGCCGCGAGCCCTTCAGCTTGAACAACCGATCCTGCACCGGCGGTCGGTAGAACTCGGCCGATTCGAATCGCGCCATTTCCTCGCGAACCCACGTGGCGCGTCCGAGCCGGTCGATCTGCTCGCGCTGGAGCTGATAGACGCGCGGGAGGTACTTCACGTCTTCGATCGCGTAGCGCACCTGCTCATCGGTCAGCGGCCGCCGCAACCAGTCCGTAAGCGTCATGCCCTTGGCGATGCGGCGGTGCAGAAAGTGGTCCACGAGCCGCGACAGGCTCAACGGATAACCCGCCCCGACAAAGCCTGCGGCGATCTGAACGTCGAACACGTTCTGCGGCGGCTGACCGCAGGCCCGCAGGCAGACGTCGAAGTCCTCCTTGCCGGCGTGCACGATGGTGACCACGGCCGGATCGGTCACGAGCGCCCAGAATGGCGCGAGGTCGAGACTGGCGGTGGGATCGATCAGCGTCACCTCGTCGCCGGCGGCCACCTGAATCAGGCAGAGCGCGGCGTCGTAGGTGTCGTCGCGGATGAACTCGGTGTCGAAGGCGAACTGACCCGCGGCGCGCCACGCGGCGCAGCAGTCCTCCATCTGGGCTTGATCGGTGACGAGGTCGAGCAGTTTCATCCGGCGTTCGTGCGGCTGTTCCGGCAGCGGTTCGCCGGGGAGGTTTGCGGGTTATTGAACATTTCGCGTCCGATTTCGGCGGGACGCGCGCCGGGCCGCACCGCAAATCTCGGTCCGGCGACAGACGACGGCTACCACGTCGCTTCCGATGTCATCATAGGCGCGACCCGGACGAGCGGAAAGCCGCGGTTGCGCGGGGCGGTGGGCGGCGCGGGCGAACGCGCCGTCGCGGCGAGGGGCGCGCGCCGCGGTGCGGGCATCCTTGCCCGAAGTCCCGCGATCACGCCTGCAACCCGAACTCCGTGGGCTGCGCCCGCTCGCCGGTCAAGGCGAACGCCATCCTTGGCCGACCCGGCGGCTCGAGAGACGCCTGCGGTCAGCTTGGCTATCGGCGGGCCCGCGGGCCATAGCGCAGCATGGCGGGGGAAATTCGCGTCGAGCCCGTCCTTCTTGCGCCTGTCACGAGGATTTCTCGGGGTTATCGAACGTCATCCACCACGCGAAACGCGACCAACCGCTCGTGAAACGCTGGAATGCGAACATGCATCGTCTTCGCCGCCGGGTCCGATATCACGACGTGCAGCGTGGTCTTGTTCGCTACCGCATCGATCATGCGAAGCGCGGCAGTTACATCGATGCGCGTGCCCGCCCCCGCAGCAGCACGCAGACCGCTCTCCAGCGTCTCGTAGCGCCGCCAGGTATCCGAATCCGGACCCGCGATCGCGCGGCGTTCGCACATGTGATTGGTGCAGCAGATCGCCTGTGCCGCGAGCAACTCCTCATCCGGCCGGCGAATCGTCACGCCGGAATCGCGGGGATTGCCGTCGAACTCGAACACGACCGCGGCGGGCGGGCCGCTGACGTGGATGTTGTTGCCCACCATGACGCGGCGCTGCTCGAAGACGCGGCGAACGTCGTCTACAAACGTGTCGCGGCCCGCCGCTTCCAGCGCTTCGCGCAGGATCAGCGACCGCGGAGCAAACCCCGTCGAATCGCTCGCCGGCAGCCCGCCGGCGTCGTGCATGAAGATGCTGACGCCTTCGCTGTTCATCGCGCTGTACACCCCGATCGCGCCGGGCCAACTGACGGCGGCCCACCCGCGGCGACCGTCCGCGCCGCGACGGAGGACAACATGCTGGCTCTCGCGCATGACGAGCGTAGACGGGAAGTCCAGATTGCGGGCGGTGAGGACGCGACCGTCAACGGTGAGCGCTCCCCAGGCCGAGAACGACGAGCAGAACGCGCCGTGCCAGTCGGCCAGCGCGTTGGCGACCATCAGGTCGGCCAGGCCCAGCTCACGATCGAGCTTCGTGGAGCGGCGGGCGGCGGGGGCGAGGCGATCGCGCACGCCATCGCAGATCGCCTGCATCTCGCGGACATGCGCATCGTCCCACTTGAATTGGCGCTGCACCGTCGGAATCAGGAAGCTCTCGTAGAAGCCGGGGTGCGGCACGATTTTGGGATCGAGAACGAATCCGTCGAATAGCGCCACGATCGACTCGGCCAGCAGATATCCCTGAGCGTAGCCGGCTTGCTCGGGCGTGCCCCAAAGCTCCAGCACGCGCAGCCCGTCGCGCTGGCTCAGCCGTCCGCAGACCTGCGACGCCGACGGCGCGAGTGCCGCCGCGCCATCTTGTGCGAGCGTGCGGGGCGCAGCCGAAAAAGCCAGGAGCAGAACGCCGCCCACAGCGAGCGGGTGCGGGCGATGCAGACGCAAGGGCGATCCTCCGGTGCTTTGGCCGCGAACGGGCAACCGCTACAATCCTACCATCGGGTCAAGCATGTTTTTGGGATGAGAATCGTCGCGTGGCGCGGCGGCGATCCGCACCGGGTAGGGCGCGGAGCGCTGCGAAGCGTCGCGGACCCACTGGGAGCGTCGCACGATGAGCGCTGCAGTTGCCGATCATGCCCTGCTGGTTGATGCGGTTCGCGAGTTCGCGCGGGCCGAGCTCGTCGAACGCGACCGGGAATGGGACCGCACCGAGCAATCGTGCTGCCCGCATCTGGGCCCGCTGTACGACATGGGGCTGATGTCGCTGCGGATCGGCGAAGATGAGGGCGGGCTCAACTGCCCGATGCTGCCCTACGGGCACATCATCCGCGAGCTGGCCTGGGCGTCGCCCTCCGTCGCCGTGACTGTAAGCGTGCATAACATGGTGGCCGAGATCATTCGGCTGTTCGCCGCCGATGGGGTGCGCGGCGACTTGCTCGCGCGGCTGGCCATGCCCGGCAATCTCGCGGCGTTCGCCATCAGCGAGCCGAACGCGGGAAGCGACCCCGGTAGCGCGCAGACCCGCGCGACGCCCGTCGCCGGCGGCTGGCGGCTGAGCGGCAGCAAGATGTGGGTCACTAACGGAATCACCGGGCGCTGGTTCGTGGTGCTGGCGCGGCTCGGACAGAGCCAAGCGCACAAAGACCTGTGCATGTTCCTGATGGACGCGCAGCAGCCCGAGGTGAAACGCACGCCGATCCACGGGAAAATGGGCATCCGCGCATCGGAAACGGCCGAGATGGCGCTCGATGGCGCGTTCATCCCGCAGCAGAACCTGCTCGGCAAGCCGGGCGATGGGCTGAAGATCGCGCTGACCGCCCTCGACGGCGGGCGAATCGGCATCGCTTCGCAGGCGGTGGGGATCGGCGCGGCGTGTCTTGATCTGATGGTCGACTACGCCCGGCAGCGCGAGCAGTTCGGGCGGCGAATCGCGGATTTTCAGGCGATCCAGTGGATGCTGGCGGATACGCGGACGGAACTGGCCGCGGCCCAGCAATTGATCGATCGCGCCGCGCAGCGCAAGGACCGCCGCGACGAGCACGTGCGCAGCGGAGCCCCCGGCGAGCCGCCGGGCTTCACGCGCGAGGCCGCGATGGCCAAGCTCTACGCCAGCGAGGCGGCCAATCGCATCGCGTACCGGGCGGTGCAGTCTCACGGCGGGTACGGTTTTGTGCACGAGTTTCGCGTCGAGCAGCTCTATCGCGACGCGCGGATCACGACGATTTACGAAGGCACGAGCGAGATACAGCGGCACGTGATCGCGCGGGCGCTGCTGCGCGATTCCGGCTCGTGACACTCATCGCCATCGCTTGGGGGACAAGCCCGCGGTGTGTTCACCAAGCCCCGCCGACCCCCGCGGCAGCCCCCGGCCGCGGCGAAGATCGGTTTCGGTCGGCTTCAGCCGGTTCAGTTTCACCCGTGCCGGATTCCGCCGGATCGGTTTCCGCCCGTTCGGCTTCAGCCGGATCGGTTTCCGGCCGGTCGGCTTCAGCCGACCAGCGATTGCCACCAGCTTTAGCTGGTGGTTCGCTGGCCTCACATGTTTCCTTCTTTTCAGCCGGCTTCAGCCGGACTTGACTTGGCTTCAGCGACTGCTTCGTACGATCAAGACCGGCTGAAGCCGGCCTCTGTCCGGCCAGAGCCTGTGCGAACCTCGGGAGCGGTTGACACGGACGTTCTCGGAACTTGCCCGTGCCCGGCATCGCGCTGCCGCGACGACTGCAATACCCAGCATTGCTGGGACCGCGCGGCAAAGAGACAGTCGCCGGAAGCCTCAGTCGCGCACCAGTTTCGCCTCATTCACCGCTTCAAACGCGGCGGCGTAGTCGCTGCTCGCAAAGCGAAAGCGGTGCAGCGTGCCGTGGAACCCCTGGTACTCCACCGCGTGGCTCAGGCACGCGCACTGCGGCGTGGCGGTTTGCCGTGCGGCTTGCATGTAGCGCGCCCGCAGCAGCACCCACAAGACGATGAGCAGGACGCCCCCCAGCAGCGCGCCGATTGCATAGGCGCCGGTCGCAATACCCCCAAGCAGCGCGAGCACCGTGGGCAGCACCGCGATCAGCGCGGCCCGACGGTTAACCGTCGCGGCCTGCCCGGCGTGCGCCAGG
Organism: uncultured Planctomycetales bacterium; assembly: GCA_964631045.1. Lineage (GTDB taxonomy): Bacteria > Planctomycetota > Phycisphaerae > UBA1845 > Fen-1342 > CAZVWB01. The sequence continues at coordinate 140,365 of CAZVWB010000002.1, forward strand.
CAGCGCCGGCAGTACGGAAAGTCCCACGAAAACGTCTCGACTTTCACCCGCCGCTGCCCGCTGCGGCGCTCGTGGGTCGCGGCGAATTGGGTGTCCGCCGGTCCCATGCAGCAGGCACACTGCGGCGGGAATTCGAGCTTGCGGGCCGAAACGCGAACCGCGCGACGCCAGCGCTGCAGCGGCACGGAGCCGCCGGATTGCGACGGCACGTCGATCCGCACGGTTGGCGGCGCCGATCGCGGCAGGTTCAACGCTTCGGGCGGCGCGGCCCGTGGCGATTCCAACCCGTCGGGCGGCGCGGTGCGCGCCCGAGGCCGGGCGCGCTCGGCGCGAGTCGCCGCCGCCGGCAGTTCGACGCGGTGCTCGCGCTCCGCCGTCGGTGCCACCTGAAAGTCCGGCTCGGGCTTCTCAGGCGCCGGGCGCGGCGCGGGCGCCGGCGGCGGAGCGCGGCGGGTTCGTGTCGCGCGGTGCGACCGGCGGCGGCGCAGCCCGCGGCGGCGCAACCGGGCCGAACTCCGGGATCTGCACACGCTCCACATTTGTGGTCGCTTCGATGTGCAGCAGCCCGTCATCCTCGCGCGGGCTGCCGGCGGCGGCCGCCGGATCGTGGATGGGTTTCGGCGCTGCCGTCGGTGTGTCGCTCCGCGACGGGGAGGCCGGAGCCTGGTCGCCCGTGGCGGGGATCGGCGGCTGCGCGTTCGACGCGGGGGCTGCGCCGGGTGAGGCGCCTCCGACGATGAACACGCCCGAATCGTGAGATGCGTCGCTACTGGCCATCGCCGGCATCCTCGCTCGCGATCCTGTGTCGCGCCGTGCGCCGATGATACCCAGGCGTGGCAAGGTCCACCCAGGGCGACTGCGCCTCTGAACCCTGTGCGTGAGCCCGCGGCGCGCGATTGCGTCCCACCGGGCGCGCTGGGGGTTTACCGCGCCGGATGGGCGCTATTCGCCATGCCCAAGCCGGATGCCCGCTCCAGCCGCCGCGCCGTCGAGCGCCGGCGACGCCGCCGGTACAATCGCCCGGAATGCGGCGCTGGGTGAGCCGCGCGGAAATGTGACTGCATGCAATCGACGCCGGCCGAGACCACTCGTCTGCTGCTGAACCTTGGAAACGGCGATATCGCCGCAGCGGCCCAACTGCTGCCGGTGGTTTACGACGAGTTGCGGGCGGTGGCGGGCCGCTACTTCCGCCGCCAGGGGTCGGACCACACGCTGCAACCGACGGCGCTGGTGCACGAGGCGTTCCTGCGGCTGGTCGATCAGACGCAGGCCCGGTGGAAGGATCGTGCGCACTTTTTCGCCGTCGCGGCCAAGGCCATGCGGCAAATCCTGGTGAGCCACGCGCGGGCCCGCGGCGCGGAGAAGCGCGGCGGCGGACGGGCGAAGATCGCGTTCACCGACGCGCTGACGCCGGCGAACCAGGCCGAGTTCGACCCGCTGGCACTCGATGAAGCGCTGACCAGGCTGGCGGAGTTGGACGATCGCAAGGCGCGCGTGGTGGAGCTGCGCTTCTTCAGCGGTCTGTCGAACGAGGAGGTGGCCGAGGTTCTGGGGGTTTCGCTGACGACTGTCGAGGGCGACTGGCGCATGGCTCGCGCCTGGCTCTCGCGCATGCTCAGCGCGGAGGGCGGCGATTGACTCCGGAGCGTTTTCGGCGCGTCGAGCAGCTTTTTGCGGCGGCACGTGAGCTGCCGATCGAGTCGCGCGAGGCGTTCGTGGCGGCCGAGTGCGGCGGCGACGCGGCGCTGCGCGATGAGGTTCGCGCACTTCTCGAACACGACGGATCGCCGAAGGCGTTTCTCGACACAGGGCAGATGAAATCCGAGTTCAAACTGTCGGCCGACGGCCAGACGCAGCGCGCCGCATCCGGCGTGCCGGAGCGCATCGGGCCGTATCGCGTGAAGCGGTTGATCGGCGAGGGCGGCATGGGGGTGGTGTACGAAGCGGAGCAGGAGTCGCCGCGCCGCGTCGTCGCGCTGAAGGTCTTGCGGCCCGGGCGGTCCGGCGGCGACGTACTGAAGCGCTTCGAGAACGAAGCGCACGTACTCGGCCGCCTGCAGCATCCGGGCATCGCACAGATTTATGAAGCGGGCGCCGCCGAGATCATGGGCGTGCGGCAGATGTACCTGGCGATGGAATTCATCGACGGCCAGTCGCTGATGGATTTCGCGCGCGAGCGCAAGCTCGACAAGCGACAGCGGCTGGAGCTGCTCGCCCGGGTGTGCGACGCCGTGCAGCACGCACACCAGAAGGGCGTGATTCACCGCGACCTGAAGCCCGGCAACATCCTGGTTGTCGAGAGCGGAGCGGCCGACCGCGGCGGAGACGGCGGGGGTCCGCCGCGCTCGCGGAGCTACCCTTCGCCCACGTCGCTGGGGGCGGACGTGCGGGTCGGCGGACAACCGAAGGTGCTCGACTTTGGCGTGGCGCGGGTGCTGGATGCCGATGCGCCGCTTACCACGGTGGAGACCAGTCCTGGGCAACTGGTCGGCACGCTGCCGTACATGAGCCCGGAGCAGGTCTCCGGCAGCGATGACGTGGATACGCGCTCCGATGTTTACGCCCTGGGCGTGCTCGCGCATCAACTGCTCACCGATCGCCTGCCGTACGACCTGAAGAACCGGCCGCTGCCCGAGGCGGCGCGGATCATCTGCGACGACCCGCCCACGCGGCTGAGCGCCATCGACCGCCAGCTTCGCGGCGACGTCGAGACAATCGTGGCGCGGGCGCTGGAGAAAAACAAACGACGGCGCTACCCGTCGGCCGCGGAGTTGGCGGCCGACATCCGCGCGTACCTCGCCGGCGCGCCGATCGCCGCCCGCCGGGACAGCGCGTGGTACGTCGTTCAGAACACGCTGCGGCGCTATCGGATCGTGGCCGCACTGACGCTGGGGCTGGCCCTGGTGTCGCTGGCTGCACTGGTGGTCGTTTCCGTTCTGTATCAGCGAGCGATTCGCGCGGAGCAAGTCGCGCGGCTGGAGTCCGAGCGGGCCCGCCAGGAGTTCGATCGCGCCCAGCTCGAGATGCAGAAATCCGCGCAGGTCAACGACTTTCTTAAGCACATGCTGCAGGCCGCCGACCCGCGGGCGGCGCTGGGCGCCGACGTGCGCGTGCGCGACGTGTTGGACGCCGCGGCGCAGGACGTGGCCAACTCGCTGGCCGACATGCCCGCGGTGCAGGGCACGGTGCGGACCACGATCGGCAGCACCTACAACAGCCTGGGCCTGTTCGACGCCGCGCTGGAGCAGTACACCGCGGCGGAAGCGCTGCTGCGAAAGGCGTATCCGCAGGGCCACAAGGACCTGGCCGACGTGATCGGGCAATTGGCCGTGATGGCCGCGCAGCGCGGCGACCTGGACCTGAGCGAGCGGCTGGCGCGCGACGCGGAGGCCATGTTCCGCCAGACGGTGGGAGAGAATCACTTCCACACGCTGTGGGCGAAGATGAACGTCGCCGGTGTGCTGGGGGAAAAGGGCGACCTGGCCGCCGCGGAAAAGCTGCAAAACGAGGTGCTCGCCGGGCTGCGCGTGGCCGAGCTCTCCGCGGTCGACGTGCGCCAGAACGCACCGATCGCGGCGGCGCAGAACCAGTTGGGCATGACGCTGTTCCGCCAGAAGCGCTACGACGAGGCCGAGGTGGCGTATCGCAACGCCATCGCACAGTTTCGCCACGATCAGCGCGAGCCCAGCCCGACCCTGGCCGCGACCATCAACAACCTGGCGGCGAATTTGAAGGAGCGCGGCGACACGAAGGCGGCCATCGGCTACTACAACGAATCGCTGGCGATGATCCGCGAGATCATGGGCGACGATCATCCCGACGTGGCCCGCGCGCTGAACAACCTGGGAATCCTGCTGAACGACACGGGCGACGTTGCGGCGGCCGAGGCGCTGCACCGCGAGGCACTGGCGATTCGGCGGGCCAAACTGCCGCCGGGCGATGTGCAAATCTCGGATACGCTGGTCGCGCTGGGGGCCGACCTGATCGACCTGAACCGCGCCGCGGAAGCGGAGCCGCTGCTGCGCGAAGCGGTCGAGATTCGCCAGGCCGCGATCCCGACGCACTGGAAGACGCAATCGGCGACGAGCGTGCTGGGCGGGGCGCTGACCGCGCTGGGGCGTTTCGACGAGGCCGAGCCGCTGCTGACGCAGGCATATGACAAGCTGGTCGAGCTGCGCGGCCCGACGAACTCTGCGACGATCGAGGCGCTCAAACGCGTGGTGAGGCTCTACGAGGCGTGGCAGAAGCCCGACAAGCTCGAAGGCTGGCGCAAGCGGCTGCCGGACGCGGAGTGAGTTCGCCGGTTCCGGGGGTGCATCTCGCGAGCGATTGGGTTTTGCAGGGTGAAGCGCATTCTTCTGTTTTCCACGGTGGTGCGGGCGTTCTGCCCGCTTCCTTGCCAGGGTTGAGCGGGCACTCTGCCCGCACCGGCCAAGCAACCCCCATCCGGCGGGCAGAATGCCCGCCCCACCCACGCAAACCCCCATCCGGGGGCAGAATGCCCGCCCCACCCAGGCAAACCGCCATCCGGCGGGCAGGTTTCCCGCCCCACCCAGCCCCTCGCGCGGCTGAGTCGCTCGCCACTTGACCCGGCGCGCTGCCACCGGCACGATCCGTGGTCATGCATACCCGACTCGTCGTGGGGTTCATGAGCGGCACCAGCATCGATGCGCTCGACGCCGCGCTGGTCGAGATTCGCGGCGACGGCCTGGCCAGCGCTGCGCGGTTGCTCGCGGCCGCTTCGTACGCGCTCGGCGCCGTCGGCGACGAGCTGCGGCGGCTGGCGAATCAGGAGCGCTTCAGCGCGGCGGAGATCGCGGGGCTGTCGCGGCGCTTCACAGACCTGCACGGCGAGCTGGCGCGCGACTTGCTCGCCGGACGATGCGCGGACCTGATCGCCGTTCACGGGCAGACCGTCTACCACGCGCCGCCGGTCAGTTGGCAGCTCTTCTCGCCGGCGGCTCTGGCGCGGGCGACCGCCGCGGCGGTCGTCTGCGACCTGCGGGCTGCCGACATGGCCGCGGGGGGCCAGGGGGCGCCGATCACGCCGCTGGCCGACTGGATTCTGTTTCGCGCCCCGTGCGAGCGGCGCGTGATCGTCAACCTGGGCGGGTTCGCGAATTTCACGGCGCTTCCGGCGGACGCCGGCGACCCCGCGGCGGCGCTCGACGCCATCGCGGGCGGGGACATCTGCGTCTGCAATCAACTGCTCGATCGGCTGGCGCGGGAGCGCTTGAACGCCGCGTTTGACCCGGACGGCGCGGCGGCGGCGAGCGGACGGTCAGACGCCGCGGCGAGGGCGGCGCTTCAAGACGCCTTGCAGGCGCAGGCCGCCGCCGGACGGTCGCTGGGCACGGGCGACGAGCTGCCGGCGTGGTTCGACGCGCACGCTGCGCGGCTCGCGCCGGCGGACGCGCTGCGGACGGCGTGCGATGCGATCGGCGGCGCGATCGCCGCGCGGCTGCCGGCGTGCGAGCGGGTGCTGCTGGCCGGCGGCGGGGCGCGGAATCGCCAATTGCGCGCAGCCATCGCGGCGGCGGCGCCCGCGCCACTCGAACTGACTGATGCGCATGGCGTGCCGCTGGAGCAGCGCGAGGCGATCTGCATGGCGGTGCTGGGCGCCCTTTCGCAGGACGGGGTAGCGATCACGCTGCCGCAGATTACGGGATGCCGCCGGCCGGCGCCGGTGGCGGGGGTGTGGGCGGGGGCGGGAGCGCTCCGAGGAGCGCCGCAAACGGGCAGCGCTGCGAACGCCTGAAGGCGCTTTGCGGAGGGACTCTTGAACCCACAGGCTGCGACCAACTCACGCGACGGCAACCCGGGGCAGACGCCGGCGCTGCTGCAGATCGACCATCCGTGCGGGTGGCAGCGGCGCGCTGTGCTCGCGATGATCGGCTTTGCCGGCGGGCTGTTGATTCTCTGGATCTTCTCTTTTTTTGTCGTATTCGGCTGGATCGGCGCGGCCTGGCCACCGCAACAGCGGACGCTGGCGACGGTAGGTATTCCCGTGATGGTGATCGTTGGCGCTTCGGCGATCCGAACACTCCGTCTGCAGTCGCGCGCCCGGCGCGCGGCCCGCACCAGCGGTGTGAATCCGGCGGAACGGGCGATCGCGACGCTCGCAGCGCTGCACGAGGGTTCACCCTCTCAAGCCGCCGCCGACATCGTGCGCGGTATTCACGGCGACGGCGTTCGCGGCTGCAGCCTCGTCATTCGCCCGGCGAATGAGAGCCTCGATATCGTTGCGCTCGACGTGCCGATCGAACCGCTGCCGCTGCTTGAAACCGACGAGAACTTCCGGCAACTGGCTGGCGCATCTGCCCCAGCGGCGGGCAACCGCAAGTCACTCCACGATGCGCGAGCGTACGCCGATCCTAACTCGACCGAAACGAGTGCCCCGCAGAACGCTGCTGATCAACGCTCGGTTGCCCGGCTGCGGCGCGCCCTGCGACTTGGGGGAACGTGGATGAGCCTGCTGTTTGGATACAGTTTCGTGTTCGCGGCAATTCGAACCTGGAACACCGGGGTAGTAACGTGGAAGCTGCCGGTGTTCGGAGCGTTGCTGCTTGCATCGCTGATCGGGCCGGGCTGGCTCTCCGCGCATCGATCAGGGTTCGTTCTGCTGGTCACCGGCGGGCTGATCCAGCGCAAGGCGACGCGCTCGGGCGCCGGGTACCAGATTCACCTGTTTCGGCGGACGGAGTCCGTGTTATTGGTCTACCGGTACACCCGCTGGCAATGGGGCTGGGCCGTGTGCGACGGCGCAAGTACCGCAAGTCTGATCGGCACCCGCGACGAAGCCATCATGCTCCTGCGGGCGTGGCTCAGTCCCCTTCCGCCGCCGGATGTGACGCGGATGGATGACTTGAAATGAGCGCGAGGCTCGTGGCGCGGCGGCCCGACAACGACCGCTGAACCGCGGATGATCGTCGGCGTGCTGGACTTCGTCGGGCGACCGGCCAGGAGATGTGGTGTGGTTCATTCGAATCCCGACCGCGAGAGCGCGGACGGTGCGGGCAGCCCCACCCGCCTGATCATGATCGCCCATCCATGTGACTGGTCCTTCGTAGGGGCGGTGAACGCGATTGGGTGTCTCGTCGTCGCTCTGGTGTTCGCAGTTCTGTTCGCGGGACTCACCTCGGAGCTCGATTCAAATCGAGTGGTAGCGGTTTTGGGCGCGTGGATGCTAATCATCGCCGGAGCGCTGCTGCCTTTTCTCGCTGACTCCTACTCAGCCAAGCGCTGCGTGGTAAGCGCGTTCGAGAGCAGCGGCGATAACTTGGAGCGTGTCGCGCGGTCGTGCCTTGGGCCGCATGACGGACCATCGCTCGGTCGGTTGGCGGCGAATCTGCGGGCACAGTGTCGTCGCCGCGGCGTCTTCGGCGCGGTGGTGACCCTCTATCGCGAAACTGAACCGGTCTTGATCGCCCCGCTGCAAGTGCCATTTGAGCCGATAGCGCTGGATGAATCGCTTCGGGCATTTCGCGAAATTGCGGACGCTGCGGCCGACTCGCCAAATCCGTCTGGCGCGGCGGCCCTCCATCAACTCGCTACGGCCGGTCGACCCGCTTCTTCTGCGTCGGAGTCGACGGCGTCGGAGAGCGGCGCGCGCTTCCGCCGGAGGCTTCGAATGGGACAGGCCTGGATCGCCCCGATACTCGCCGTGACCATGCTGATCGGCGTGTCGCGATACGTCAGAACGGGGCAGTTCGAGTGGGGGACCGTCGTGTTCGCGACGTTGTTCATTATCTCCGTCGCAACTCTTATTGCACCGATCGGCGTCACAACACCATACTTTCTCGTCAACGGAGGACTCGTTCGTCGTAAAGCTCCCTTCTTCGCGGCTCGCTGCGAACTGCATTTGTTTCGCCGTGAGGAGTCCGTGCTAATCGTCGCCCATCAGGCGAAATGGCGGTGGTTCTGGATGGTGTTCGACAAGACACGGCACGCGTCGCAACTCGGCACCCGCGACGAAGCCATCATGCTGCTCTGCGCGTGGCTCAGTCCCCTGCCACCGCCGGACGTGACGCGGATGGATGACTTGAAGTAAGTAGTGGCGAGTAGCGAGTAGCGAGTGAAGAAGCCGAAAAGGCCCGATTAGCGGAACGCGCCGGCAAGTGCCTTTAACTCGCTACTCGCTATTCGCTACTCGCTACTCTCTACTCGTCATCATTCCGTCACGTTGACGGTGGATTTCTCCGCCGCCAGCAGCATGAACAGTATCCCCGCATCCTCGTTTCGCAGGCGGATGCAACCGTCCGAAGCCGGCCGGCCGATCAGGTCGGGTTCGATCGTCCCGTGAATGCCGAACCCATCCTGCCCCACTGCCTCGCCCTCGACGCCCTTCAGCCCGATCCAGTACTCCCCCAGCGGGTTGGTCGGGTCGTCCGCCGGAATGACGCGCGGCCCCTCGGCCCCCGGCGGCGCGTAGTACGGCGGGTTCGCCTGTCGCAGCGTCACCTTCCACAACCCCACGGGCGTCGGCGTCTCCGGCTTGCCGACCGAAACGCGGAACGACCGCACGTACTGATCGTGCAAGTACACGTCGAGCCGACACTCCGACTTGTCGACGCGCGCGGTGAACGGACCGCGGAGAACCTTCAGCTTGCGGCCGCGGCCGATGCGGCCGGGGTCGCGGATGCCGTTGACGTGCGCGACGATCTCCCACGGCACGTCGTACTTCCGCGCAATCGTCGTGAGCGTCTCGCCCGCGCCGATCGTGTGCGTCTCGATCAACGGATCGCCGGGGAAGCGGCGGGTCGAAAACAGCGTCTGATCGGCCAGTGTCGTGAGCAGTTCGCGCACGTCCGCAAGCTCCGCCGGCGTCAGGTCGGCGCGCACCAGAAATGCGTTGAGCTGCTGCCGAGCCTCGACGAGCTGCCCGTCCTGCATGGTGCGGCGGGCCGCGGCAATATCGGGGTGCTCGCGCAGTCCGTTGTCGACCGCCGGGGCGTCGGTCGCGATGTCTTCCGGGGCCAGCGCGGTCAGCAGGCCGGCGCCGCCGAGGTCCGCAGCGCCGGCGAGGGCCGCATCCGCATCGCCGCGGCGCCAGCGCGCCGCGCGCGGTTCCTGCGGGCGATCGGTCGCCTGCACCACCGCATCGCGCGCCGCGCTGCGACCGGGTGAAACTTCCGCCGTGCGCAGCCAATACAGCCAGCCCGCGGCCACGGCGGCGAAGCCGAGCAGCATGAGACGCGAGGGCCCGCGCGACCGGCGCCGCGATCGTCGCGGAGCGAATCTCATCGGACCCGGAGTACGACGCACGAACACACCTCGCCCAGCAAGCCCACGGCAACCCAATGCACCGCGGGTGTCGCGTAACTTCGAACCCGGTCTCTGATTACGCCGGGGCGAACACTCGCCCCGCGACCCGCGAGCATATCACCGCTCGCCGGTGCGTGAAACACCCGCACCGGCGGCGGCGCAACGCCCAGCCCTTCTATCGGCCGAATGCCGGCGCGGCTACGCGAAAATTGCGCGTCCGGGCCTTCCGGCGGCGTAAGTCTATCGGGTATAAAGATTTGCCGCGGTGCTCGGTTCACGCTGGCAGGCGCCGCCTCGCGCCGCCGCGTCGGCGCAGGTGGCGGAGTAGAAAAGCACCGCAGCTTCCGCGGCCCACACGGATGTGGGTCGGCACCGCCCTGCTCTTGTCGCACGGAGGCGACGGAATGCGATCATTGCCACCGCCGACGGCCGGCGCGCCGCCGGAACCCGCCGCGACGGCGTCCCCCTGGCGGCACGATCCCGCGTTCGACGACAGCCTGCGCGAGTTTCGTCTCTGGCAAAACGTCGAGTGCGGCCTCTCTCCGAACACGATCGAGGCCTACCACCGCGACCTGCGGCGCTTCGGCGACTTTCTTCGCCGCCGGGCGATCGCCGATTGGAATCAGATCACGCCGCTGCTGCTGCAGGATTACATGACGGAGCTGACGGCCGAGGGGTTTCGCGAGACGACCATCACGCGGCACGCCGTATCAATCCGCATGTGGCTGCGGCGGCAATTCGAGCGGCGGGCGATGGCGAGCGACCTGACCGCGCTGCTGGAGCTGCCGAAGCGTTGGAAGACGCTGCCGGACATGCTGAACGTCGATCGCGCGGCCGAACTGGTGACCTCTCCCGATCTGGAGGCCCAGCTTGGGCTGCGCGACCGGGCGATCCTGGAGCTGATTTACGGATCGGGCCTGCGCGTCAGCGAGTTGTGCGGTCTGTGCGAGGGCGACGTCAACATGTCCGTCGGCTACCTGCGTGTGATGGGCAAGGGCCGCAAAGAGCGCGTCGTACCGCTCGGTCGGGCGGCGCGCGACGCGATCGAGGCGTACCTGGAGCACCTGCGGCCGACGCTGCTGGCGCGCAACGCGCGGATCGAACTGCCGCTCAGCCCGGCGCGGCGCCTGCGGCTGCCGCTGTTCCTCAGCCGCAGCGGCGGGCGGATCGAGCGGACCGCCGTCTGGCGAGTCGTGCGGCGCGAAGCGACGCGGCAGGGCATCGCCGGCAAGGTGAGCCCGCACACGCTGCGGCACAGCTTCGCCACGCATTTGCTGGAGGGCGGCGCGGATCTGCGAACGGTGCAGGAGTTGCTCGGCCACGCCAACGTGGCCACCACGGAGATTTACACTCACGTGCAGACGCGGCGGCTGGTGGAGACCCATGCCCGGTATCACCCGCACGGGGCCGGGGCCGAATCGGACGGGCTGCGCCCGCTCGGCCGCAACCGCCGCCGCCGAGGAGAGTAAGAGGGGTATCGCCGGCTGGGGTGCATCCAGCATTCGGTTGCGGCGCACCGGGTGGAGCGGGAATTCTGCCCGCTCCCATTCTGCCCGCTCCGGCCAGGCAACCCCGTGCGGCGGGCAGGATGCCCGCGCCACCCTGCGAGATGCAACCGCCGGGCGCGAACGGCGCGTCTGCGGTTGAGTGCCCGCGTGCCGGCGACTATTCTCACGGGCAGGGCGAACGACGCGAAGCGTCGGAGGGCTTGAACGTGCGGCAACTACTCTCGATCTCGTGGCTGCGGCGCATGGCGCTGCTGTCTTCGGCCGGTTCCCTTTTTTTCCTGGATAGCTGCGACCCGACGCTCCGCACGACCGTCGAGAACGGCATCATCTCGGCCAGCAACAGCCTGCTGGCGTCGATTCTGCAGGCGCTGGTCGAACTCGGCGCGGAGGCCGGCGCCTGACCCGGCGGGGGAAGCGTTAGGAGTGCGGAGCGCTCGGGGCGACACGGCCCTGACTGGGCGGCGGCCTTATCGCCGGCGCGCTGACGACCGCCGCTGCGATCTCCCTTCCGCCAACCCGGCCACCGCCAACACGCTAATCAGGTGCCGGTTTTGATGTCGCCCTGCGAGAGCATCGACTGGTACGAATAGGCCGCCGCGAACAGCATCGCCATCAGCACCGGAATCAGCAGCCGCACATCATCCGCCCAGGCGCGGAACGTCGACGCCAGCGACGGGGCGATCACGTCACTGCAACCGACGAAGCCGACTACCAGTAGCGCGACGCCCTGCAGCGTCGTCACCACCACGCGCATCGTTCGCGGACACAGGCGCGCGAAAAGCAGCCCCAGCCCGGCGAGAATGCCGGACGCCGTGAGCGCGATCATGGCCTGCGTGTCGAAGCGCTCCATCAGGTAAAGCCCCAGCAGCCCCCACGTCGCCGCCGAGTTCAGCAGCAGTGCCGGTTGCTCCCAACGCAGCGAAATCAGGCCCAGCAGCAACGAGCCGGCGATCGGCAGCATGATCTCGGACTGTGGAACGAACGCCGCCGCCACCAGCCCGATCAGCCAGCCGAGCGCAAAGCTCGACACAATCAGCAGGAAGCGGAAGACGCGGAAGCCATGAAAGGCGTAAAGCAGGCCGACCAGAAACACCAACACGCCGGTGCCCTGCGACTGGGCCGTGATCCAGCGAAAGAGCGTCGTTTGCAGGTCATCCACGTCGAGTCCCCCGGAGGCGGCGTTGCGATCGGGAGGCGGCGCGCAGCCCGCGCGGCGGCCGATGGCCGGAATCACCTCCCGCAGTATTAGATAGCATGGCAATTGTGCCGCGCGGACGGCAACGCGGCCCGCGAGTCGCGACCGGCGGCGGGCGCGCGGCGCCAATGCGGCGCGTGTTACCGGACAGCGCAGGGGTTGCAGCGCGCGGTGCTGCCCGCGGCGGGCATCAGAACAGAGCTTCGAGGAATCCGTCGATGTCGAAGAAGTCGACCAGTCCGTCGCCGTTCATGTCCGCCTGCGGGGTGTACACGCCGGCAAAGAGCTGCGCGACGAACGCGTCGATGTCGAAGAAGTCGATCGAGCCGTCGTTGTTCACGTCGCCGGGACCGGGGCGGCCGTTCACGATCGCGCGGACGCCGGTGTAGCGCGTCACCGAGTGGTTGCCGCTGGGCTCGAACGCGACGACCGTGATGGTGTGGTTGCCGCTGGTGATGCCGTTCCACGGGAAGATGAATTCGTTCGTGTCGAAGCGCAGCGCCTGGTTGCCCGTGTTCACCAGGGGCAGCACGTCCGCATTCGCGGCGCGATCGAACAGGATGTGGACGCGGTTGGCCGTGTCGTCGGTGCGGGCGACGCGAACCACCAGGCTTGGCGTCGTCACGTCGATCTCCGGCGCCAGATCGGGGATGACCAGCTCGACGCCCGGACCCTGGCGATCCACGTAAAACGGCTGGCGAAACGTCTCGAAAATCGCCTCGCCGCTGGTGCGATGCCGGAACGCGATCGCCTGCAGGTAGTGATACCCTTCCGACAGGGCGGACGTGTCCACCGTCTGCACGTACGTTCCCGTGCCGCCGCCGAAAAGCGGCGACTTCTGCGTCAGAAAATCCTCGAACCCGGCGGCGAACCCGGTGGTGTGGTCGATGCCGCCGTTGTCGTTGAAGTCGCCCCCGCGGTCGATCTTGAAGAACGCGTTGTCGTCCTCGCCGCCCACGTCCAGCACGTCGGCGTCGACGGTCTGCAACTGCACGTTAAAGGTCGCGCTCGTAACTACCGGAACGGGCGTCAGCCGCCGCCGCACGGCGGGCACGCTGGGCGGATCGGCCGGTATCACGCCGGCGGTCGGCGAGATCGCGAGCGCGCCGTCGGGGTTGATCGGAGCATAAATGACGTATCCACGGCGGTTGATGTTGCGCGGCACGCGGATGTTTACGCGCTGATCTCCGCCGACGACGAGCACGTTGGCGATGTTGTTGCCCGCGTCGACGACAGGGTCGGCCGCGTTTCCGGTCAGTTCGTACAAGCGCGTGCCGGGCGCGAAACCGGTGATCACGTTGCGCTGGTCGAATGTGGTGACGCTCGTGTCGCCGTTGTCGTTCATGCCGACCAGCATCACGTTTTGCCGCTCGAGCACCACCACGTCGCCGTCGAGCCAGCGCTGCAGGAGCGGCCCGCGGCCGTACTCGTTGTGGATGTCGACCAGCGTGGTGATGAGCGCGCCGGCCGGTCCGCCGAGCGGGTCGGTGCGGCTGGCGTTGGGAAACGGCCGGCTGCCGAACTCGCCGGCGTTGTAATAGACGATCGGATAGCTCGGGCGCGTCAGGATGTAGACATGGCCCAGCAGATTGTCGGACGGCAGCGACACGTCGTGGTTGTTGACGAAGAAGACGCCGCGCGAGCCGTCAAATCCGTTGCCGTCGGTGAAGTCTACACTGGTGTTCAGCACCGTCGACCAGTTGCCGAAGCCGTTGGCGTTCAACTCCGAGGCGATCGCGAAGTACTGGGCGTAGTCCAGCACGTCGCGATTGCCGAAGCCGTCCTTGCGGATGTAACCGGCCAGCACGCTGTAGCTGCCGTCGAAGACCTCGCCGAACGCAAAGGGCGTCGTCGGCTGGCCCGCGGCGTCGGGCAGGCCGCGCTGATAGACGACGTTGTCGTGAAAGGCGTTGAAGTACCATTCCGGAATGTGTTTCTGCGCATCGACGCGGAAGCCGTCGAAGCCCACCACGTCTACCAGCCATTGCGTGTATCGCAACAGAACGCCGGTCGCGTTCTCCAGCGTCGGATCGCCCGCCAGCGGATCGGCCAGGTTGAACGGATGCACGCCCACGCTGTTGGCCGGCAAATCCTGATCGGGGTACAGCGCCGCATTCTCCGGGTCGATCGGCTTGAACGGCAGGTTGGCCGCATCCGCGGCGATCGGATGCCGGATATAGACGTGGTTCTTCTCTTGCGCGATGTCGATCAACCCCGCCACGCGCTCCGTGTAGCGATCTGTGCCCGGCGGCTGGTGAAAGTCGCCGAAGGGGTCGCCCGGCAGCGTCACCGCGAAGCCCGGATAGCCCCCGCCGGTCTCGAAGCCCGGCGTGTTGTGATCGCGAAAGCCATTGTGGTTGATGACCAGGTCAACGTAGCTGTACATGTCCGCCGTGCGGGCGTGCCGCAGCATCGCCGTCAGCGATTGCCGCGTACCGTAGAGAGTCGGGTCGCTGCCGTCGCCAAGGTCGAAGCGGTCATAAACATCGTAGCCGACGCTGAAGTCGCCCGTGTCGGCCCGCCCCGGCGGCGGCACCCACAGCCCGGCGTAGCCGGCCATGAAGATGTCCGGCATGCGGTTTTCGATCGTGTCCCAGCGGGCTTCGAAGTACTGCAGGATCACTTCGGCGGACGCCGCCGACACGGCCTGCGCCAGCATGGCGGTCGCGAGCGCTGCACGAAAACGAAAACGCATCTCAACACTCCTGCGCGCCGCGGTGTTTCGCGGCCAAACAACCGGATGAGCTCTCTCAGAAGAGTATAGCTGGTCGCCGCGGCGGATCGGACCCGCACATCTGTGGGATGGCGCGAAATCCGCCGGGGTTTCGCGACGAATCGGCCCCGGAACACCGCTGACGGCGAACCGGGGCCGAACGATTTTGCACTCCGCCGCCGCGACGAAGTCGATCTGCGGACCGCAATTGCCATCTAACCGAAGAGCGCCGCCAGGAACGCGTCGATGTCGAAGAAGTCGACCGATCCGTCGAGATTCACGTCGGCCTGGCCGATGTCGCAGCTCGGATACTGCAACTCGTAGCCGGGAGCATCGAAGAGCGCCAGCAGAAACGGGTCGATGTCGAAGAAGTCGACCGATCCGTCGCAGTTCACGTCGCCGATGGGGGTCGCGCCGCTGTTCTGAAGAATCTTCATGACATCCGCGATTTCGTCGGTCAGCACGACGTCGAGATCGCGGTCGTTGTCGATGTCCGTGAGGACGGCGCACGACGGGTTGTTGTCCGCCGTGAAGTCCTGAACGAAAGTGAAGTTGCCAAGCCCGTCGTTGGCGTACAGCCGCCAGATGCTGCTTCCGAAGCTCGATAGCACCCAGTCGAGATCGCCATCGCCGTCCAGGTCGCCCAGGTCTGTAGACGGCGCTTGCGAGAACACGTCGTACACGGCTGCCGGCCCGCTCCAGCCGCCCGCGCCGTCTCCCAGCATGATGCCGCCGGTACCCTCGACGCTGTTGGCGGTCGAAGCGTCGCAATATCCGTCGCCGTTCAGGTCGCCCAGTTGCACGACCCAGACGCGGCCGCCGCAGTTCACGATGCCGCTGGCGACGTACGTCGCGTTTCCGACGCCCAGATGAATGCTGACGCTCTCGGTGCCGTTTTCGCCGACGACCAGGTCCATGATCCCGTCGTTGTCCATGTCGCCCAGGGCCAGACCGTACTCGCTGCCGCCCATATCGTATGCGATTGGCGCGGCGAACGTCCCGTTGCCGTTGTTCTTGATGACGGTGACGAAGCCGCCCAACGAGCTGCTGGCGACCGCGATGTCCATGTCGCCGTCGCCGTCGAGATCGCCGGCGATCACGCCGTGCGGTGTGCGCGAGACGGGAATCGAGATCTCCGGCTGAAACGTCCCGTCGCCGTTGCCCATCACGACCGAGAGGTTGTGATCGGCGCTGTTGGCGACGACCAGGTCGATGTCGCCGTCGAAGTTGAAGTCGGCCGTGTCGTTCGGGCTGGCCTCGTCGCCGATCGGCGCGTAGGGCAGGATCGGTCCATCGAACAGACCGCTGCCGTCCGCGCGATTCAGGAACATCCGCAGGTCGCCGCTGATCTCGTTGACGGTGCACAGGTCGGTCCAGCGGTCGCCGTTGAAGTCGGCCGCGGCGGCGCCGTAGATGCGCGTCGGCGACTCCGGATCGTCGCGATTGCTCAGCGAAGCGATCTGCGCGAAGTTCATCGCCGCCGGCTTCGTGCGGATCAGAAACGCGAAGTGGTAGCCGGCCGCGCGCAGCGTCGTCGTGTCGGCGGCCTGCAGCGTGCGGGCCAGCGTGACCAGGACGGTCTCGCCCGCGGCGAAGGGGCGATCATTCAGCAACGTCACCGTCTGATCGCCGTTGGAGAACGCGAACCCGCCGGTGCGCAGTCCGGTGCTCCTCCCGAACGCATAGAACCGCTGCGGCGTGAAGGACGATCGCAGCACGGGCCGATCGAACGTGATCGAGATGTTCGTGTTGCCCGGCGCCATCGTCAGCCGCGGCGGCGACGTGGACACGACCTGCAACTCCGCCGACGCGATCGCAACCAGCCCCAGCACGCCCGCTGCGGCGACAGTTCTTCCGATCAAGCGATAAGACTTCATGCAACAACCTCGATGAAAAACTATATGCACGCGCCGCGGCGACACTCCGCGAGCACCGCGGCGCGAACCGCACCCGGAAACGCCAAACCTCATCACTCGCGCGCGACGCGCAAGCGACGAGGTTCGGTTCGCAAGCCGCCCGTTGTGGAACGGAACTGCTTCCTCGCCCGCAGCCCGGCCCCCCGGCCGGGCACACCTCAGTTCCTACACTATAGCACACATGGTTCGCGGATTGCGATCGTCCGATTAAAACAGCACGATCAGGAAGGCATCGATGTCGAAAAAGTCGACGCCGCCGTCGCCGTTGACATCAGACTGCGTCAGATCGCACCCGGGGAACTGCAGCGCGTACGCCGCCGGGTCGAAGAGCGCCAGCAGGAACGGATCAATGTCGAAGAAGTCGACAGTTCCGTCGCAATTGGCGTCGCCGACCGGAGTTATGCCGCTGTTCTGATTCAGATTGACCACGTCGGCGATCTCGTCGGTCAGCACCAGGTCCAGGTCGCGGTCGTTATCGATATCCGTGAGTACGGCGCACGACGGATTGTTATCGGCGGTGAAGTCGCGGACGAACGTGAAGACGCCGCTGCCGTTGTTTTCGTACAAGCGCCAGAGTCCGCCGCCGAAGCTCGAGAGCACCCAGTCCAGATCGCCGTCGCCATCCAGATCGCCGAGATCGGTGGACGGGGCGTGCGAAACGGAGGAGTAGGTCGTCACCGCGGACATGCCGCCGGCGCCGTTGCCGAAGAGAATGCCGCCGTTGGCGTTGAAGCTGTTCGCGGTCGAGATGTCGATGTTGCCGTCGCCGTTCAGGTCGCCAAGCGCGACGACCCAGACGCCGCCGCCGCAGTTGGCGAAGGCGGTCTGCGTGAACGTGGCGTTGCCGTTTCCGCGGTGGATGCTGACGCGGTCGGTGGCGTTCTCGCCGACGACGAGGTCGAGGATTCCATCGTTGTTCATGTCGGCGAAGGCCAGTCCATATTCGCCGCCGCCGCCGTTGAAGGTGGTCGGCGCTGCGAAAGTGCCGTTGCCGTTGTTGCGGATGATCGAGACGAAGCCGAGGCTGGCGCTGCTGGCGACTGCGATGTCCATATCCGCGTCGCCGTCCATGTCGAACGCGACCACGCCGTGCGGTGAAGTCGCGACGGGGATGTTGAGGGCCGGCTGGAACGTGCCGTCGCCATTGCCGCGGGCGATCGAGATCGAGCTGCTCGACGTGTTGCCGGTGACCAGGTCGATGTTGCCGTCGAAGTTGAAGTCCGCCGTGTCATTCGGGCTGGCTTCCACGCCGATCGGCGTGTACGGCAGCACCGGGCCGTCATACAGGCCGGTGCCGTCGCCGCGGTTGACGAACATCCGCAGGTCGGAGCTGACTTCGTTGACCGTGCACAGGTCGACCCAGCCATCGCCCGAGAAGTCGGCGGCGGCCGCGCCGTAAATGCGGGTCTGCACCGGCGGGTTGCCGCGGTTGCTCATCGAGTCGATCTCGACGAAGTTCATCGCGGCGGGCTTGGTGCGGATCAGAAACGTGAAGTGATAGCCGCCGGGACGCACGGACGTGCCGTCGATGCCGCGCAGCGTGTTGGCCAGCGTGACGACGACCGTCTCGCCGACGCAGAACGGCCGGTCGCTTACCAGGGTGACCGTCTGGTCGCCGTTTGAGAACTCGAACGTTCCGGTGCGCAGGCCGCTGCTCTTGCCGAAGGCGTAGAAGCGATTCGCGAGGAACGTGGCGCGATCGACCGGCTGATTGAACGTGACCGAGACGTTGATGCCCGAGGGATTCATGGTGTGCCGGACCGGCGACGTGGAGACGACGATCAACTCGGCATTGGCGGCCGCACCGCCGGCGAGCAGCCCGACGAAAGCCAGCATTCGCGTGGAGAGACGAATCGACAACAAACTGCACCTCTATTTCTAAAGCTCCGGTCCCATCCCCGTCGCCGCGCGCGGCCGGACCTGAGCCGCGGACGACTTGCACTGGAATC
Organism: uncultured Planctomycetales bacterium; assembly: GCA_964631045.1. Taxonomy (GTDB): domain Bacteria; phylum Planctomycetota; class Phycisphaerae; order UBA1845; family Fen-1342; genus CAZVWB01. The sequence goes on from CAZVWB010000002.1 coordinate 158,910, forward strand.
ACGCGGCAGGAGCGCACCTGCCGGTTCTCACTGACGCGCTTCGAGTCGGATCGGGTGTAGGGCCGGCGAGCGCCGCCAGCCCGCAACCAACTGAGTCCGCGCCGCACACCGGTCGCGCGGCCTGTCCCGGCGCGCTACGGGTACACGCGACGAATCCGGGCGACATTCACTACCCGAACAAGATCGCCAGGAACGGATCGATGTCGAAGAAATCGACGCTGCCGTCATCGTTCGTGTCGCCCGCGAGCGGGTCGCACTCCGGGTATTGAATCGCATACAGCCCGGGGTTGAAGAGCGCCAGCAGGAACGGATCGATGTCGAAAAAGTCGACCGTGCCGTCGCAGTTCAGATCGCCGATCAGCAGACTGTCGGCGACCACTTCGCCCGTCAGCGTCACAAAGCGCGTCAGTTGATCGGGCGCGTTTGAAGCGATGGTGAGCGTTCCGTTCACGACGCCCACAGTCGTCGTGTTCATCGAGATCAGATGGGCGTTGCCGCCGCCGCCGGCGGGTTCGACGAACGAACCGCCCGGCGCGGTGAAGCCCGCGGTCGCACTGAGCGAATATTGCAGGTTGGCGATGCCGCCGGCCGTCCACAAGGCGACGTCGCCCGCGTTGCTCACGGTCAGCGACTGCTCGGCGATGCCGCCCTGCGGCACCTGGCCGAAGTCGATGGTCAGCGCGGAGTCCACTTCCGGCGGTACGCGCAGGTCGAGGAAGACCGGGATATGACCGCTGCCGACGGCCGCGTTGATGATCGCCTGCGCCACGGTCGGGCCGACCATGGTGTTTCCCGTAGTGCGCAACGTCGTGTTGAACGACGTTCCATCATTCCCCCAGGCACGATAGGAGTGGTTTGGATCGTTCCACGTGGACGTGCTGTAGGGAACTCCGGCGTTGCCGATGTAGTCGAAACTCTGATTATCGATGAGCTGGGCGTCGACCAGGATCAGGTCGAACCGATCGTCCATCTGACCCGCCGGATCCTGCGTGTGCACGAAGCGGAATCCATTGGCGTTGTTCCACGTTCCGGGCGTCGCGATCGGGTCGAAGAACCGCCCGTTGTTGTTGGCCTGAGTGCCGATCAACTCCTGGTAGGCGGCCTCGGACGACGACTGCATGTTGAAATCGCCGGCCAGCAGGAACTGCCAGGACGCGTTGAGCAACTCGGCGTTGTTGCGGATGCGCTGCGCTTCGGTCAGTCGGCGATCGAGGTCGTCGCTGGTCGTTCCGGCCTTCATATGCGTGCTGTAGATCGCCAGGGTCGCTCCGTTGCCGAGATAGCCCACGGGACGCACGTCGTAGCGCATCGTGTGCCGCGGCGGATTGGGCGATGCGCCGCCGGCGGAGATGATGTTCGTCGCCAGCAGCGTGATTTTCGACGTGCGGTAGAACAAGGCCGAATCGGTGTCCGGGCCGTCGACGAAGTTGGCCGCGGTCCAGTCGCCCGGGCTGCCCGCGGCGCCGTTGAGCGCCAGAACGAAGCTGTTCACCGCTCCCTGCGACGTAAACTCTTCTCCAACGATCACGTCGGGCGACATCGAACGGCCGTTGAACACACCGTAGACCGTGTTCTGGATGTCGGTGGTACGACCGCCGGCGTAGTTGGAGATGTTCCAGGTGGCGACGCGAAGCTGCGCGTGCGCGTGTGACACGATCGCAGCAAAACCGAGAAACAACGCCCATCTCAAGCGCGCTACGTGCATTTCTTCCGCTCCGCCGCGGGCGACTGTCCGACCGCGGTAATGGTGTCGCGGCCGGCGCGAAGTGCGCCGGCCGCGCGTCGAGCATGACGTACGCGGCGGTTGCGACGCAGCGCCGCGCGTGCCGCAGTCTACGGGAAGATCAACGCGACGAACGGATCGACGTCGAAGAAGTTGATCGCGCCGTCCGCGTTCACGTCGGCATTTTCCAGCCGGCAGGTCTCGTTCGCCGCGACGTACGCCGCCGGGTCGAAGAGCGCCAGCACGAAGCCGTCGATGTCGAAGAAGTTCAGCACGCCGTCGCAATTCATGTCGCCGGCGACGTCGTTCGGCTCGCAGCGGTGATCGACCAGCGATATGGCGTCGACCGCGCCTTCGACCACGGACGGCCCGCCGACGTCCGACGCGGTGAAGCGCAGGCGCAGCACGTCGCCGGGGGCGGCGATGGCGGCGAGCTCCCAGGCGCGCGCGTGCCAGCCCGGCTCAGCCGTGGGACCGGTCGGACCATAAGTCTCCAGCGCGGCCCAGGTCTGCCCATCGTCGCGCGAATACTCGACCGTCATCACGTCCTGACCCGGATTCGTCCCGGTTCCGTTGCTGAACCACGCGGCGTATTGCAGGCTGGCCGCGTCGCCCGCGAACGTCATCGGCGGAGAGACCAGCGTCGTCGAGCCGCCATCGACGTTGCGGCCGGAAGTCGGCCCGGTCAGGTAGCACTGCCCGCTGCCGTCGTAGTCGGCGCTGGGCGTGCCGAAAGCAGGATTGCCGCTGGCCGTGCCGCGGCCCCACGAACCGAAGGCCAGTGTGTCGCTGTCGATCACGCTCCATCCCAGATCGGCCTGGAAGTCGTCCGCGAAGCCCTGCTCGGTCCAGTACGTGCTCATCGCGGTGTACACCGCGTTCGCCGGCGTCGCGGGCAGGCGGAAGACCGGCCCGCCGACCGTCGCGATCGACATGTAGAAGCGGACGCTCTCCCGGCAGGGGACCGCCGGGAAGACCGCAGCAAGCTCCGCGGTCGAAATGCTCTCGAGCGGAAGCTGGGTGAACGCCCCGCCGCCGACGGCCACATACAGAAAACTGTTGGCCGGATCGGCCTGCGACGCGACCGGCGTCGCCAGGATGCGAATCCGCGTGCCGCCGCTCGGGCTGATCTGCGTCGGAACGCCGTCGGGCAGCGAAAGGTCGATCGCCGTCAGCGGCGGCGCGTCGAGATTGTGGTTGCCAAAACCCTGCGCGATCTGGAAGTAGTGCGGCGTGCCGTTCGTGATGTCGTCGTCGATGTCGTCGAGCGTCAGCACGTCGATCGTGACCGCGGGCGTCACCGTCGTGGGCAGCAGCAGGATCGAGTTCATCCACAGGCTGCGCATGGTGTCGAGCGCGTTATCGGGGTCAAGCTGCCCCAGAATCACGCGCGTGTCCCAGAACGAGCCGCTGATCATGCGGCCGCAGTCGTGACCACCGCCGGCGCACGGGTACTGCTGGTTGTTCACGCCATTGCGGAGGCAGGTGTTGCCGCCGAAGAAACCATATCCCATGCACGGATCGTCCATCAGGAGGAACGCCGTGATGTCCGCGTTGCCCTCGTGATACGTGCTGCTCGGCTGGGCCCGCGAGGCGAAGTCGTACGGCTCGTTGACGATGTGGTGTCCGTACTCGTGATAAATCACCGACGTGTACGCCATGTTCGGGCAGCCGCCGCCGGCGCGATAGAAGTTGATCGAAGGGCCGTTCCGGTCGTAGGTGGCGTTGCAGGTGAACGTAATGTTCACGTTCGCCGGCATCTGAATGTCGAGGCCGGGGTGGTTCGGGTTAATCGCCTTGGCATAGTCGTGCACGCGCGTCGTGTGAATGAACGCGTTCACCTGGGCCGTGAGGAACTCGGAAGGCGTGGGATTGAGCAACAGGTTCGCCGGCCCCGGCGGGGTGACCGTCGCGCTCGCGGTGACCGCGCCCCCGGTGCCGTTGTTCACCACCCTCACCCACGGGCCGGCGTCATTCAGGCCGGCCACGGTCGTCGATACCTGAACCGGATCGCTGCCGGCGTGTTCGATCGTGAAGGCCCCGGTCGCATCGGTCAGCGAAGTATCGCCCGCGGCGACCCGCACTTTGATCTGATCGACAGGCATGATTACCGGGGTATTGCCGGGGCGATCGGGAATCCAGCCCGGCGTCGCGTTGGCGGTGACCGCGCCGGAGATGTTCTCGTTGTGAATCTCGGTCTCGCGCCACACGACGCCAGCGTTGGCGGCGCTGGCGTCGACGACCATCTGATAGCCCTCCGGCTCGATCAGCCCGCCGGTGCGCCCGCCGAAGCGATATCCGTAGCGGGCTTCGTCGATTCCGTCCTGATCGGCGTCGCCCACGAACACGGTGAGATGCGGGGCGTCGAACGACTTGAAGTTCGGATGGGCGGCCGCCGCGATCTCCAGCGCCGCCGTGCCGTCGATCACAACTGGATCGAGATCGGTGTTCGCGATCGGATAGATCGGCCCGGACACCAGCACGACGCCGTCGCCGATGTCGTGCCGCACGAGCACCGTCAGACCCGCGCCGTTTACCGGCGTGCCGCGATGGTGCTGCGTGAAATAGACGGCGGTGAACTTGCCGAGCATCACGTCCTGCATGCCGTGGAGCACCAGCGACTCCGGCGCGACGCCGTAAACGTCCGCGGCGTACTGCGTTACGAAATTCTGGGCGGCGCTGCGGGCCGAATCGCCGAACGCGAAGGCCGCGCCGTAGATGCGATCGACGCGATCGCCCTCCAGATGGAACCGCACGCGCGGCTGATCCGCCTGAAGCTGGGTTTCCCCGCGCTGAATGCGGGCGATCTGGTGGCCGGGGACAGTGGTTGTCGCGTTGGCGGGTGCGGCTGCAAGCGATAGCAGCGCCACGGTCGGAAGCGATAGACGGCGCATGATGTCTCCGCGAGCGGGTCGGTGGATGGGAATGGAACCTGCGCAGGCGACGGATCCGAAATCGTCGCCAAATGTAGAAAATAGCCCGGCGGGCGCGGCGGTTCAACAGCATTCAGGCCAAAGCGGCGAGCAAGATCGAATTCACATCGCACGGCGATCCGGCAAGCGTCCCAGAAATCACAACTTTTTTTGCGTCGCCGCTTTGACTTTCCGGAACCACGGGGCCTAAAGCTTAGTGTCTTCGATGATTCCCACGACGCACGTCGAAGAACGGAGAACGCGACGCGCTGGTGATCTTGCAAGTCGTGTAAACAGAAGAGTTTAGGATCGAGGAATTGCAGAACACGACCCGGTGATCGGCCTGCTCGAAACCTGACGGTTCGCGGTTCGAATGCCGGTGTCCATAAACCTCCTCAGCCTCCTTCACACACACCGCCGGCCGGGTTCGCCCCGGCCGGCGGCGTTTTTTGGTGGCCGCGACAGTGAAGGCTGTCGATCGGCGGGCAACGACGATGCTTCGCGGGAGGTCGGCAGCGGACCGGCGCGGACTGGTCGGGGGGGCGGAACCGGGCGTGGCCGCCGCGCGTGATTTGGCGCGACGATGCGGCGGCGGGTGGCGCGGGGGATCAGCCGCCGCCGACGGTCTCGGTAGTGACGCCGACCTTTTCTTCCGGCCGCGGGGGCGCCTGGCGCGGGTTGGGCTTGTTTGCCTCGCCGGCCTGGATGGTCGGCCGGGTGTCGCCGGGTTGGCGGGCGGGCTGCTGCATGAACGCCCAGACGGCGACAATGGCGCCGCCGACGATCGCGAGCAGCACGACGAAGCGAATTGCACGGTCCATGGCGGTTTCCTTTTCAGCAGAGCGGCCGGCCCGACCTGCATGACCGGGCGCGGCGGGGCAGCCGGGCGGCGGCGCGGGTGGTCTACACGTCAAGGCTCTTGACGTGGATGGCGTTGCGCTCGATGAACTCGCGGCGGCGCTCCACTTCCTCGCCCATCAGAATGCTGAACATGCGGTCGGCTTCGTGCGCTTCGAGATCGACCTGTTCCGGGTCCGCGTCGCTCTCGCAGATGACCACTTTGCGCAGCGTGCGATTGGCCGCGTTCATGGTGGTCTCCCAGAGCTCGTCCTTGTTCATTTCGCCCAGACCTTTGAAGCGCTTGATCTCCCAGCCGCGGCCGCCGAGCGTTCGGACGCCGTCGGGCAGTTGCAGCAGGTTGTCGAGCTCGATCGGCTCGCCGGCGCCGGGCTTGAGCACGAACTGCGCCGCGGTGAGATCGCCGGTGACCTGCTCCTCGCGCTTCGAGAAGAGATCGTCGATCGTGCAGCGAAAATCGGCCAGTTGCTGGAAGGCGTTCTGCAGCGCGCGGGCTTCGCCGAGTTCGGTCTTGAGCAGGGCGTCCGCGGCGGCGCCGAGCTCGCGATGGTACGCCTCGAACTCGGCCTCGGTATGGAAGAAGCGCTCTTCCGCGGCCAGCACGGCCCGAATCGTGGGCAACTTCCCATCCAGGCAGTGACGCTCGATGAAGTCTCCGAAGATGATGCCGCGGCGCGCCAGCACGCGGGCCTGCCGCTCGATCTCCTCGACGAGGTGGACGAGGTCGGTCAGCTCCTGCGCGGCGACGACTTGCGGCGGCTCTTCGGGACGGCGGATCTCGAACGATACGCCCTCGCGACCCAGGTGCGTCAGCCGGGAATTGAGCACCGCGTCGTCGAGCGCGTATTCGACCCGTTTTCCGCGAGCGATCTGGTAGAGCGGCGGCTGGGCGATGTAGATGAACCCGCCGTCGATCAGCGCCCGCATCTGGCGGAAGAAGAAGGTCAGCAGCAGCGTGCGAATGTGCGAACCGTCGACGTCGGCGTCGGTCATGATGATGACCTTGCCGTAGCGCAGCTTGCTGATGTCGAAATCGGCGTCGATGCCGGTGCCGAGAGCCTTGATGATCTCGATGATCTCTTCGTGGCCCAGCACCTTGTGCAGCCGGGCCTTTTCGACGTTCAGGATTTTGCCGCGAATCGGCAGGATGGCCTGCGTGGCCACGTCGCGATAGCCCTTGGCGGAGCCGGCGGCCGAATCGCCCTCGACGATGAAGATCTCGGTGGAGTTCACGTCGCGGCTGGAGCAATCGACCAGCTTGCGGGATAGCGCGCCGCCGGAGAGGGCCGACTTGCGGGCGGTTTCGCGGGCCTTGCGGGCGGCTTCGCGGGCGAGCGCGGCCTGGATGGCCTTCTGCACGATGCGCTTGGCTTCGGGCGGGTGCTCCTCGAAGAAGTTGTTCAGCACCTCGCCGACGACCGTTTCGACGAACGTGCCGACCTCGCTGTTGTTGAGCTTGATCTTGGTCTGGCTCTCGAATTGCGGCTCGGGCACCTTGACCGAGACGACGACGGTGAGACCCTCGCGGATGTCCTCGCCGGCCGGCGTGGGGTCGTTGGCCTTGTACAGGTTGGCCTTGCGGGCGTAGTTGTTCACGACGCGCGTCAGCGCCGCGCGGAAGCCCGACAGGTGCGTGCCGCCCTCCTTGGTGTTGATGTTGTTCGCAAACGAGAGCGCGTTCTCGACGTAGCCGTCGGTCCACTGCAGCGCCATCTCGCAGATCAGGCGCGAGACGGGGTCTTCGCGCTTGAAGTAGATCGCATCGTGCAGCGGCTCCTTGCCCTCGTTCAGGTGCTGGACGAATTGGCGGATGCCCTCTTCGAAGAAGAACTCCTCGCGCGAGCCTTCGCGCTCGTCGACCAGCACGATGCGCACGCCGGAATTGAGGTACGCCACCTCGCGAACGCGCCGCGCGATGGTCTCGTGGCTGAACTCGATCGCGCCGAACATCTGCGAGTCCGGTCGGAAGGCGACCGTCGTGCCGGTGCGGCCGTTCGAGACGTCCACCGCCTCCAGCGGCCGCACGGTCCGGCCGCGCTCGAAACGCATCGACCAGACCTTGCCCTCGCGGCGGACGTGCGCCTCGAGCCATTCGGACAGCGCGTTCACCGCCGTGACGCCGATGCCGTGCAGCCCCGCAGAAACCTTGTAGGAGCTGCGGTCGAACTTCGCGCCCGAGCCGGTCTTGGTCATGATCAGCTCGAGGGCCGACATGCCGTATTCTTCTTTCCAGCCGATCGGAATGCCGCGGCCGTCGTCCTCGATGCAGACGCTGCCGTCGCCGCGCAGCGTGATGAGAATATTGCGGCAATGGCCGGCCATGGCCTCGTCGATCGAGTTGTCGAGCACTTCGTAGAGCAGGTGGTGCAGGCCGTAGACGCCGGTATCGCCGATGTACATGCCGGGCCGGGCGCGGATGTGATCCACGCCTTCGAGCACCTGTACCTGCTCTTCGCCATACGCACCCGCGGCGGCGAGCGCATCGGCGGGCGCCGACGGCGCGACCGGCGGGCTGGCGGGTTCGGTCAACTGCATATCACCGGTGCTGCTCATGCTGCTCCTCAGTCCCCGCACCCGACCCGGCCGGGACGAAACGCACCGACGCGACGCCGGGGCAGCGCCGCACGATCTCGCGGCCGAGCCGGCCCGCGCGAAGCTGGGCGCATAGCGCCCACGTATCGGTCTGGATGGTCAGAACGCCGCCTTCGAACCCGGCGACCCGCGCGGCGCGCCGCTGGGCCGGCGTCGCCAGCTCTTCCCACAATCCGCGGGCCGCCTCGCAGCGGCGCGCCGCCGCGGCCGCGCGACGCAGCAGCTCCGCACCCAGGTCGTCCGCCAGGAGCGGCTGCGCCAGCCGCAGGCGGCGGTTGGCGAGCGAGAAGCGGTACTGACGCTCGGTCATCGGCCGCGCGCCCCGGCCCGCCGGCGGTTACAACGAAACCGGCATGATGACATAGAAAAACTGTTCCTTGTCCTCCCCGCAGATCAGCCCCGGGCGCTGTGTTTCTTTCACCTCGAAGAACACGTCATCGCCCGGCATGGCCCGCAGCGCGTCGGCCAGAAACGTGGGGTTGAAGCCGATGTCGAGCGGCGAGCCGTCGTACGCCGCCGGAATCTCGACGCGGGCCTCGCCCTGTTCGGGCGATTGCGCGCTGAGTTGCAGCGAACCCTCCTTGAAGCTGAAGCGGACCGCCCGCGACTGCTCGTTGGCCAGCAGCGCCGCCCGGCGGATGGCGGTGTGCAGCTCCTCGCGCGAGAGTCGGGCGCGCTTGTCGCTGTCGCGCGGGATCACGCCCTGGTACTGCGGGAAGTGCCCCTCGACCAGAACCGTCGAGAGCACGCGGCCGCTCGAGTGAAAGAGCATCTGGTTGGGCAGCAGCTTCACGTCGATGCGCCAGTCGGCCTCGTCGCGCGGGCGGGTGAAGACCTTCTCGAAGACGCTCAGCGCCTTGGCCGGGACGATGGCCTGAAAGTCTCCGCTACGCGATTCCAGCAGCCCGCTGCTGGCGCGGGCCAGGCGGCGGCCGTCGGTCGCGACCAGCGAGAGACGCTTGCCGCTCTTCTCCCAGAGCACCCCGTTCATCGCATAACGGCTGGTCTCGCGGGCGGCGGCGTAGATCGTCAGCGACACCAGCCGCCACAGTTCGCCGCCTTCGATCGTGAGGTCGGCTTCGCCCTCGAAAGTCGGTGCGGGCGGGAAGTCGCCCGGATCGGTGACGTAGACCTTGAACTCGCTGCCTTCGCCGCGGATCGTGCATTGCCGGTCGTCGGAGTCGAGCGTGATCTCGACGTCGTCGAGCTCGCGGATGATCCCGAAGAGCCGGTCGGCCGAGAGCACCACGGTTCCCGGTTTCTTGACGGCGACGCCGCCGAAGCCCAGCCGCAGCGCGCTCTCGCCGTCGGTCGCGCTGATTTCGACCAGTTCGGAGCGCACCTCGATCATGACGCAGCTCAACACCGGTCGCGTGGTGCGGCCGCCGGTGAGCGTGGCGGCGGCGGCGAGGGCCTCATGAAACGCCTGGCGCGGGAGAGTGGCCTTCATGACGTGTTCGCGGCTCCCATGTGCGCGCGGGGCCGCCGGCCGGACGCCGAGTGGCGCCCCGGCCGGGTTGCCGCGCAGACCGCTTTTTACCCGCTGCGGGCGGTTTTCGCCAGTCGGCCGCGGCGCGGATGCGCGTTGCGGCGGCGCGGCGCGCGGCGGCGTGCTCACGGCGAATTGCGCGTATAATCGTGGATATGGCAGAGTGTGCGGGTAGCCCGGTGGAATCGTATCGCGTGTGTCTGCGGGTCAATGGCGAGGCCCTGGAGTTGCCCCCCGGCGCGACGCTCGCGACGCTGCTGACGCAACTGGGGCTGGCCGCGCCGCGCGTGGCGGTCGAGTTGAACGAGCAACTGGTGCGGCGCGGCGCGTTCGAGTGCACCCCGCTGCGCACAGGCGACCGCGTCGAGATCGTCACGCTGGTCGGAGGTGGATGATGCAGATTCCGCCGCTGCGGATCGCGGGACTGACGCTTCGCTCGCGCCTGTTCGTGGGCACGGGCAAGTATGAGCGCGACGGGCAGCCGGACTACGAACTGATGCGGGCAGCGCTGGATGCGTCCGGAGCCGACGTGGTGACGGTCGCGGTTCGGCGGGAGCGGCTGTTCGATCGAAGCGGGCGCAACTTACTGGATTTCATCGACTTAAAGCGCTTTACGATCCTCCCGAATACGGCTGGTTGTTTCAGCGCCGCCGACGCGCTGCGCGCGGCGCGGCTGGGCCGCGAACTGTTGGAGGGCATGAACAACGCGGGGGCGCGCTGGGTGAAGCTCGAAGTGCTGGGCGACCGCAAGACGCTGCTGCCCGACCCGGTCGAGACGCTGCAGGCGGCGACGCAACTGGTGGCCGAGGGCTTCACCGTCCTGGCGTATTCCAGCGACGATCCGATATTGGCGCAGCGCCTGAAGGCCGCGGGCGTCGCCAGCGTGATGCCGCTCGGTTCGCCGATCGGGAGCGGGCAGGGTGTGTTGAACCCCAACAACATCCGCATCATCCTGGAGCAGCTCAAGGACGACGACCCGCAGTACCCGATCATCGTCGACGCCGGCGTGGGCACGGCCTCGGACGTGACGCTCGCGATGGAGCTGGGCGCGGACGGCGTGCTGCTCAACACCGGCATCGCCGGCGCCGCCGACCCGGTGAGCATGGCGCACGCCATGCGGCTGGCGCTGGATGCGGGCTACCTCGCGGCCCGCGCCGGGCGGATTCCGCGCCGCCTGTACGCCAGCGCTTCATCGCCATTTGACGGCCGAATCGCCGCAAGCGGCGCGCGGCCGGTCTGAGGAGCGCCATGAGCCGCCGACGATCGCCGGTTTCCGTATCGCTTTCGCCGGGCGCGCTGGGCGCGGCGGCGGCGCCGCTGTGCCCGGTGGATCGCATGTCGCGGCGGCGGCGGAACGCGATCTGTATCGTCATCATGGCGATCGGCGCGCTGAACTTCCTGGTGTACACGATCGCCTATGCGGGGCTGGGCGGGGACGCGCGCAACGGCTCGCGGCGGATCGTCGAGGACGAGCTGGGGCGGCGGTCGGCAATCTACTTCCTGCGCGGCCACCACATCCGCAACATCGACGGCACCGAGCGGCAGGTGAGCCGCGGCGTGTGGATCTATAGCTATCTGCACTCGATCTCGCTGCCGATCACGGCCAGCGCGATGATCATCAGCATGCTCGTGCTGGCGCGGCCGCACATCATCGCGACGATGCGGAACGGGCTCATCAGCGGCGAGACGTTCGTCAGCGTGTTCGGCACGCTGGTGGTGCTGGTAACGGTGCTGGCGGTCACGCTCTTTTCGTGGGACTTCGTCGCGCACCTTCGCGAGCGGTGAGCACAGCCGCGCGCGGTCGCCGCGACGCATGCGTGGCGCCGGTCTTCTGACCGGTGTGTGTTTCTGCGGGTTTCCAACCCGCTGTGCTGTGAAGCCCCTCCGCGGCGCCTCGTGGCCGCGCATCCGGAGCCTGCACCCGTGAGCCTGGTGGCCGACTGGCTTTCGCCCGGAGGCATCGTCGCGCAGCGCCTACCCGCGTTCGAAGTGCGCGGCCAGCAGCGCAGCATGTCCCAGGCCGTTGCGCAGGCATTCGAACACGGCGAACACCTGATCGTCGAAGCCGGAACCGGCGTCGGCAAGACTTTCGCCTACCTCCTGCCGGCCATCGAGCAGGTGCTCCAGCACCAGCGCCGCGTCATCATCAGCACGCACACCATCGCGCTGCAGGAGCAGATCGTCCAGAAAGACATGGCCTTCCTCCGCACGCTCTTCGACGCACCGATCGCCGTCGAACTGGTCAAGGGCCGCAACAACTACCTCGGTCTGCGGCGGCTCAAGCAAACCAGCGAAAAACAGCGGCAGCTCTTCGGCGGCGGCCCCCTGCTGCGCGTGCTGCATCAAATAGAGAACTGGGCATATGACACCCTCGACGGCTCGCTGAGCGACCTGCCCGAGCTGCCGCCGATCGAAGTGTGGGAGAAGGTGCGCAGCGAACACGGCAACTGCCTCGGACGGCGCTGCCCCACCTACGAGCCGTGCTTCTATCAGCGTGCCCGCCGCCGCGCCGAATCCGCCAATATCCTGGTGGTCAATCACGCGTTGCTGCTGTCGGACCTGCTGCTGCGGCGCGACGGGGCGGCGTTTCTGCCGGATTACGACCTGGTGGTGATTGACGAAGCGCACACCCTCGAGCAGACCGCGGTCGACCACTGCGGCGTGCGCGTCGCCAGTTCGCAAGTGCAATACCTGCTCAGCGGCCTGTTCAACGAACGCACCCACCGCGGGTTTCTGAGCGAGCTCGGCGACGCCGGCGATCGCCAGGCCGTGCTGCATGCCGCGGCGGCCGCCACCGAGTTCTTCAACGACCTGGTCAATTTCCAGCTCAGCCACGGACGGCAGAACGGGCGGCTGCTTCGGCGGCAGGTGGTCGCGAATCCGCTGACGCCGGCGCTCGGCCAGGCCGCGGAGACGCTGGCCGCGCTTCAAAAGCGCCTGCCGCGCGAGGCGGATCAGTACGAGCTCGGGGCATACGTCGATCGCCTGCGAACGACGGCCGGGCATCTTCAGAAACTGATCGATCAGGAGTTCGAGGAGCACGTCTACTGGATCGACATCGGCGGGGCGCGGCGGGGCAGCGCGGATCGGTCGCGCCCGCGGAGAGTCTCCCTGTGCGCCGCCCCGCTGGACGCCGGTCCGTTCCTGCGCGAGGCGCTCTTCGACCGCATGCGCAGCGTCGTTCTGACCAGCGCGACGCTCGCGACCGCCGCCGGGCATGACCCGGCCGACGGACCGCCGGAACGCGTCGCACCGGCGGCGGCGGCGGGGAGCGCGTTCGACTATGCGCTGGGACGGGTGGGATCGCCCGCGGCCCAGACGCTGCAGCTCGGCTCGCCATTCGACTACGCGCGGCAGGTGCGGGTCTACGTCGAGGCGGGCATGCCCGATCCGCAGGCGGGCGAGGCGTTCATCACGGCGGCGGCGCGGGCTGTCACCTACTATCTGCGGAAGAGCGACGGGCGTGCGTTCGTCCTGTTCACCAGTTACGACATGCTCAACCGCGTCGCCGAAGTGGTGCGCGGCGACCTTGAACCCGACGGCTTCACGATCCTGGCGCAGGGGGCGACGCGGGCCGAGTCAACCGCCGGCGAGGACGACGGCGACGAAGCGCCCCGCGCGGCGGCGGAGGGGCGCTTGAGCGGGGCGGCGGCCGCCGGGCGCTTGAGCGCCGCGGCGGCAGCCGGTCGGTCGCCCACCCCGTTCTTCGACGCGGCCCCCGCCGGGGCCATGCCGCGCTCGCAGATGCTGGCGCGGTTCCGCAGCACGCCGCGGGCGGCGATCTTCGGGACGGACAGCTTCTGGCAGGGTGTGGATGTCGCGGGCGATGCGCTGTCGAACGTCATCATCGTCAAGTTGCCGTTCGCGGTGCCAGACCGGCCGACGATGGAGGCCCGCATCGAGCTGATCCGCAAGCGCGGCGGCGAGCCGTTCAACGAGTTTCAACTGCCGGAGGCGATTCTGAAGTTCCGCCAGGGGTTCGGCCGGCTGATCCGCAGCCAGACGGACACGGGGATGGTGGTGATCCTCGATCCGCGCGTGCGGACGAAGCCCTATGGCCGGCGATTTCTCGACAGTCTGCCGCGCTGCCCGGTGGAGACGCTGCGGCGGGAGTGGTAAGTTCGGAAGGCAAGGGCGAAGAGCGAAGTGCGAAGTGCGAGGTCGCCGCACCACCGCGAAGATCGATCGGGACCCAGGCCGAGAGCATCGCCAGCGCGGTGACGATCGCCTGCTGTGTGCGGTCCATGCCGGAAACGTGCGAACGCATCGACAGCCCCTTATTCGTTGTGCTCCGGCGCCGGGACAAAGCAGATCCAGTTGCCGCCGGGTTCCACGTAGATCGTCACGCGTTCGTCCGGCGTCCAGAACACGATCGGCCGGTTGCAGTCAGGGAAGGAGAGCCGCCGGGGCGGGCCGTGGGGCGCGCCGTCTTTGAAGAACTGCTGGACGAACGGTCCCGTGAACTTCAACGGTCCGAAGGGGAAGAAGCGGCTGTAGAGCTTCTGGGGCGAGGTCACGCGGGAGACCAGGCCGGTGGCCGGGGCGCGCGCCGCCGCGAGCCGGATGCCGTGCGTGCGCCGCAGCCCGGGCGGCAGGGGCGGCTCCGACTGCGACGGCGTCAGCGTCGTGACCGGACCGCCGGCGTTCTGCCAATCCGCCGGGTCGAGGACCACCAGCTCGGCGGCCTGCGGCGAGTACAGATAGTCAGCGTGGGCCGGTCGGTCGTCGCCGCGCGCACCACCCAGCGTGGGCAGGCGAAGCATGAAGGCTCCGCTGGCGTCCATCACCGAGCGCAGCAGGAGCGGCGCGGATGTGTCGATCGTGTGCTTGAGGCGATAGACGCCGAGGATCTCGATGCGGTCTGAATTGACAGAGTCTGCGCTCGCTTCTGTCCGTTGTACACCAGCCTGTCGCGGCAGGCACGGTGAAAACGATATCCACCGTCTACCGATGTCGAAACACATCGTCCACTGCTCATCCGGCGTCCACGCTCCACCGCCTAGTCCGCCGTCGGGAAACGAAAGTTGCCGTTCGGGGCCGAACGAATGGGCGTTTTTTGTGAGCTGCTGAAGAAACGGCCCGCGTCGACGCGTGTCCTGGTAAGGCCACATCGGATACACGCTGACGGCGTATTCGTCACCGCCCTTGATTGACACTTCGAAGTTCCCGCTGGGCGAGCAGTCCGGCGCGGCGACGATGCGACCGTCAGCCGCCTCCCACTCAAGATCATCTGACGTCCGGAACGTATGGCTCGTTGGGTCAAATCGGTAGGTGTAATGTTGCGGAAGTTCTCGCTCCGCCGCGAGAAACGTCCGAAGCTGGAGCAAGATCTCTCCGTCGTCGCTGTGTATTCTCCGCATCGGAAACTGGAACGCCTCGCTGCTAGCGGTCAATCGGTAAGCGGGCATAATCTGCCCCTGGCCCTGGACAAGGAGAGCGGCTGAACCGTTCGCAGCGTTCTCGGCACAAGGAACTTGACCAGAGCTCAGCGATTCGCTTGCGAGCAACAAACAGAACAGAAATCGAGCATGCCCGGCCAGCCCACGCACACAATCCTCCTTAGCGGAGTCGAAGGTCGCCCCGATCCCGTTCGACATCCACAATCCAAGGCCAAACGACATTGGCGACGCCATCATCGCCAATGCTGGAGTGATTTCGGCCATCGGCAAAATCGGACGCCCGTGTTTGGGTAGTCAGCGAACCAAACCCGTTAACCGCAAGGCCGCTCTCCAGCGTAACTGGCGCGATCGGTTCGCCGGTCAGCCCAGC
Source organism: uncultured Planctomycetales bacterium (assembly GCA_964631045.1). GTDB lineage: Bacteria > Planctomycetota > Phycisphaerae > UBA1845 > Fen-1342 > CAZVWB01. The sequence continues at coordinate 174,253 of CAZVWB010000002.1, forward strand.
CTGCGCATCGTCCAAACCACCTGCGCTTGTTTCGCGCCGTTCTACCACCGGTACAAAGGCAACGTACTCATGCGAACTGTCGAAACACATGATCCACGACTCGTCTTGCGTCCAGAGGACCTGCGACACGCCGGCGCCCTCCTCGAAAGAGAGCTGCAACGGCGAACCGACGACGGCCCCATCTCGATAAAGTTGCTGAAGTAGTGGCCCGCGAAACCGCCGTTCGACAAACGGGGGCACATACCCAGCCTGATACTCCGCTGATGCGGTTACCACCGTACTCCAGCGATTCGATGGCGCGGCGCTCGCTGCAACGCGTGCGGGCTGCCTTTGTACAGCAAACTGGGTGACGGGGAGTCGATTCGCTCGCGCGGCGGGGTCGATGATCGGACCGACTGCCTGCTCCCAGCAACTCTCCTCGACGGATATGAACTGTGCAGTCACCGGGTTAAATCGGTAATAGCAATGAACTGGCGCCGGCCCGGCGACAGCCTTTACGCGCGTAAGGAGTTGAAGGAGAAACGGGCCGTCGTCGCCTTGTTCGTTTCGCATCAGCACCGGCGCTGCGCTCGAGAATTCATGAGTCAAACGGAAGGCCGGCAAAGTGCGCAGCGGTTCAACAAGCGGCGGCTCGTCGCATCTGACCGCACGAGAATCCGCGACTGCGGCTGTAGCGATCGTGCAGAGCATTAGTACCGGATGCGCGTATGCGGGCGCCGTGCGTTTCGGGGGTATTGAGACCGCCGCCGACATATCCGCCCTTCCTATCGTGAGTGCACGTCGCCGCACCGATGCGCGCTCTCGACCACCCGGGGCCAGGCGTTCTCCGCAACGCCGCCGCTCAGATTTTCGCGGCCCACCTGGCCGCCCCTCATGTTGCCGATCGTCGCGAAGCGCGACGAATGCAAGCGCCCCCAGAACATCGTGCGCCCTGCTGCCCGCGACAATGCGCAGCCAGCCGCTTCATCATTAGTCAAAGCATGACACCGAACCCGGAGGAAGTCAAAAGTAATGACAGCTTTCAACCAGACCCGCGCCATGCGCTCACGTGGCCTGCCCAGCGGTGTGAGGTCCGCCACCGCCCGCGGCGCGGGCATGCGGTGGCGCCTCGTGCTCGGCGGCGGTCCGCCGCGCGCGGCGCACATCAGGCCCCGCAGGTCAAGAGACGCTCATCCGGCGGGCAGAATGCCCACCCCACCCGGAGAACCGCAACCGCTCGCGCGTTGCGCCCGCCGAACCGGCGCCGAGCGCCGCCGCGTGTGACAGCGGCGCCGCGGGCGGATATGTTTCCTTCGAAGCCGTGCGCGGCTGCCGGCGTCGAGCGGAAGATCGCTCCGGGGTTGGACGCCGCCGCGCGCGTTGAACAGTCACCTTTGCAGCCGGAGTCGCTATGCGTTCGCCATCCCGCTCGCTGTCCCTGTTCTCTGCCGCCGGCGCGCTGCTTGCAGCACTCGCGTGGCCCGGTGCGGACGATCGCCGCGCCGCGGATGCGCAGGAAGCGGCGAACCCGCCGCGGGCCGCGACGCTGGTGGACGCGCAGCGCGCCATCGACCTGCGCGAGTTTCCGATGCTGGCTCACGGCGAGGTGTTCCACAAGACCCGCGCGAAGGTCGGCTATGTGATCGAGAAGCCGGACTTCGCCGCGGACGTGCAGTTCTATCGCTCGAAGCTGACCGATGCCGGCTGGAAGATCGATTCGGAAGACGTGGACGCCGGGGGCGCCTATGGTCTGCTGGACGCGACGCGGCAGGGATATTGCCTGTCGGTCTCCGTCGTGAAAAACCCGACCGATGGCCGGATGCACGCGTTCGTCGAGAACTACGGCAACGTCGACACGCGCCAGTTGCCGCGTTTCGCAAGCGCCGCGCTGAAAGAGCATTCGAAGTTTCGCGTCGTGCAGTACACCGCCGAGGGTAAGCTCGACGCCGTGATGGAGTTCGTCCGCACGGAGTTCTCCCGGCTCGGCTGGCGCGAGGTGCTGCGCAACATGAACGATCGCCCGGATGTGAAGCCGGGGAAGCGCTGCAACCTGCATTTTGTGCAGAACGGCGTGACGCTGAACGTGAGCATCGACGCCGACGGCGACCGCAGCAACGTTCGCTACTACGTCTCCCTGATGGTGTTCGCCCCGCCGATTCCCGCGGAGATGACGGGGGCCGCCACGCTGCTCGACCCGCCGCTGACCCGACTCTTCTTCACTACGCGGACCGCGCCGGCGGACATCTTCGCGTTCTATCGCCGGGAACTGCCCGGGCTGGGCTGGTCGATCGTCGGCGAGCCGGAGAAGGTCGAGGACGGCGTGGAGCGCTTGCCGCTGACCGGGATCGACGGCGAGGCGCTGCGCCTGGACGTGCTGGCGCAGGACGGCCTGACCCATGTGCTGATCGCGGCGCGGAAGTAAGCGCCGCGGGCGCGCTGCACGTCTCCGGCGATGGAGCCGGCGGGGCGTCAGAGCCGGCGGCTAGACCCGATCGCAAGCGCCCCGGCCGGGTTGATCCCGCAGCGCGCTCGCAAGGCGCTCGTGGAGGCGCTCCGCAGGGGGAATTCTGCCCGCGCCTGGCCTTATTGGGCGGGCAGAATGCCCACCCCACCCCCTGCAAGACTGAGTAACGCCCGCCCCACCTTGCCCAACGCGACCGCTCGCGGCCTGCACCCGGCGTGCAAATCCACACAACTCTTCTATGGGCCGCCGGGCCGCCGCGCATTTATGCTCCTGGAAGCCCGTGCGACGCGACCCGGAGCCAGGAATGACGCCGTCCGCCTTTGTGCTCAGCCCGGCTGTCTCGATGGATGCGACAACCGCGGCCGACGCCGATGGGTCGCTCGATGAGGTCTTCGATCGCTGCGCGCCCGGTCTTTATCGCTATTTCGCCGTGCGAGCCGGCGGCGACCGGCATCGGGCCGACGATCTGATGCAGCAGCTCTGGCTGGCCGCGCGCACCGCCGAGACTCGACCGCCGCCGGACGAGATCGAGTTCTGGTTGCGGGCCATCGCGCGAAACCTGGTGCATGCGTGGTGGCGGCGGGTGAATCGCGAGGCGCTGCGGCTGCCGCGGGCCAACGCCGCACTGGCCGCCGACCTGGCCGAGAAACTGATCAGCGGCGATCTGCCGGATACGGCGCTGGAGCGCCGCGAGACGCAGGAACAGCTCTTACTCGCACTGTCCGACCTGCCGTGCGAGCACCAGGAACTGCTGGTGCAGCACTACTTCCACGACCTGTCGCACGCCGAGCTGGCCGCTCGGCGGCGCCTCTCCCCGCGGGCGATCGAGGGACGCCTCTATCGCGCGCGTGCAGCGCTGCGGGAGAAACTGCACAGGTTGGAGGATTAGCAGGCGCAGCAGTGCGCTCTCTGGTGCGCCGGCCGCCGCGGCTGGTGCGAATCGGCCGTCGTCAGCGCGGCGGAGTCGTTTGTCCGCACGTGTTTCGGCGGGAAGTTTCGAAAGCAACGGCCGCGGCGGACTTCGCCGGGCCTGAATCAAAGGAGTCGTCCGTGACCGACCACCCCGATGCGCACGATGCGCAGCTCGACCGCAATCTGCGGCGCTGGGCCGAGCGCCTGCCGCTGCCGGCGGCGCCGAGCGCTCGCCAGCGGGCCGCGTGGAAAACGCCGCCGGCCGTCGCTGTCGAAGGCGAGGCGTCACCGGCCGCTCCGCAACCAAGAAAGGGCGTCATTCGCATGTTTCCTGCTCGCTTTTGGGCGATTACCGGGTCCGCGGTGGCCGCCGCGGCGCTGGGCGCTGCGCTGCTGCTGAATCCGAGCGGCTCAAGCCGCGCCGATGCGGCCATGATCCTGCAGAGTTTCCGCGACAGCGTGCATCGCGGGCTGCGGCTGGACATCCGCGACATCCACGTCGAGGGGCTGCTGGTCAACGGCCGCGTGCAACTGGACTTCGCAGAGCCGCTCAACATCGGCGCGCTGCTGTGCGAGGATCAGGACTTCGACATGCCGGAGCCGGCGGTGGTTTTCGTAGACGCAACCGTCCGCGCCGACGCGGGGGCGGCGGACCTGGCCGGCCTGGACGCGCAGGTGACGGCGGCGCTGTCGCAGAGCGAGCAGTGGGCCTATGCTCGCGTCGAGCGCCTGCCGGACGAGATCGTGGACGAGTTGCCGCCGCCGATCGCGTACTTCGCCACGAATCTGCTGCGCAACGGCGTGTTTGTGGACATCGCTTCGCTCGACGCGCTCGACAGTGACGACGACGACGACTCTCAGACGGGCGGCCACGGCGCCGGCGTCACCGGTCGCATCAACGTCGGCGTCCACAACGGGCACGCCGGCCAGGCGAACGCGCCGGTCGCTTCGACGAAGGTGGACGTGCGCATCTCGACCGACGAGCATGAAGCGTCGCAGGCCGCGGGTTTCGATTTGTCCGCCGATGGGCCGAGCCACGAGATGCTGGAGAATCTCATTCGCCCCCTGCTGAGCGGCGCGGCCGGGCGCGATGACATCGACGCGCTGATCGCCAGCCTCAACAGCACCAACATCGCCACGCAGGTTGAGGAAGTCGAGCCGGGTTTCTACGTGCTGCACGGCGGGAATCTCAACGTCGGCGGCGACGATCCGTTCCTGGCCAACGCCGAGATCCGCATCGCGTATCGCGAGAACGTCGGCGTCGAGTGGTTCGCGCTGGAGAATCTCGGCGATCGCAACGGCTCGGTCCGCGTGCAGTTCGCCAACGACGCGCTCGACCCGGCCCTGCTGAATCGCAGCCGCGTGATCCAGGTCGGCGTGACCACCGTCATCGACGCGAACACGATCGGATCGTTCGCACAGATGTTCGGCGGCGCGGGGGAATAGCGCGACCCGGCGACCGCGGCCAGCGGCCGGACGCACCGCGGCGCAACCCGTAAGTTCGCTGATCTCGCCAGGGGCACGGGCTGCTCGGCCCGTGCCCCTGGCGTGCATTTCGACCGGCTCAGGTCGCGCGCGGACCGGCGGCCAGCGCTGCGATCATCTCGCACACGCGCTCGCTCGGCCGCGACTGCTCCAGCGGGCGCACGACCGCATCCAACTGCGCGACCACCAACCCGCGCCACGATTCATCCCGCAGCAACCCCGCCGCCACGCGCGCAACCTCCGCCGGGTCCGGCCGCAGCGGCATGAATTCCGGGACGATTCGCGCGGCGGCCAGGATGTTCACCAGCGCCAAGTGCGGCGTCGTAATCACCCAGCGGCGCAGCGGCGAACGATAGAGCGCCGCCAGCAGCGGCCCGGCGTCGTACATCACGATCATCGGCTTGCGATACGCCGCCACTTCCAGCGTCGCCGTGCCCGAGGCCACGAGCACCAGATCGGCCGCGGCGATCAGGCTGGCGTTGTCGCCGGCGACCGGTTCGGCCGCGACGCCGGCCGCCTCGCACGCGGCGCGGATGGCCGAAGCGCGATCAGCGGCGGCCACCGACACGAGCACGCGATCGACAAGCCGCTCCGCCACGAGCCGCCGGGCCACGTCCAGTTGCAGCGGCAGAACGCTTCGGATCACCTGCTCGCGCGAGCCCGGAAGCAGCGTGAGCACGCGCCCCGCGGCGCGCCACGCGGCGGCGCGCTGCGCATCGGGCGGCGACTGCGCCAAAGCCTCGAACAGCGGGTGGCCCACATAGGTTGCGCGGACGCCGGCGGCTCTCAGGAACGGCTCCTCGAACGGCAGAATGCACGCGACCTGGTCCACGTCGCGCGCCAGCCGCCGGTTTCGATACGCGCGCGACGCCCAGGTCTGCGGCGCGATGTAGTAGAGGACCGGCAGGCCATGCCGTTTGGCCATCCGCGCGACGCCGAGGTGAAAAGCGGACGAGTCCATCAGCACGACCGCATCCGGGCGGTTCTCGCGCCAGTCGCGGGCGATCGCCGCGCGGGCGGCGGCAGCGCGCCGCGCCAGCCGCCAGATGCCGGTGAGCATCGCGGCGTGCGCGCTCATGTCGCAGATGGTCTCGGCCCCCGCGCTGCGCATCCGCAGCCCGGTCAGCCCGCGAAATCGCGCTGCGGGCAGCCGCCGCGCGGCGACGCGCAGCAGGGACGCGGCATGCAGGTCGGCCGAAGCTTCGCAGACGGAAATGAAGACGCGCATTCCTGGGCGGCTCGGCGAACTTGTGCCTCGCGGCTTGACGAGAATCGCAGCGCCCGACACACCGCCACGCAGCCGCCTTCGCGCGGCGGACGCGAATGGGCCGCCCCGCGGCGCTTTACCGCACGATGACGTCGGGCACGTCGTCGAGGCCCTCGGTCAACACCCGCGGCCCCTTACCGGTGATCAGGACGTTGTGCTCGTAGTGAACGGCGTGCGACCCGTCCGCGGAGTACACGGGCCATTCGCCGTCGGATTGCAGGGTCTTGCCCGTGCCCGCGGCGATCATCGGCTCGACCGCCAGCAGCATCCCGGCTCGCAGGCAGAGATAAGCGTGCGGCCAATCCTGTTTCCGCGTGGGAACGATGTTGGCGATGTAGGGGTCGGTGTGCAGTTGGCGACCGTAGCCGTGCCCCCCAAGCCCGGCGACCAGGAAGAACTTCCGCTCGCGTTCGACGTGATTCTGCACCGCCCGCGCCCAGTCGATCAACGGGCTGCCCGGCCGCAGTTTCGTCACCCCGCGGCGCAGCGCCTCCTTGCCGCAGTCCGTCAGCCGCTTTACTTCGGGCGACATCTCGCCGAAGACGTACGTCCGCGCCGCGTCGCCGATCCAGCCCTGCCGCGAAACGCCGACGTCGATCTTCAGCAGGTCGCCGGCCCGTAGCGGCGCCGTGTGCGTGTCAGGCGTGCCGTGGACGACGCAGGAATTGACGCTCAGACAGGCGTGCGAGGGATACGGCGGCAGGCTGGGCAGCTTGTATCCATAGAAACACGACTCGCAACCGAGCGAATCCAGCGTCTGCGCCACGTAGCGGTCGATCTCCGCCAGCGTCAACCCGGCGTGCAGCCACGCCGACAGCCGCCGATGCGTCTCGACCACGGCCTGTGCGGCGTCGTACGCCGCGGCTTCCTCGGTCCGGGTGAGCGGCTTCCAGACTGGCTCTTTGCGCAGCAACGACTGCCCTTTCTTACGCGGACGCCACGCGACCCACCAACGCGGGGCCGCAGGCCGACAATGCGCCCCTACCGGCGCCGAACAAATCGTGCTTAGACGATAGCCGTGCGGGGGCGAATGTCAAACCGCAGCGAGCGGCACGCGCAAGCCGGCAAACCGCAAGCCGCGGCTACGAATGCGCCGCGCCGACCAGCACCGCGATCTCCACGGGCTGGTGCACCACGTAGTGAACGGGGCGGTCCGCGTCGCGCGGCACAGTGAATGTGCAGGCGTCGAACCGCTGGTCCAGCAGTTCGTTGTCGGAATAGTCACGCCGCGACAGGCGGTTGATCGAACCCGTCACTGCGTACGCACCGGGCCGCAGCAGATTGCCGACCGAAAAACGGACCGTCAGGTGCTCCCCGGGCTGCAACTCGGGGAGCTCGCGGCGCTCGTCGAAGGTCGTCGTGCCGAAGATGTCGGAGCCGCGCTCGTCGACGACCTTGAATGAAACCGATAGCCGGTCGAGCGCCGCCAGTGCGAGCAACGCGACCTCGACCGAGTACGGCGCGCCGATGGCGATCGTCTGGCATGGCTGACCGGTGTGGTCGAGCACGCGGACCTGTTCGATGCGGGCGCGAAGGCCCAGGCCCGCCGGCGGGTGCGCTGCGGGCGCGGCCGCGGCCGCATGGGGATCTGTGTTGGGCGGCGCGGCGTCCGTGGGCGGCGGTGGCCCATCGCCCGCGGAGGCGGCGGCCTGCGAAGTGGGCGTGGTCGGCTCGCCGTCGGTCGACGCCACGGGCAGCTCGCCCAGGCCGCCGCGCAGCCGTAGCTGGCGGTTCTCGCGGCGCAGCGCGTCCACCTCGCGGTGCAGCGCCTCGCGGGCCGCGGTGAGTTGCGAAACTTGCGCCTCCAGGGCGCCGACCAGGTTGGGCGTCGCCGCCGGCGCGTCCATGGCGCGCGGGGGCACATAGCTGAGGCGCTGCGCCATGACCAGCACGGGCGCGGACAACTGCGACCAGGCGAGCGGCGGCCGCGTGTCGCGGACGCGGCCGCGGGTGGATGCGGCGGCGTTGATCTCGTCGCGCAGACCGGGCACGGGGCAGGCGCGGATTCCGCAGAATCGCGTAATCTCATCCCAGACACGGGCGGGATCGGTGGCTGCGTCCTCCTGGCGGACGCGCAGGTACGGTACGCCCGTTTCGGCCAGCGCGAGCGCCTCCTCATGGGCGTCGACGTATTGCGACTCGCAGAACTCCAGGTCGCGCCAGACGGAGTAGCTGCTGCCCACGAAATCCATCATCGACGGCAGCGCCGTGGTCGGACAGCGCGTCGCGTGGATGAACCGCGCCTGCGGGAAGACTTCGCGAATGAAATCCCACGGACGCCCGCGCGACAGCAGCTTCATGCCCCACGCGGGTGTCTGCGTCGGAAACAGGCTGCACAACACCGCCCGCGCGGCGGCGATCGCCCGGGCGCGAACCTCCGCCGGGGGACAAACCCACTCCCAGTTCGCGGACCAGTACGAGTGAAAGACCTCGTGATACACGGCTTCTACGGCGCGGTTCTCGACCAGCATGCTGACGTCGGGATGCTGGTTCAGAACATGCAGCAGCCACGAACTGCCGCTGCGAACGGCGCCTATCACGAGAATCGGCGCTTCGACGGTGGTCGGTTGGGGCATGGCCGGAGGTTCCTCGAAGGCAGGCAGCGCTTCGCGCGTCGCGATCGCAGGTTGGACGCTGAGCGTCGATCCGAAAGCCGGGGGGAACCGACGCCGGGGGCTCGCCCGCGCGTGCGGCGTGCACCACCGCCTCGCGTGTTCCGCGGAAGCGACCCCGCTGGTTGCGGTGGATGGCGGCCCGACCATCCGAGAAACCTGCGAGCGACCTGACGCTTCGCACCCGTCGATCTTGTAGCGGACGAGCGGCGGCGGGACAAGGCGAGCACCACGCGAAGCCGCCGGGAAGTGTTAAGTCGATCGGGCCCCGTCGCGTGATCCCAAAACACGGCCGTGCGCAGCCGCCGGCGGCGTGTCGCGTATGATCAGTCGTGGTGGAGCGCGACTTCCGCGCATGCTCCACCTCCGACGGCGGCAAAGAAACGAGCCACGACGATGCGCGACATCCTCGGCCCCGGAACGCACCTGGGCTACTGCACAAACGTGCACCCCGGCGAGTCGCTCGACGCCGTGCGCGACAATCTGCGGCTGCACGCGGTCGCCGTAAAGACGGCGCTGCGGCGGACCGCGCCGATGGGCGTGGGGCTGTGGCTCTCCGCCGCCGCCGCGGAGGCGCTCAGCGCTCCGCGCGAGCTGCGCCGCCTGGGCGACTTTCTGGAAGAGCATGGGCTGTATGTTTTTACCTTGAACGGCTTTCCGTACGGCGACTTCCAGCGTGAAGTGGTGAAGCACGACGTGTATCGGCCGAACTGGGCGGCGCGGAAGCGGCTGGACTATACGCTGCGGCTGATCGACATATTGGCCGAGCTCCTGCCGCCGGGCGTGGAGGGCGGCATCTCGACACTGCCGGTCGCGTGGCCCACGGACCTGCGCACGGGCGACCTGGACTGGGCCGCCGGCGCGCTGCGCGAGGTGGCGGACCACCTGCACGACGTCGCCGCGATTCGCAAGCGCATGATTCACATTGATCTGGAGCCCGAGCCCGGTTGCCTGCTCGGCGACAGCCGGTCCGCCCTGCGGTTCTTCGAGGAGCATCTGCTCAGCGGCGAGCGACCGGAGCGCGTCCGGCGGCATCTGCGGCTGTGCCACGACGTGTGCCACGCGGCGGTGGAGTTCGAGTCGCAGCAGGCGTGCTTCGAGCGCTACGCAGCGGCGGGCGTCGCCGTCGGAAAGGTGCAGATTTCGGCGGCGCTGTGCGGGCGGCTGGTCGGGCCGCCGCGCGAGCGGGCGGAAGTCTGCGAGCAACTTCGACGATTCGCCGAACCGCGCTTCCTGCACCAGACGCGGGTGCGGCTCGCGTCGCACGGTGCGGCGGAGGGTTACGACGCGGCCTTCGACGACCTGGGGCCGGCGCTGGAGCCCGTCGAAAACAACGCGGGCGCGGAGCTGCGCAGCCACTTTCACGTACCGGTGTTTCTCAGAGACATCGGGCTGCTGGCGACGACGCAGGCGGACATCGCGGCGGCGCTGCGCGCCGCGCGGCGGGCGGGCTGCACGCACTTCGAAGTAGAGACGTATGCGTGGGGTGTTTTGCCGCCGGCGCTGCGGGTGGAACCAGTGACCGATGGAATCGCGCGGGAGCTGGCCTGGGTGATCGAGGTAGCGCGGCAGGAGGCGCTGGCGTGAATCGCGGACCTGCGGGCGCCGCCGCGCCGGTCCGGCCGCACTCGGCGCTGCGCGCCTGGGCGGAGCTGACGCGGATTTCAAATCTCCCGACCGTGCTGACGAACGTGCTGGTGGGTGCGGCCATCGCGACTCCCGGCGGCGCCTTTCCGCCGATCGCGCCGCTGTTGATCGCTGCGCTCTCCGCGGCGCTGTTCTATTCCGCGGGGATGGCGCTGAATGACTGGTGCGACCGCCGCGTGGACGCGGTCGAACGCCCGCGCCGGCCGCTGCCCTCGGGCAGAGTCTCCGCCGCCGCGGCGCTTGCGTTTGTAGTTCTGGCGATGGCGTGCGGCCTGGGGCTGTTGCTGCTCGCGTCGCCCGCGGCCGCGGGAGTCGGCGCAGCGCTGGCCGCTACGATCATCGCGTACAACCTGACGCACCGCTACTTCGTCGGAAGTGTGGTGTTGATGGGGGCATGCCGGGGATTGGTCTACTTCCTCGCGGCGGAGTGCGTGGCGGGGTTCTCCGCGGTCCTGCTCTGGCCGGCCGGGTTGATGTTCGCATATGTGGTGTTGTTGTCGCTCGTCGCCCGCGGCGAGGCGGGGACTTCGCGACCGCCGGTGATTCCCGGCGTTCTCATGGCGCTGCTGCCGGTCCCCGGCGTGCTTGCGGCAGCCGCCTCGCCGCTGGTGACGCCCCTGAGACTGGCGACGACGCTCGGCCTTTACGCGGTGTTTGCGCTCTGGGTACTGCGGGGCGTGGTGTGCATACGCGCTACGCCGCCGCGTACCGTCGCGGCGATCCTCACCTGGCTCGCGGGCATCTGCCTGCTGGATGCCTACATACTCGCCGACCAGGCCTCCGGCATCCCGGTCGCCGCTTTCTTGGCGGTCGGCTGCTGGGTGCTCACCGTCTTCGCTCATCGGCGGATCATCGGGTCATAGAGCCTGTGGACTTTTTTGGGTGGGGTGGGCATCCTGCCCGCCCGCGCTTGTTGCGAAGCGGGCAGAATGCCCGCTCCACCCAGGATGCTCCCCCAGAATGCTCCACACTTGCCCAGGCGCACTATCCGGCAAGAAACCGGCGGATTCCGGCGAACGTGTCCCGCCAGCCCTGCTGACATGCGGAGTAGAAGGCGTCCGCCGCCGGCACGGTCGGGAATCCATCCTGTGAGACGCGCAGAACGCAGCCGCCCGCCGCCGGAAGCACGTCGAAGGTGGTGACAAACGCGGCGTCGAACGGCGGCGGCCCGCTGCGCGAGTAGTATGCATACTGATCGAGCACGATGCGGCGGGGCGGATCAAACGCGGCGATGCGGGCGACGGTCATGTAGTCGGGATCATCCTCTGCCGCGCCCCAGGCCGCCGCCCAGATGCCGCCGACGCGCGGCAGAACAACCGCCCGAGCGGCGCCCCACCAGTGACGGATCGCACTGGGCGTGTGTAATGCGGCGAAGACCCGCTCCGGCGTCGCAGCGAGCGACTCTTCGTGAACGTGCGTGCGCGTGTCCATGAAACCCTCGCGATCGTGTCTCGCATGTGGGTTGGGCTCGCGGCAATCGATCGTAGCCGGCGGGGCCGCGCCCGTCACGCTCGGCATCGCCCGCGGAACGGCGCGACGCGGACGAGCCTGCGCACGGCGCGGACCGCGCGCCGCTTGCAGGCGTGTATCATGCCGATCATGCGAATCGCGATTCTGACCACCGGCGGAACGATCGACAAGGTGTACAACGAAGTCGATGGAACGCTTCGAAACGTCTCGTCGGCGCTCGAGGAAATCCTGCGCGGGCTGCGTCTGACGGACGCCCACACGCGGCACGTGCCCGTCATGTCGAAGGACTCGCTGGAGCTGACCGACGAGGATCGCCGGACGATTCTCGCGGCGGTGCGACGCGCCATTGACACGGATGACGCGGTGCTCGTCGTGCACGGCACCGACACGCTGTGCGTCACCGGCGACTTCCTGCACGCGAACCTGCCCCAGCTCGCCAAACCGGTGGTCCTGACCGGCGCGATGCGGCCGTTCGAGTTCCGCGACACGGACGCATTTCAGAACGTGACCGAGGCGCTGCTGGCCTGCAAGCTGCTCACCCCGGGCGTCTACGCGGTGATGCACAATCAGGCACTGCGCTTCCCCGGCGTCGTCAAAGATCGCGAGCGGCGCACGTTCCGGCGGGCGTAAACGGTTCAGCCGCCAGGCGACCATCCACCAAATCCCGCTCCGCATCGCTGACACACGAACCGGCGGTCAAGAATCTGCCCTGATTGACTGGTGGGCGATCTCCGCTCGATCTCCGCCCGCGATATCGGCCCTTTCTCGGCGCTCTGCCCGAAACAGCCCTGTGCGCGACAGCGACGGACTCGCTAACCTTATGTGTGGCGACCGCTTCGGTGAACGGGCGTCCGGACGAGAGCGACGCCGCGGCGGGCCAGGCGGCCCCTTCGGAGAGGGAGACTCATGTACTTCGCGCGTGTGTTCGTTACGCTCCGCAACGTGCTGCTTGCGGCGATCGCGGCCGGTGCGCCAGCGGCCGCCGATATCACCATCGGCCCCGGTCCGGTGATCGGCGGCGACTCCGGCGGCAACACGTTCCGCGAGGAGTTCCAGGACTGGACGCACGCCGACTGCCGCGCGCTGGACGGCGCCGGCGCCACCGTCGGCGGGCGCTACAACTTCAACGACGGGTTCGATGCCTCGCGCGACCTGATCGCCTTCTACTCGCGCGACGAGGGCGGGAATCTCTATCTCCGCGCCGATTTCTATGACCTGGCGCTGGGCGCGGAGAACGGCAACCTCGACCTGTACGTCGCGATCGACTGCGCGCCCGGCGGGCAGCCGTGGATGCCCGACTTCACCGACGTGCAGGTCGATCCGGCCCACGCCTGGGAAGTGTGCATCGGGCTGTACGACGCCGCGAACCGCAGCGTCGTCAACAGCAGCTTCGCCCCGGTCGGCGGTTTTGTCGGCAGTTACTACAATAGCCAGCTCGACGCGGTCGAGTTCGGCATCACACGGCAGACGCTGCTGAATGCGGGCTGGGACGGCAGCCGCACGCTCTACTTCACCGTCATGACCGTCCGGGACGGGTCCAGCGGCGGGCCGGGCGAGATCGGCGGCGGCGCAGGCAGCACCAGCGACGCGACCGACACGTTCTTCGACGACGATCGCGGCTTTGGCGACCAGGTGATCAACGGCGCGATCGCCGGGAACGCGACCACCAGCCGGGCGAAGTACGCGAGCATCGCGCACGGCAACCAGTCGGTGAACAAGGCCGACGACCTGCGCGTGCACATCTTCGACCCGCCGACGTTCAACAAGACCGGCTTCATCCGCACGCTCGACACGCATCAGATATTCAACGTGCCGATCAATCTGCACCTGTCGGGTTCGCTCATCATCGCCTGCCTCTGGGCGGAGGCGCCGCCAGGCGACGACCCGCAGACCGACGGGCCGGCGTTTCTGGCGCGCGTCCGCGAGTTCGCCGACGCCGACCAGAACGACGGCGCTCCCGGAGCGCTGATCGGCGGCGTGCTGGCCGAGCACATCATGCCCTATTTCGAGGGGTCGGTGAACGCCGCCAGCATCGCCCAGTTCAACCAGCTCATGCAGCACGTCTTCGGCCTGACGCCGGCGGACGTGCGCGTCATGCACACGCCGGAGCGCGTCATCCGCTCGCAGTCGACCGGCCTCTCGCCGCTCGATGGACATACTTTCGAGGACATCGAGAGCAGCGCCTACGACGCGACGTACATCGACGAGGTGACCCACCTGCACTGGTGGTTCTACCCCGCCGATGCGTGGAGCGGCTACAACGGCGGCTTCGACGCGCCGCGACACCACAAAATCCACAAAATCAATGGCGTTTTCTGCTTCGCGATCAACGACCGCGAGGATCAGGCCAAGTTCGGCCCGCACGACGGAGGCATGGCGCTGGACACGCGCTTCACGCTCCTGGACAAGGCCAGCCACCCTGATTCCGCGCAGCTCACGCTGGTCTTCGACGACTGGGAAGCGCTGGCCGGCAAGAGCTTCGACCCCGGCAGCGGCCAGTCGACGGAGAACAACAACCAGTGGCAATATCAACAGACCATCCGCTGGGCGGCGAACCACCCGTGGATCGAAGTGGTGACGCTCAAGGAAGTGCTGGATCGCGCGACGGACGCCGGCCATCCGCAGTATGACCCCACCTGGGTGATCGACCACGGCTACAACTACACCCTCAGCATTCAGACCTACGAATGGCTCAAGCACGCCAGCGAGGATTCGTACAACTACTGGTATTACAACCAGAATGCCGGATTCGCCGGGAACGAGCAGAACTTCTACAACCTCGTGCCGGTCATCACCGGAGAGCAGGGCGACTATCACCGCCGCTTTGGTTTCCCGGTGACCGGCGATGCGCAGGCCAACGGGCTGGACGGTCCGAAGCTGCCGAGCAACAAGCGGCACGGCGACCTCAATACGCCGGGCACGCTGCTGCACGACGCCTGGGCGGCGATCAGCGCCGCGCCGGCCGGCAATCTGAAGACGCTGGCGGAGTGGACGTATTCGACGCTGATTTATGAAACCGCGTGGCACGAGGAGGACTTCGGCGCGACCTCGCACTACCAGGGTGCGAATTTCGGAAACCCCTGGCCCGTTCCCGATCCGACGTGGGACGGCGTCAACACCTGGGCCCTGCGGCTGCAAAACCATGTGCGCAGCGTGGGCGTGATCGCCGCCGCCGCACAGTGGGCGGAGGAGGTCCGAAGCGGCGCGGCGCCGATCGCGACGGTCGTCCAGGTCATCGACCTCGACCAGGACGGACAGAGCGAGTACGTGCTCCGCAACCGCCGCGTGTTCGCCGCCTTCGAGCGCTGGGGCGGGCGGCTGACGCATGCATTCGCATTTCTGGACGGCGAGAACGACGCCGTGCAGGTGCTCGGCGCGCCGCTGGCGAACCCGTCCGAGCCCGGCGAGGAGGAACGGCTCGGCACGGCGGCCAATCGCTGCAGCACGTTCAAGGACATGCACGCTGCGTATGTCGACGCGGCCTACACCGTCACCCCGTCCGCAGACGCGCTGCTGCTGACCGCGCCGGACGGCCGCGTGCAGAAGCGCATCACCCTGCCGGCGGGCGGCGGCGCGCTGCAGGCGGAGTACACCAACACCACCGGCGGACCGCTGTACGTGCGTATCGGCGCGTCGCCCAACGTGCTGGACCTGGTGCTCAGCGGGCGGCAGAACCTGGTGGTGAGCGGCGGGCCGGCGTTTCACCAGGTCTCGAACGCGAGCGGCGGATTCGTGCGAGTGGAAGCCAGCGCAGCACTTCTGAACGCCTCCCCGGCGAATGCGGGATACGAAAATCGCAACCTCGCGCTGACGGAGCAGATCGAAGTCTTCGGCGGCGCCAACTTCGCATTCGCGGTCGTGCTCAACACCGACGCACGGCCGCGCGGCGACGTGAACTGCGACGGCGTCATCGACTTCTTCGACATCGACCCATTCCTGTTGGCGCTGTTCGACCCGGCCGCGTACGACGCCGCGTACCCGGGCTGCGACCGGCAGACGGCGGATGTGAATCAGGACGGCGCCGTCGACTTCTTCGACATCGACCCGTTCCTGGCGTGTCTGTTTTCGGTGTGCCCGTAGGGCCCTGAGCGAGGAAGTGCGAAGAGCGAAGAGCGAAGAGCGAGTCCAGAGGCGGCCGGCAGTATCGACCCCGCGCCCCGCGCCCGTCGTCGCCCCGTCGCATTCTCGCTTCGTCGCTTCGTCGCTGCGTCACGATGTCGCTCCGTCGCGCTCCCCTCGGTCGTCGCGTGCGCCGGGCGCGGGCTCTGCGGATTCCCAGAGCTTTCCCCGAGCGAGGGATCCCAAAAATTTCAAGTCCCGGTTTTTCGTTCGTACATGCGCGGCGCATCTTCGAATAAGATTCGGTTAAGGGCTGTACGGGCATCCTTCGTCATTGGCGGGCCTCGGGCCGAAGTGCGCCGAAGATCTGCGGCTGAAGACGTTGTGGCCATCCGCGCCGCGGCGCACGACATGAGATCGCGCGGCGGTGTTCCGTACCGGGAGCGATGTGCAGCCGGACAAGCGCGGAACTCCGACCGGCGGGCGGCGGATGCCCGCCGCGCCGGGGCCGAGTAGGCATGCCGGGATGATGCGGTCAGCAGCGATGAGCGATCCTCGCGTGGCGCGGCAATATGGACGCTTACGAACGAATCTTCGAGTTCATGCCTGACGGTTTGCTCGTCGTGGATGCGGATGGTCGCATTCAGCGGGCGAATCCGCAGGCGGCGCGGATGTTCGGCTACGAGGTCGACGAACTGATCGGGGCGCGGGTCGAGATCCTCATCCCGCAGCGCTTCCAGGAACGGCACACCCGGCACCGCGAGCGGTACATGGTCAACCCGCTGGCGCGGCCGATGGGGGCGAGTCTCCAGCTCTTTGGCCGCCGCAAGGACGCCAGCGAGTTCCCGGTCGACATCATGCTGGCGCCGCTCCAGCCGCGAGCCGCGTCTGAAGTCATCTGCGTGGTGCGGGACATTACCGACCGGCGGCGGGCCGAAGAGCGGTTTCGCGCGCTGCTCGAGGCCGCTCCCGATGCCATGGTGATCGTCGACGAAACCGGGACCATCGTTCTGGTGAACTCGCAGACGGAACGGGTGTTTGGATACCCGCGTGCGGAATTGCTGGGGCGATCCGTGGAGATGCTGATGCCCGAGCGCTTTCGCCGGCAACATCCGATGCACCGAAAGCAGTTCTTCGCCGCGCCGCAGTTTCGGCCGATGGGGAGCGGCCTGGAGCTGCACGGACTGCGGCGCGACGGCGCCGAGTTTCCCGTGGAGATCAGTCTCAGCCCGCTGGAGACCGACGAAGGCGTGCTGATTTCGAGCGCGATTCGCGACATCAGCGACCGCAAACAAGCGGAGCGCCTGATGACCTCCCTGCAGGAGAAGGAGCTGATGCTCAAGGAGATTCACCACCGCGTGAAGAACAACCTGGCGGTGATCTCCAGTCTCTTCTACCTGCAGTCGACCTATACTGACGACGATCACACGCGCCGACTGCTGCGCGAAAGCCAGGATCGCGTCCGGTCGATGGCGCTGGTGCATGAGACGCTGTATCGCTCGGAGAATCTCGCGGCGATCGACTTCGCGAAGTATGCGCTCCACTTGAGCGAGCAGCTCGTCCGCACGTACGGCCATAGCCCCTCCGCTGTTCGCCTGCGCACGCAGCTTGAAGCGTTTCCGATGGGGATCGACCTGGCGATCCCCATCGGGCTGATCCTCAACGAGCTGATGACAAACGCATTGACCCATGCGTTTCCCGCGGGATGCGGCGGCGAGATTCGCGTGGCGCTGCAGCGCCAGGCCGGGCGGGGCGCCGTGCTGACGGTGGAGGACACCGGCGTCGGCGTGCCCGACGCGCTGGACATCGAGACCGCACCCACGCTCGGACTTCGCTTGATTCGCTTGCTGGCGCGGCAGATCGATGGTCGATTCGAGCTGCGCCGCCTGAGTTCCGGTACGCTCGCGCGGCTGGCCCTGGAGGTCGAGTAATGCCCGATGCAACCACTGCAACCACGTCGCCCCCGCGAATCCTGGTCGTGGAGGATGAGGCGCTCATCGCCGAGGAAATCCAGGATCGGCTGCTTCGCATGAAGTTCCAGGTGGTCGGCGTCGCGGACGACGGGCAGCGGGCGCTCGACGCCGTTGCCGCGCTGCAACCGGACCTGATTCTCATGGACATCCGCCTCAAGGGCGGGCTCGACGGCATCGACGCAGCCGCCGCCATCCGCGCGATGCACAACATTCCCGTGGTGTATCTGACCGCGCACTCCGACCCGGCGACGCTGTCGCGCGCCCGCGAGACCGCGCCGTTCGGCTACATCCTTAAGCCGATCCATGAACGCGAGCTGGAAGTGACGATCGAGATGGCGCTGCATCGCCACGCGCTGGAGCGACGGCTGCGCGAGAGCGAGCTGCGCTACGCGGCGACTCTGGCGAGCATCAACGACGCCGTGCTCGCAACCGATCGCGAGGGACGCATTACGTTCCTCAATCCGGTCGCCGAGGCGCTGACCGGCTGGCGCGCCGCAGAAGTGCTGGGGCAGCCGGCCGATCGCGTGCTGGTGCTGGTGGACGAGGCGACCGAAGCGCAGATCGTGAGTCCGATCCGGCAGGTCTTGGCGCTGCGACGCGCGATGCGGCTGAAGACGCCGACGCTGCTGGTCGGACGCGACGGGGCTTCGATTCCGATCGACGACAGCGCCGCGCCGATCCTCGGCGCCGACGGCGAAGTCATGGGCGTCGTCGTGGCGTTCCACGACATCCGCGACCGCCGGTTGACCGAAGAGGCTCTCAAGAAGGCCGAGGCGGACCTGCGGCACGCACAAAAGATGGAGTCGATCGGACAGCTTGCCGGCGGTGTCGCCCACGATTTCAACAACGCACTGACCGCGATCAACGGATATTGCGAGATCCTGCTGCGCAGCGCCGACCTGACGTCGCCGGACGCGGAGATCGTTCGGCAGATTCTGAGCGCGAGCGGGCGCTCGGCCCAGCTCACCGGTCAGCTTCTGGCGTTCAGCCGCCAGCAAGTGCTCAACCCCAGGATCGTCGACTTGAACGTGCTGGTCTCCGGTCTCGAGTCGCTGCTGCGACGCCTGATCGGAGAGCACATACTGCTGGAGGTGCGGGCCGGGGCGAATCTTGGAGCCGTTCGGGTGGATCCGGCGCGGATCGAGCAGGCGCTGCTCAACCTGTGCGCGAACGCGCGCGACGCGATGGCCGAAGGCGGGCGGCTGATCATCGAGACCTACAACTTCAACCAGGAAGTGTCGACCGTCGACTCGCGTCCGTCGATGCCGCAGGGAGACTACGTGTGCCTCACCGTGACCGACACAGGCGTCGGCATGGACCAGGCCACGCTGGGCCGGCTGTTCGAACCGTTCTTCACGACCAAGGCGCACGGCAAGGGGACCGGGCTGGGGTTGGCGATGGTGTACGGAGTCGTGAAACAGTCGGGCGGGTTCATCTATGTCTATAGCGAGCTCGGCCGCGGCAGCGTCTTCCGGATTTTCCTCCCGGTGGTCGCGGCGGCGTTGACGCCCGTGGAGCCAGAGACGAACCGCGGATCGCCGGCCGGGACGGAAACGGTGCTGCTCGCCGAAGATGACTTCGCCGTGCGCGAGGTGGCCACCGAGGCGTTGCGCTCGTATGGGTACACTGTGATCCCGGTCGGCGACGGACAAGCCGCGATCGAAACCTACGAACGCGAGCGCTACGGCATCGACGCCTTGATTACGGACACGATCATGCCGCAATTGGGGGGCGCCCAACTCGTCCGCAGGTTGCGGAGCCTGCGGCCCGATCTGCCGGTCGTCTTCATGTCGGGATACGCCGGCGGCATGGAGGACTTTTCGCCGGCAGAGCTGGACAACGCGAAGTTCGTGCAAAAGCCGTTCAAAGGACCGGACCTGGCAAGTGCGGTCCGCGCCGCGCTCGATTCCCGATCGCGCCCGACCTAGCCGCAGCGCCGCCGGACCGGACGGTCCGCGGCTCAGGAACTCGCAGCGGCCCGGCGAACTATGAACCGACCGCGGCCGGCGGCGTTGACCAACCGCCACCCGCCCGCCGTCGCTTCGTCACTGAGTCGGTGCATCGTCCCGTCGCTGCGTCGCTGCGTCGCGATGTCGCTGCGTAGCGGCATCGCTGGGTCGCGATGTGGCGGCGTCGCTTCGTCGCTTTGTCGCTTTGTCGCTCCGTCGCCTCCTCCGCCATTCGCTATTCGCTATTCGCTATTCGCCATTCATTGTTCGCCCCTACGACGGTCCGGCCGCAATACACCCGTCTTCAAGGTGCACCACGCGATCGGCCGCGTCCAGGATGCGATTATCGTGCGTCACCAGCAGGACCGCCGTACCGCGCCGCCGCGCCAGGGCTGTCAGCAGCACGACCACTTCGTGACCGGTCTTGCGATCCAGCGACGCCGTCGGCTCGTCGGCCAGGATCAGGCCCGGCTCGGCCGCCAGCGCCCGCGCGATCGCCACCCGCTGCCGCTCGCCGCCGGAGAGTCGCGGCGGAAAGTCGTCCATGCGGTGTGCCAGCCCGACTGCGGTCAGGATTTCTGCGGCGCGGTCCGCGCGCTCGCGGCCCCGCCGCGTCGGCTGCAACTCCAGCGACATCCCGACATTCTGCCGCGCCGTCAGGAACTTCAGCAGGTTGTGCCCCTGAAAGATGTAGCCGATGCGGCGGCGCGTCGCGATCTGCACGGCCGCCGCAGCCTGCACCATCTCCTGTCCGAAGACGCGCAGGCGGCCATCCTGCGCCGTGCGAAGCGCCCCGATCAGCGTCAGCAGCGTGGTCTTTCCGGAGCCGCTGGGCCCCGTCATGATGACAATCTCCCCGGGATGGATCGCCAGGTCGATGCGGGTCAGCACCTGCCTGCGGCTGGGACCGTCGCCGAACCAGTGGCACAGTCCCGCGATCTCGACAACCGCATCGCCGCGGGGGGCGATGGCGCCACACGGCGCGGCGAAGCGCGCCGCGGCGGCAACCGACTCGGTCGAGTCATGCGTGTGCCTCATGGCGCTCCTCAGAAAATGTCCGCCGGATTCGCCGCGCGCAGCTTTCGGGTGGCCAGCGCGCCCGCGGCGACGCACATGGCCAGAATGAGTGCGAAGACGGCGGCGGCTTTGCTCGCATACAGGTTCATGGGCAGAAACGTGGCGTTCTCGGTGAGTTGATACAGCCCGAGGGCCAGCAGCAACCCGGGGATGTAGCCCAGGATCGCGAGCACCGCCGACGTTCCGAAGACCACCCAAAGGAAGTAGGCGTCCGTGTAGCCCATGGCTTTCAGCGTCGCGTACTCCGGCAAGTGGTTGGTGATGTCGGTGAAGAGAATCTGATAGACAATCACCATGCCGATCGCCAGCCCCATCAGTGTGCCGAAGGTGAAGATGAAGCCAATCGGCGAACCGCTCTGCCAATAGCGCTTCTCCCAGGCCACATATCCCGGGTAATCCAGCACCATCACATCTTCCGGCAGCAGCGTCGCCAGTCGCTGGCGCGCCGCCGCCACGTCGGCGCCGGGCCGCAGCCGCACCACGCCCACGTCGATCGCGCTCTCGCTGCGCCCCGGAAAGAGCCGCAGAAAGTTGCGATCGCTGGTGATCAGATTGCCGTCGGCCGCGAAAGACGCGCCCAGTTGCACGACCCCCGCGACCGCGATGCGGCGGTTGTTCACCTCGACGTGCAGCGTGCCGCCGCCCGCCAGGGCCTGGGCGACCGGGCCGAACTCCGGGCGCGAGTAGCGGTCGAACAGGCAGACATCCGGCTGCGTGAGCAGCGCGCGAGCCGCCGTCAACTCCGGCAGCATCAGCAGCGGATCGTCGGGATCGAATCCCAGCACGAGTATCGTGCGGTTCGTGCGATTCCACGGGTTTTTCCAGGCCGCCTGACCGACGTACAGCGCGGAAGTGCCGAGCGCCTCGGGCAGCGCCAGCGCCTGCGCCAGCCGGCGGCGGGTGAAGTTCGTCGTGCGCCAGAGCGCTTCGGACTGCCGGTGGACCAGGAACAGATCGCCGCGGGTTTTCAACTGAATCGCAGTGGCGCTGTCATAAAGCGCGTCTTCGAAGCCGCGCTGCATGAAGACGAGCACCGCGGCGAAGAGCACGCCGGCGATCGCCGTGAGCAGCCGCACCTTGTCGTGCGTCAGTTGCCGCCACGAGAGCCGCAGGGCGCCGCGCACTTCCTCCAGCCGCGTCATGGCAGCAGCACCACGTCGACCTGCATGTGCGTCATGCGCCGCACGCGCTCGGCGCTTTGCGGATCAAGTTCGATCCGCACCTCGACGACGCGGGCGTCGATGTCGGCGACCGGATCGGTGTCGAGCACGTCCTTCTTGCGGACCTGCCAGCCGATCTCGTAGACGACGCCCGTCAGCCGCTCGGCGATGTCCGGCACGATCACTTCCGCGCGCCGCCCGACGTTTACGCGCGGCAGATCGGTCTCATAGACCTCGGCCACGACGTCCAGGCGCTCCAGATCGGCGAACTCCAGCACGCCGTCGCCCGGCGCCTGTTCGCCGGGCCAGGCCAGAATGCGAAGAACGCGCCCGTCAAACGGGGCGCGGAGCTGCGCGAGCTCCACGTTGACCTGCGCCTGACGCAGGCCCGCCTCCGCCGCCGCGACTTCCGCCGCCGCGAGCGACACATCGACGGCGCGAACCTCGGCCAGGCTGCCGAGCAACGCTTCCGCCGCTGCGCGCTCGGCGCGGGCGGCCTGAAGTGCCTGCTCGGCGCGATTCAGTTCATCGGGCGATGCGGCTTCCGCGGCGGCCGCGCGTTGCAGCCGGCGGAATTCGATCTCGGCCATCCGCTCCGTCGCGGCGGCGGAGGCGATGCGCTCGCGCTGCGCCCGCAGATCGTCGGGCTTGGCGCCGGCCTGCACCTGCGCCAGACGGGCGCGCGCGACGCCCAACTGCCCCTCCGCCACGGCGACGGCGGTTCGGCGCTGTTCGTAGTCGCCGAACGTCGCCAACCGCGCGCCGGCTTTGACCTCGTCGCCGGGCGCGACGTGCAGCTCGTGGAGCCGCGTGGCTTCCATCGCGTTCAGCGGGCTGAGCTTTCGCACGCGCGAGCGCGGTTCGATCCGCCCCAGCGCGCCGATGCCCAGCGCGGGCTGCGACGCGGCCGTAGCGGGGGCCGCAGGTCGCAATTCGCCGCGCGGCAGCGTCACCGCGGCCGCGCCGCCGACGATCAGCAGCAACCCGCCGATCAGCCACCCGCGACCGGGCCATCCTCGTTGGGGCGAAGCGGGAGCGGTCATCGTTTGAGGGCTCCATCAATCAGCGTGAGCAGGTACTCACGAAGTTCGCGGGTCCGTTCGGGCGTGGGGGCGTCCATGTTCAGGGCGTGAGCCAGCCAGAATCCGTCGACGCTGGTGCGGAGCAGGTCGACCAGCACGGCCGGAAGCGGCTCAGCCCGCAGCCGCCCGAGCACCTGACCATAGACCGCGTCGGCCTTCTTCAGCAGACCGGGCGTGTTCACGACGGCGGCGAGGCACACCGAAGCCAGCCGCGCGGTTCGCGCCAGCACCTCCGGCGACGTTTCGATGCCCCACTTCACGAACGCTCGGGCCGCCCGCCCGGGGCCGGCGGTCTCCGCGGCGAGCAGCGTTTCGAAGTCACGCAGCCATTCCGCGAGCGAACGCACGACCATGTGCTCGATCAGCGCGTCCTTGGTCGGAAAGTGGTAGAGCAGTCCGCCCTTGCTCACACCCGCCTCGGCCGCGACGGCATCGAGCGTCAGCGCACCGACGCCGTCGCGGAAGACCACCCGCTCGGCGGCATTCAGTAGTGCGAAGTACGTCTCGGACTCGGATTTTCTGGCCATTCGAGGAAGTATACCGTCCGGACGGTTTACTTTTCAATGTCTGATAACTAATAACCCGCAGGCGCAAGCTGCGGATGAGACTGTATGGCTCGGAGGTTCTCTCGATCGGGTTGGCAGCTCGCGGGAGGCCCGGCGGCGGGCAGAATGCCCGCCCCCGCCAGTGCCAAACTCCAGGGGCGGGCAGAATGCCCGCCCCACCCGAAAGAATGCGCGGGCAGAATGCCCGGCCCACCCGAAAGAATGCGCGGGCAGAATGCCCGCCCCACCTCAAAAACCCATGTGGGGGCGATTGGAACGGAAGGGGTTACGCCACGCGCGGGTCGCTCTCTGACGGCGGAAGCGCCGGCCACAGGCCGCGCTCGGCGAGCAGCGCCGCGTAGCCGGCCCGCGGATCGGCGAATGCCCCCCGCGCGGGCAGCGCCCACTTGTGGAAGAGCCGCTCATTGTCCGCTTCGCGGCGCGTATCGGTATCGTGCTGCTTGCGCTCGTCGATCAGCTCTTCGTGATAGACGCGGGCTGCGGGAACGCCCAGCACCTTCAGGCCCGCCTCGCGCTGCACCTTCAGCGACAAGTCCGGATCCCACGCGCAGAAGTGGTAGCCGCTGTCCAGAAACCCAAGTTGCTCCAGCAGCGACCGCCGCAGCAGACCGAAATTCGCGTAGGGATAGCCGCGGACGTGCAGCACGCCGTACCGCAGGCCGTCCAGATCGTACCCATGCAATTCGTTCCAGGGCTGCGCGTGATTGTGGTAGAACGCGGCGATGCCCACGTCGCGGGCCGCCGCGCTTTCGAGCGCGTCCAGGGCTACCTCGACCGCACCGGCTTGCGGGACGGCGTCGTCGTTCAGCCACATCACGAAGGGCGCACAGGCCATTCGCAGACCGATGTTGTACGCCTTGCAGCAGCCGCCGCGCTCGCGCTCCACGTGCAGCCGCAGCCCCGGCTGCCGCGCCAGCCACTCGACGCTGCCGTCGGTGCTGCCGCCGTCGACGACCACGATCTCGTGGCGGAGCCGCACGCTCTGGCGGATGCCGGCCAGACAACGCCGGAGGCGGTCGAGGCGCTGATAGGTTGCGATGACGATGCTGACGCGCGGCGGGTCAAGGTGCAGCATAGGCGGCGATCCTGCACAACCGGTGCGAACCGTAGAGTGCTATCGGATCGTTTCGCTCAGCGGCTGAAAGCTCAGCGACCGCGAGAAACGCGCGCCGCCGCTCAGGTCGGGCAGCCGGCGAAGACCGGCTCGCGCTCGGCCCAGCGGCGGGCGGCGTCCGGCTCGTCCAGGATGCGCAAGAGCGCGTGGCTGAGTTCGTAGAACTGGCCGTCAAGCCCCGCGGCGCCGCAGTGTTCGGCCAGACCGGCCGACGCCGCCAGGCCGACCAGCATCGCGAAGCGGTCCACCGGGATCGGCTCGCGGCCGAATTCGCGGCGGAACTCCTGCTCGCAGGCGGCGCGCGACGTGGACACGAAGCCGGCACAGGCCAGCGGCCGAACGGGGTGAGCGCGGCAATTGCCGTCTTCCGTAAGCAGGGCGCAGGGCGTCAAGCTGGCGATGTAGTCTTCCCGGCTCAACTCGCGAGCCCTCGCGGCGTTCTCGCGCAGCCGGGCCCGCACGGCCTCCAGCTTGTCCGGCGGAATCGTGTTGCGCAGATGCTCGGCGATGGCGAACAACTCCGGCGGCGCGGCGGTGATCGCGGTATGACAGCAGTAGGCGCAGCCCGCGCGACAGGCGTGCCTGTCGGCCGAAGCGGACTTCTGCATGACGGTCAGGGCCACGGCGCGAACGGCGTCGGCAGTCGCGACGGCGCGCGCCGTCGGCGGGTTCCGGGCGGCTTGCGTCGCCGCCGCGTGAACGGCCGCCAGCACGACGTCGCTGACGCGCCGCCCGGCGGCGGAATCGGGGCCGCGCCGCTCGCGTTCGTGTTTTCGGCGCTCGCGCTTGGCGGCCATGCGATGGTCTCCTGCTGAATCTGACGCCGCCGCGGTGCGCTACGGCTGCGAGGCGGCCGGAGTCGGCTGCGAGCTGGCAGCTTCGAGCGCCGCCAGTGTGTCGTTTACAACCCGCAACTCTGCGGCGCGAAGTCGCTGCACTTCCTCGGGCGGCCGGCGGGAGTCGATCGCCAGCGCAGCGCGCAGATGCGAGGCAGCCGCGGACGCATCCGCCGGCGTCCGCGATAGCCGCCAGAGCTCATACCGCGCGACACCCGCCGCGATGCGTTTGCGCGGATCGGTTGGGTAGGCGGCCACGACCCGGTCCCACGCGGCCGCGGACGCCGCGAGTGCGCCGCGCTCGGCGTCGTCGCGCCCCAGTTCGGCGTAGGCTTCCGCCGCGCGGGCTTCGATCTGGGCCAGTTCCTGCGCCGGACCGCTGGAGCGACGGTTTCGCTCGGCCGCGACGCCCGCCCACTTGCGGGCGCGGTCCAGGAGTTCGAGCTGGCGGGTCGCCGGCAACCCGGCGATGGTCGAAGTGTGCCGCAGCGCCTCCGCGAGCGCCCGCGGCATCTGATCGCTCATGGCATCCGCCCGTGCGGATTGCTCGCCGCGTTCGATGACGGCCAGCAGCGCGTCGAAAGAATCCGGCGGCGCGAACAACCGCTGGCGAAAGGCGTTCATGGCGTTCTCGCCCGAAATGCCGGGGATGACGCCAAACCCGACCTGCAGCGCGATCAGCGCCATGACCGACCACAACGCCCGCACGGAGACCGGTTGCGGCGCTGCGGAGAGAGCGCCCGCGTCGCTATGGGTGTGCGTCAGCGCCGGTCGCGCGGCGGCGGCGGCGACCAGCGCGAAGAGGGCGGCGCCGCCGGGGGTCAGCATCGCGAAGTCGACCAACCCATGCACGAGGGCGGCGCCGACGGCCGCGAGGATTCCCGCGGCCGCCCAAGGCGAGTCGGGCTCGATCAATCGCGGATCGCGAAGCACCGCGCACAGCGTCGCGAACGCCAGTAGCCAGACCGCACCGACCTGCATGAACCAGACCAGCATGCCGGCCGAACCCGCAAATGGCGCGCCGCTGAGCAGGCAGTGGATCGCCAGGAACGCGCCGGCGGTCAGCGCGGCGTTGCCCAGCGGAAGCCGCGCGCGGGTCTCTATCTCGGCATTTGCCGCCCGGCGGGGGGCCTCGGTCCACAAGCCGCGCAATCCGGCGTGGATCACCAGGCCCAGCAGCGCGATCGCGGCCGCCAGACCGAGCGGGCCGAGCTCGATCAGCAGCGTCAGCACCAGGTTGTGCGGGTTGCTGACCTCCTCGGGGCTTTCCGGCGGTTTGTAGCGAAGATAAGACTCGAGGAAGTTCTCGCGGCCGACGCCCAGCGGGAAGCCATCCGCAATCGCGCCCGCCGTAGTGCTCCAATAGTGCCAGCGAAACGCCAGAGAGGGGTGCGGCAGCGTTCCGCGCGCGGCGCCATACAGGCCGACCGCGAGGATGATCCCAACGTACGCCGCCCCACCGACAACAGTGCAGAGCAGCGCCCTGCCATGCAATCCGCGGGCCGTTAGTGCCAGCAGCGGCAGGCCGAGCGCACCGCACGCGGCGGAAACGAAGCCGCCGGTGCTGCGCGTAAACCACAGCGCCGCGAGCAGCCCCGCGAGCAATGCACCGAATACAGCCGCCGCCGCCCAGCGCTCCGCGGGCGGCCCGCGGCGGCTCAGCCCGGCCGCCACCCCCAAGCCGGCGGCGACAAGCCCCGTCATGACGAGGAAGGCCGCGGCGTGATTCGAAAGCGCCGAGAAGCCAAACGCCTCGTTCGACGCGATGCGCCGCTCGCGGTTGATGAACTCCGGGCTGGTGGCGTCGACGCCCTGCCGAATCAGCTCCGGCTTGCGCTCTTTCTCCCACCATTCGCGAACGTCGGCGAATTCGTGCGAGGCCTGCAAAATGCACTTGAGACCGATTGTCGCTCCGCTGGCCAAGGCCGCGGCCAGCAGCAAGCGCGGCATCCACGCGACGACCATCAGCCGGGAGAGCGCCGCACCCGCCACGAATGAGGCCACCAGATTCGCGCCCCCGTTGACCGCCGCGCGACGGTCTCCGGCGAACCAGGTCGATAGCACCACCGCCGCCGCCAGCGCCGCGATCGCCCCGACGACCACTCGCCCGCGCCGCCGCGGCGGCAGCGGCACGAGCCACGCGCCGCCCCCGAGCAGCAGCAGCAAGGTGTCGACCAGCCCAGACCCCGCTGGCGTCGGACCGGCGGCCGCCGCCGCTTCGGCAGGGTCAAGGTGCGTGAGCGGCACGGACTCGAACGTCTCCGAGGTCAGCGGCCGCGCGCAGAGGATCGCGAGGATCAGACAAAAGCAGATCGGCACGCCCGGCGGGACGAAGACCGCGTCGGCGGGCGGCGCAGGGACGGAGGCGGGTTTGAGCGTCATGCGTCTCGCCGCGGCGGAGATTCGAGGATGGCAATGATAGCGAGAACCAGCGCCACCAACGCGAGCACGGTCAGGGTCTGCCGCAGATCCGCCCCCGGCAGCAGCGTGGCGGCCAGCGCGGTCACCGCGGTCGCCGCGTAGATCGTGAGCACCGCCAGCCTCCGCGAAAGTCCGTGCTCCACCAGGCGGTGCGAGAAATGCCGCTGGTCGCCTTTCATCGGGTTGCGGCCTTCGAGCAGGCGGATGAGAACGACGCTGGCGAAGTCGTAGAGCGGAACCGCCAGAATCACAAGAGGCATCGCCAGTGCATAGGGCGGCTGGTCCTCACCGCTCTGATAGTACGTCGTCTGAATCGACATGACGGCGAGCTGATAGCCCAGCAGCAGGCTGCCGCCGTCGCCCATGAACAGCCGCGCCGGCGGGAAATTCAGCACCCAGAACCCCGCGACCGCACCGAGAAACACGCAGCCGAGCGCCGGAACGAGCACCTGCCCCGCCAGCACGCCGCACGCGACCAGCGCGAACATGCAAATGCCCACAACTCCGGCGGCCAGCCCGTCCATGTTGTCGAGGAAATTGACTGCGTTGACGATGACGATGATCCACGCGACCGTCAGCGCGATCGACAGCGGGCGACCGAGCGCCGTCGCGAGCCGCACATCGGCGAGGGCGGCCACCAGCACACCCACCAGCGCGACGGCGGCCAGCTTCGGCCACGGGCCGAGCGGCCGCAGGTCGTCGATCACGCCCAGTGCGTGCAGAAGGGCCGCGCCGACCAGCAGCACCAGCGCGGGTCCGGCCCGCAACTGCAGCCCGCCGGCGTACGCGCGGGCCGTCTCGCCCCAGCGCGCGGCCAGCGCATCCAGCAGTCCGAACTGCGCGAGCAGCACTGCGGCGGCGATCGGCAGCGCCGCGGCCAGAAACATCGCCGTGCCGCCCCCGTAGGGCGTCACGCGCCCGTGCGACTTGTGGCCGCCGGGCCGATCGACGAAACCGATGCGCGGGGCGATGCGGATCGCGGCCAGGCACGCGAGCAGCGAGCACGTGGCCGCCGCGGCGGCGAGGGCTGCGAGCGCCAGCGCGATGGCGAGCGGCGTCACGTCTCGTCTCCGCCCGTCGCCGGAGCGCGCGTGTCGTCGGCGGTTTCGGCCGCGCGGCGCTGGGCGCGCAGCCGATCGCGAACCGCGCTCAGGAAGTCGTGGTAGTCGGTGCGGCGATAATCCGGATACGTCCAAGGCTGCGGCGTCCAGGCGCCATCGTGGAACTGCAGCGTCACCTCGGCCCAGATTCCGCCGGAGAGATAGATGCGATGCGCGCGATCCTTGGTGGTGGCCAGAACCAGCTTGCTGAGTTCGACGTAGCCGGGGTCGATGTTCGCGGGCCGCAGGATGTCGAGCGCCACGCGCTCATCGGCGATGTCGCGCTCCAGCGCGTTGGTGACTTGCTTGATCTCCGCCAGGTCGTCGGGCCGCACCAGGCTCTCGAACGCGAGGAACTGGCGCGTCAGCGGCGCGCCCATTTCGGCGGCGTAGAAATCGGTTTCGCTGAACGGCAGCGGCGTGCTCTCGAGGTCGATCGCGCCAAAGCGGTGCGCCAGCTTCTGTCGGGCGCGGCGCAGCACGTCGGTCTCCGCAGCCAGCAGTCCGACGATGAGCTTTACGCGATGCGCGGCGCGCGGACGACCCATGCGGCGAAGTGTAACAAAGCGGCGCGCCGTTCGTGAGAACCGCTCCGGCGCGGGCGCGCCGCCCGCGACCCACTTCGCGGCGGCGCGCGGGATGAGTATCATGCCCGGCTCGCTGGGCGGATGGGCTTGTGAGTTGTTTGGCGTCACTCGATCTGGTGAGCGGTTCGCGAGAGCGGCGGGCGGGCGGAATGCCCGCCCCGCCCCAAAAAACTCACACGCTCGATGGGCTCCGGAGGCCAGGGTCGATGGCAACACGCGCCAGGCGCGGTGCGCTGCGCCGCACGGTGGTGCTCGCTCTGTGCGCCCTGGGCGCCGGCGGCTGCGCGCAGCGCCCGCCGCCTCCGCCCGCGCGGGTGTTCGCCGCCGCCAGCCTGGCGGAGGTCGTCGCCGCGCTGGCGGCCGGCGACGCCACGCCGCGCGTCGAGGTTCAGCTCGGGCCGACTTCCACTCTGGCCAAGCAGATTCAGGCCGGTGCGGCCTGCGACGTGTTCATCGCCGCGGACGCGGAGTGGATGGACGCGCTGGCGCTGACCGGCGCGATCGAAGCCGGCTCGCGGCGTGACCTGTGTACCAACCGGCTCGTGGTCGTCGCGGCCGAGGGCGGTCGGGACGACGAATGGCGGGCGGCGGTTCGCGGGGCGGCGCGTGTCGCGATCGCCGATCCGACGCACGTGCCCGCCGGGAGATATGCGGAGCAGGCGCTGCGCTCCAGCGGGCTTTGGGAGCCGATCGCGGGGCGACTCGTCGCGTGCGCGGACGTTCGCGCCGCGCTTCGAGCCGTCGAGAGCGGCGAAGCCCCGGTCGGCGTGGTGTATGCCAGCGAAGTGGTTCGCGCGAACGGCGTGCGGGTGCTGCACACCTTTCCCGAACAGTCGCACACGCCGATTCGTTACCCGATCGCCCTCGCGCGCGACGCGACGCCCGCCGGACGGCAGTTCTACGACCGCATCCTCGGCGCCGAAGGGGCGGCGGCACTCGTCTCCGCCGGGCTGACCCCGGTCAGCACCGCGCCGGGGGCCGCTGCGCCGCCGGCGCGGCGCAGCGCGGCAGCACCGTGGAGCGCCCTGCGCATCTCGCTCTGGGTGGCGGCGTGCGCGACCGGGCTGAGTCTCGTGCCGGGAATCGCGCTGGCCTGGCTGCTGGCGCGGCGCCGTTTCCCGGGGCGCGTGCTGATCGACACGCTGGTGCACCTGCCACTGGTGCTGCCGCCGACCGCCGTCGGGTTTCTGTTGCTGGCGCTGCTCGGTTCGCGCGGCCCGCTGGGGCAGTTCCTCGAGCACACATTCGGGTTGCGGCTGGCGTTCACGTGGGCCGGCGCCGTCGTGGCGGCGGGGATCATGGGGCTGCCGCTGCTCGTGCGGGCGGCGCGACTGGGGATCGAATTGGTGGATCGGCGGCTGGAGCATGCCGCGGCGAATCTGGGCGCGCCGCCGCTGCGCGTGTTCCTCACGATCACGCTGCCCCTCGCCCTGCCGGGCATTCTGACCGGGGTGGTCCTGGCGTTCGTCCGAAGTCTGGGCGAGTTCGGCGCGACGATGTACTTCTGCGGCAACATCGCCGGGCAGACGCAAACGCTGGCGATCGCGATCTACGCCCTGGGGCAGTCCCCCGGCGGCGACGCAGCGGTCTGGGCGCTGGTGGGCACGTCCATCGCCATTTCCGTAGTCGCCTTAGTCGTGTCGGAGTGGTTGGCGCATCGCCTGCGTCGGCGGGTGGGGATGCTCTGATGCTGGACCTGGACGTACATTGGCAGCGCGGCTTTTTTCGCCTGGGCGTGAAGTGCCGGTTGTCTGCGGCGATCACCGGGCTGGTCGGCCGCTCGGGCGCGGGCAAGACGAGCCTGCTGCATCTGCTGGCGGGGCTGGAGCGGCCTTCGTTCGGGCGCATCGCGCTCGATGGCGACGTCCTCTTCGATCATGCCGCGCGGGTTCACGTGCCGGCGCACCGTCGCCGCACGGCACTCGTGTTTCAGGAAGCCCGGCTCTTTCCGCATCTGCGCGTGGAGGCGAATCTGCGCTACGGGCTGCCCGCTGCGGCGACCGTCCACGGCGGCGTGCGCTTCGACGACGTGGTCGAGTGGCTGGGGCTTCGGCCGCTGCTGGCGCGCCGCGCTCCGGAACTGTCGGGCGGCGAGCAGCGGCGCGTGGCGCTGGGGCGGGCGCTGCTCAGCGCGCCGCGCCTGTTGCTCCTGGACGAACCGCTGGCGGGGCTGGACGCGGAGTCGCGTCGGCGGGTGCTGCCATATCTGCGGCGGACGATCGCGCGGCCGGGTGTGCCGATCATTTACGTCGCACACGATTTGCGGGAGATTCTGGCCCTGACCGATCAGATCCTGTTGCTCGATCAGGGGCGCGTGGCCGGTTGCGGCCCACTGGCGACGCTGCTGCACGACGCGGAGACTTTCGAGCAGATGCGCACGCTGGGGATCGAGAACGTGCTGCCGGCGCGCGTCATCGAGTGTCGCCCCGAGGACGGGCTGGCGCGGCTGGAACTGGAGCCGGCCGAGGATGGCCCGCCGCCCTCGGCCGCGCCGCCGACAGTGCTGGCGCCTCTGGCGGCACGCCGGCTGGGCGAGCGTGTGCGGGTCGCGCTGCGACCGGAGGACATCGCGCTGTCGACGCGCCCGATCGAGGGGATTTCGATTCAGAACCGGCTGCTGGGCCGCGTCACGCGCGTGACGGCCCACCCGCGCGTCACGCTCGTGGAGATCAGCGCGGGCCGCCCGTTCCTGGCCGAAATCAGCGCCCGCAGCGCCGCCGAACTGCAAATCGCCGCTGGCCGGTCGGTCTTTCTGCTGTTTAAATCGCAGGCGGTGCAGTACGTGGACGCGGACGAACCCTAGGCGGCCGGCGCGTGCGCGCGTGCGGGGCGCCGCGCAGCGATCGGCGCGGCAAGCGGCAACGGTCCGGCAGCGCGGCCCAGGAGAAAGCAACATGCGTAACACGCAACGGCAAATCAGGAACGCGAGCGCCTGGCTGACGCTCCTGGCGCTACCCGGCGGCCTGTCGGGGTGCGGAGAGCAGGACGGGATGGCGCAGCCCACAACGCCGGCCGCTGCGACCAGTCAGCCGGCCCGGCCGATGGGCGTGGTTTATCTGGAGGAGGACACCGCCGAGTTCTTCGTCGAGCTGTCGCGCTCTTCGCTCTTCGGGTTTACCGAGGTCTACACCAGCATCCGGCTGGTGGCGTGGCGGCACGTCGGTTCCGACCGCAATGAAGCCAAGATCCGCATGGGGCTGGGCTACGGCACGGCCTTGTCCGCAGCGGCGAAGCAGGAGATGTCGGCTCAGGCGACCGATCCCAGTGGCTTGAACTTCTTTCGAGCGATGATGGAGGAGTTCAACGAACGCACCTTCTTCCAGTTGACCGCAGAAGACGCCCGCAGCCTGATCGCGTTTCTGGATCAGGTCGCCGCAGTCACGCTCCGACCCGCGCCCGGGCACGTCGCCTCGCGTTTCGTCGACGCCCGCTGGGGAGACTTTCAGGTGCGCAAGACCGACGAGGGCGTTTTCGTCTGGCTATCGGGCGATCCCGGCGGCTGGGAGCCGCTGCCCATCGATCGGCTGAAGGCCGGGCTGAGCCGCGCGATCGAGGATTTGGCGCGGCTCACGGCCGAGCCGCCGTCCGCAGACGTCGGCCAGAAGTAAGGCCGGGCGGTTGCGCGCCGCGCGTGTGCACTCTCTGGCTTCACTCACTTTCACGCGCGGTTCGCGAGAGCATCGGTCGGACAGAATGCCCGCCCCAGCGCGGCAATTCAGGAGCCCGGCGTGGCGCGCCCGGGACCGGCGCGCACGCACGCGGGCGGTTGGCGACTACGGGCGCGGGCCGTCCGCAGACGGTGCGGTTGCGGGCGGGTCGCCGACGATGTCCACGATCGGCCTGCGCTGACCCTCGCGGATGCGAAGCTCCAGCTCGTGAATCTGCTGGCTGAGCGCCTCGCGCTGCTGCTGCAAACCCGCCAGCGGCTGCTGGCACTCCATCAGCAATTGCTCCGCGCGGCGCTTGGCTTCCGCACCGCGCTTCATGTCCTCCTCCAGCCGCTCGATTTGCGCCGCCGTCTCTGTCGCGTGCAGCGCCAGCGTAACCAGCTCGTCATTGAGTTTCGCCAGCATGCCGCCGCCGGTGGACTGCGCCGTCTCCAGCCGCTGGCGGGCGAGTTCGGCGCGGGAGAGCGCCACCTGCTCCTCGGCGCTCAGCACGTCCGTCTCGGATGCGGCGCCCTTCTCCGCCAGCGCGCGGAGCCGAGCGAGTTTCTGCTCGCGAAAATCGACCACGCGCAGCATTTCGCGGAGCGCCTCATCCTGCGCCACGACCCGATCGACCTCCGCCTGCAGCCGCGCGACCTGTTCGGCGATCGCCCGGCGGCGGGCCTCGTGCCCGGCGGCCCGAAGATGCAGCTCTGCGATCTGCTGCTCCGCCTGTTCGATGCGGTTCTGGATGCGGCTGAGGTTGTCCAATCCGACCGGAAGCGAAGTGACGATCTCGGCCATGCGCTGCTGGAGCGCCGCGATCTGCCCGGCGGCCTCGTCCAGCCTCGCCTTCGCAGCCGTGCGCTCCGCTTCAAGCTGGTCGCGCGACGGTGTCGGGGGCGCAGGCAGCGCCGCGGCCAGCAACTGCGCCGCGCGACGCAGCACGTCTTCGACCCGCCGCGTCGTGGGCGCGACGTTTGCCGCGGCGTGCAGCGTCGCGATTCCCACGATCGTCGTTCCGTCAGCCCGCTGGTCGAATGAGAACTCGCCATCGCCTGCGGCGTGATAGCTGAAACGGAGATACTCGCTGGCGATGTCGCCGTTTGCGCCCAACACCTCTTGCGCGG
This sequence comes from uncultured Planctomycetales bacterium, assembly GCA_964631045.1. Lineage (GTDB taxonomy): Bacteria > Planctomycetota > Phycisphaerae > UBA1845 > Fen-1342 > CAZVWB01. Next base: position 208,790 of record CAZVWB010000002.1, read on the forward strand.
CGCGCTGCCCGACGGCCGCGCTGTTCAGGATCACCTCGATCGCGGCGTGATTCAGTTGCAGCGCGTTGCTGGGAAGATGCACGCGCATCAGCAGTCGCGCCGTCCGCATCGGCTCGCCGGCGATGGGATCCCGCTCCGTGGCGGTCTGTCCCCGCGCGATCGGCATGGCTGACGCCAGGCCGCACAGCAACGCGATTCCCAGCATTTGGCGCGGCGCGCCGCCAGGCAGCAGTCGCCCGCCGCGCAGCACCGGGGTTCGCCTCGAAAGTCGAGTCATCTCTAGGCTCCTTCGTGTGTTTGCAGAGCGCGCAGCCGCTCGCGGGCCAGCGCCGCCCAGGTCGTGTTCGGAAAAATCTCGATCGCATCGCGATAGGCCGCCGCCGCTGCCGGCCAGGCGCGCTGCGATTCCAATTGCTGACCATGCCATACCACCAGGTACGCGGTGGTGTCCGCCTGAATCGCGGCGTCCTGAACCGCGTCGACCCGCGCGACGGCAGCCCGCGGGCGGGCGACGCCCCGGAGTTCTCGCGCCTGACGAGCACGACGCAGGGCGGCCTGCGCTTGCTGATCGAGCCGGGCGATTTCCAGCCGCAGCCGGCGGACCTCCGCGTCCGAGGCGGCTTCCGGCTGCACCGCGACCAGCGAGCGCTTTGCGATCGGCCCGGGCGCTGCGGCATACGGCCACCCGCGGCCAATCAGCAGCAGCAAACACGCCGCGGCCGCCGCACCCCCGATCACGCGCACCGCCCGCAAGCGTCCGCGGCCGCGCGAGGCGGCCAGAACGATCGCCCGCGGATGCAGCGCCGCGCCGCGCGGCGGCGGTACGGCGGCATCGGCGCGGCGTAGTTGCTCGACCAGCTTGTCGCGGCTCATGATTCGCCCTCGCCGATGGATCGCAGATGCGCCCGCAACCGCGTGCGTGCCCGATTCAGCCGCACATCCAAAGTTCCGCGGCGAATGCCGAGCAACTCGGCCGCGTCGGCCGCAGGCAGGTCTTCGAGATAGCACAGCACCACGGCCTCGCGCTCGGCCTGGGGCAGGGCCCGCACGGCAACGCGAAGCGCCTCCAGCGCGTCCGGGTCGCCCGCGACACCGCTTGCCGCGGGAAGGTCGGTCCCGTCGAGCGAACTACGACTCGCCGCAACTCCGAGCGCGGCCGCGGCGGCCGTGAACCACTGCCGCAGGCGCGCCCAGCGCCGCTGCCGCGATCGACACGCGTTGATCGCGATTCGCGTCAGCCACGTTCGCGGGGAAGCCGCCGCGCGAAAGCGGCTTCGAGCGCGCCACGCCGCCACGAACACATCCTGAAGCACGTCATCGACCTCCGCCGGCCAGCCCAGCAGGCGCTGCGCCAGCCGGGCCAGGTAAGCCCGGTGCTCGCGGATCCACTCGCCGAGCAGCGCCTCGTCATCCGCCGCACTGGGAGCTGCCGCCGCCGGCGACGCGGGCCTTCGACCGGGCGCGCCGGAGGCACGTGCGCCGCCGCGCTCGGCGGCGCTGCCCGGCGGACCGTCCGCCGCCGCCGGTGGCTGCAATGCGGCCCTTCGGTTTGCGGCGCGGCCCGCGTTCATGCGTGGTCCACTTGCCCAGGCCGGGTCGCCCGCGGCCGGTTCGCGGCGGGCAGCCGGGGATCACAAGGTTAGACGCCCACCCGTCCGCTATCTTACGTTCGCGATCGCGCTTACCGCGCGGATTGTCGCAGAACTCGTGCGCGTGCGCCGCGTGAACCAGACGACTCTCCAGGCCGGCCCGGCCGCGGGGCGCCGGCGGCGATCGGGCGCGAGCGCTGGAGTCGGGTCATGATCGAGTATGGACTGATCGCGCTGGTCGTCATCGGCATCGGCCGCATGGCCAACTATGAGGGACAGTCGTGGGCGGTGTGGGGCGGGCTGACGCTGCTGATGTGCACGCTCGCCGTCATGTTTGTTCCGTACCCCGCCCTGCGGACGGGCGGCGTCGCGCTGCTCATGTTTGCGGCGTACGTCGGCTACAAGATCGTCGCCAACAAGTGACCGCCGATGGGGCGGGGGCGCATCGCCGCTGCACGACGCGCGCGCGGCACGCCGCGGGGTCGCTCACCGCCGCGGCGGGTAGCCGTCTTCGAGTTCCCAATAGTTCGCGGTGGTGGTCGCGCGGAGCGGCCGCCCATGCGCTTCGCCCGGCGGGCGGTTGTCGCGCAGCAGCAGAATCAGATCGGAGCTGACGGCGGGATTGGAGTAGAAGTAGACGTGGCCGATCGGATCGGTCGTGACGCGGGCGTCGATGAGGCTGATCTCCGGCATGCGTCCGAGCGTGTCGAGCTGCGCGCTGCTCAAGTCTTCCGGTCGCAGCCGCGCCAGCCGGCGGATGCTCCAGAACAGGTGCTCGGCGAAGGTGATCGCCAGGTCGCCCTGCGACAGATAGAGCGTCAGCCGCTCGGGCACCAGGCTGAGCCGCTCGGCCGCGACGCGCTGTTGATAGACCTGAAAATCCATGTCCGGCGCCGCCAGCACCACGTGCCCGAGCCGCAGCACCTGCCGCGTGTCGCGCCCGGCGGCGCGGGCCTCGATGTGCAGCTCGCGCAGCGCGGTCAGCAGCACGTCCGACCCGCGGCTGTGGGCGATCAGATGCACTTTCTGGAGTTCCGGGCAGCGCGCCACGGCCCGCAGAAACTGTTTCAGGTGATAGACGGTGAATTCGCCGGATTCGCGATCATAGTTGTAGCCCACGACGCTCAGCCCGATGCCCGCCGGCCAGGAATAGACCATCGGCACGCCCTCGCGGCCCAGGAAGTGCCACAGGCTGGCCATGACGTGCAGGGAGTCGTCGAAGCGCGAGTTGAAGCCGTGTACGTAGATGAACGCTTCCTTCCGCGGCGTATGGCGCAGCTCCGCGCGGACCAGGGCGTGCAGGGCCTGCTCCGCTGCGGCGTCCGCGTGCAGCGCCCACGGGTCGCCGATCGCCTGACCCGCGCGCAGCCGAAGCGGTCCCGGCGTGCGCGACATGCGGCCGCGCTCGCGGACGCTCGCGATTCGCAGCGGCAGCCAGCGCTCGCGGTCGCTCCGGCAGCTTTGCCTGACCAGCTCATCCCAGGAGACCCCGCCCAGCGACAGCTCCGCCCGCCCGAACGCAAGACTGCGCGAGCGCTGGTGCCCATACGCCGGCGGCCCGTGCGCGTCGCCATCGATCCGCTCGCGATCCGTCGCGTAGACGATTCGCACGCGGTCGCTGCGCAACGCCGGCGGCACGGCGGCGAACGGCGCGCCGCCGGCGCCGACACAGAGATTGGGGGTCGGAATCAGTTGCGGGGCGCAGCCGGCGGCCATCAGCCCCGCAGCCATTACGGCGATGCAGCAGGTGTGGATCGCGGTTCGAGCGACCCGAGCGGGCATCTACGCCTTGCCCGCGTAGACATCCATGATCTTCTTCAGCATCGCGATCGCATCTTTGCGGGGCCGCTGGAATGCGTTGCGGCCGATGATGCTGCCGAAGCCGCCGCCGTCGCGGATGGCGCGCGTCTCGTCGTAAATCGCGTCCTCGCCCTTGGTCGCGCCGCCGCTGAAGATCACGATCCGCCGGCCGTCGAACGCGCTCTGCACCACGTGGCGGATGCGCTCGGACAGGGTCTTGATCGGAATCTGCTGCTTTTCATAGACCTTCTTGGCTTCGGCCTGCTCGACGAACTCGGTCGGCGGCTTGACCTTGATGATGTGCGCGCCGAGCTGCGCCGCGATCTGCGCGGCGTAGCAGCAGACGTCGATGCCGGTCTCGCCATCCTTGCTGAGCCCCTCGCCGCGCGGGTAGCTCCAGACCACGACCGCCAGGCCGACGCTCTTGGCCTCTTCGGCAAGCTGATTGATTTGTTCGTACTGCCCCTGCGCGCTCGCCGATCCGGGGTAGATGGTGAAGCCGATCGCGGCGCAGCCCAGCCGCAGCGCATGCTCGATCGAAGCGGTGATCGCCTGGCTCGGGTTCTTCGTGCCATACAGCGATTCGTTGTTGTTGAGCTTCAGAATCAGCGGGATCTCGCCGGCGAAGGTCCGCGCGCCCGCTTCCAGGAAGCCCAGCGGCGCGGCGTATGCGTTGCAGCCGCTTTCGATCGCCAGCTCGAAGTGATAGTGCGGGTTGTACCCGGCGGGGTTGGGCGCGAACGAGCGCGCCGGCCCATGCTCGAAGCCCTGATCGACCGGCAGGATCACGAACTTGCCGGTGTCGCGCAACGTTCCCGTGCCGATGATGCGGCGGAGGTTCGCCAACACGCCGGCGTTGTCGGCTTCGTACCAACTCAGAATCTGCTTCACGCGATCGGGCATCATGGGGATTTCTCCACGAAGTTTGCGAATTCCGGCGGCAGTGTAGCCGCTGCGCGGATTGCGGTCATCCGCAGACTCACTCGGCCGCGGCCGCACGATCGCGCAGCACGCGGCGGACCAGACTCGGCGGAACGCGGCGCGAGAATCCTGACCGACATCGGCGCCAGCGTCCGGGAATACTCTTGCGAACAACCGCGGCTTGTGCTAACGTGCGACCCGTCCACAAGATGTTGGACGAGACCGGCGACGCGCCGGGTCGCAGCCAGGATGGCGCACTTGTGTTTCTGAAACGCATCGCTCTGCACGGTTTCAAGAGTTTCGCCGATCGAACGGAGTTTGAGTTCGGCCCCGGCGTCACTGCCATCGTCGGCCCCAACGGCTGCGGCAAGAGCAACGTGCTCGATGCGGTGCGCTGGGTGCTCGGCGAGCAATCCGCCCGCAGCCTGCGCGGCGAGCGCATGGCGGACGTCGTCTTCTCCGGCGCGCGGACCCGCAAGCCCTCCAACTTCGCCGAAGTGCAACTCGTCTTCGACAACCGCGCCCGGCTGCTATCCTCCGATCAGGATGAGGTCACCGTCTCGCGCACGCTGTATCGCAGCGGCGACAGCGAGTATCGGTTGAACGGCAATCTCTGCCGCCTGCGCGACATCAAGGAACTGCTGCTCGACACCGGCGTGGGCGTCGATGCCTACAGCGTGATCGAGCAGGGGCGGGTCGATTCGCTGCTTCAATCCAGTCCGGTCGAGCGCCGCGAGATCTTCGAGGAAGCCGCCGGCATCAGCCGCTACAAGATTCGCCGCACGGAGGCGGAGCGCAAGCTGGAACGCACGCAGCAGAACCTGCTGCGGCTCAACGACGTGGTGGACGAGTTGGAGAAGCGGCTGCGCAGCGTGAAGCTGGCCGCCGGCAAGGCCCGCAATTTTCAGCAGTACGACTCGCGGCTGCGCGAGCTGCGGGCGGCGTTCTCGCTGGCCGAGTATCACGATCTGGAGCAGAGCCGGCTCGCGCTCGAGCGCGAGATCGAGGCGCTGGCCGCCGATTCGCACGCCCGCCGCGCCGAACTTGCCGCCGGCGATGCCGACGCCGCGGAGCAGTCGCACGCGGCCCAGCGACTGGACGAGGACATTCGCGCCGGCGAGGCCGCGGTGCTGGCGCTGCAAAGCGAGGCCAGCACGCTCAGCGAGCGCATTTCGCAGGAGCAGCGGCGCATCGAGGAACTCGGGGCGCTGTGCGACCGTCGCCGGGCGCAGGCCGAGGCCACGGCGGGTCGCGCTGCGGCGCTGGAGGAGCGCGTGGCCGCCGATCGGGCGGCCCTGCTGGAGGCCAGCACCGCGCTCGAATCCGAAAACGCGGCGTGCGCCGCGCTGCGCGAAGAGCACGCGGCCGCGGGCCGCGCCGCGGGCGGCGAGCGCCAGGCGCTCGACCGCGAACGCAGCGCCGCGTTCGACGCGGCCCGCCGTGCGGCGCTGCTGCATAGCCAGCACGCCGCGATCGAAACGCAGCGCGCCGAGCGCACGCAGCGATTACGCGGGGTGCATGAACGGCTGGCCGCGCTTGCGCAGGAGCAGCAGGTTCTGGCCGCCCGCCGCATCGGCCTCGCCGAGCGCGTGGCGGCGCTGCGCGAGACCGCGGCGCGGATCGACGGACAACTCTCCGACGTGGCCGCGCAAGCGCTGCTTCTGGACGAACAAACCCGCGAGGCCGACCGCACCATCGCCGCGCGGCGCGAGACGCGCACCGGGCTGTTGTCGCGCCTGGGCATGCTGGATCAACTGGAGCGCCGCTTCGAGGGCGTCGATCAGGGCGCGCAGCAGGTTCTGGCCTGGCGCGGCGATGCCGCCGGCGACGGCACGGTCGTCGGGCTGGTTGCCGATTGTCTGCGGATCGACGATCCGCGGGTCGATGCGCTCGCCGCCGTGCTCGCGGGGATCGAGGACTGCCTGGTGGTGCGCGACGGATCGGCGTTCGTCGGCGAGCTTCGCCGCCGGAGCGTCGCCGGGGCGGCGCTGCGCGTGCTGGCGCTGGACCGCATCGCCAGCGACGTGGCCCGCGCCGCCTTCGAGGGGTCGCCCGGCGTTTTGGCGCGCGTAGCCGACTGGGTGACCTGCGAGCCGGAGTACCGCGCAATCGCCGAAGTGCTGCTCGGCCGCGTATACCTGGTGGACGATCTGGAGCGGGCGCTGGCGCTGGCCTCCGCCGCGCCCGCCGGCTGCATGTTTGTCACGGCGGCGGGCGAAACGGTCAGCAGCGACGGCCGGCTGACCTTCGGTCGCCCGGCGCAGGCCCACGGCCTGATCAGCCGCAAAGCGGAGATTCGCGCTCTGCGGGCCGAACTGGACGAGATTGAGACTTCGCTGGAGCAATCGGCGCGGCTGCGGGCGGATCTGCTCACCCAGCGCGGCGACCTGGACCTGCGGCGCGATGCGCTGGCGCAGGAGGCCGGCGTCGCCCAGCGGCAGGCGAGCGACGCGCAGACGGAGATCGTCCGCGCCGAAGACGAATCCCGCCGGGCGGAGCGCGAGCAGGGCAACCTGGCCGCCGAGCAGATCGCCATCGAGCGCGAGATTCAGGAACTGGCAGCGCGACTCGAAGCGCTGATCGCCGAGGGCCAGGTGGCCGACACGGCGCGGGCCGCGCTGGAGCAGCGCGTCGAGGAGCTTCAGGTCCGCGTCTCCGCGGCTGAGGCCGCCGCCGCCGAGCTTTCGCGCGGTCTGACGGCCCGCCTGGTTGACGCCGCCCGCGCGGCCGAGCGGCACGCGGCGGCGGAACGGGCGCTGGCGGCGCTGCACGAGAGCCGCGCCGCACTGGAGCGCGAGCAGGCCGAGGCCCACCGCGAGGCGGATGCGGCTCGGGGCCAGATCGCCGCCACGGAAGACGAACTGACCCGCACGCGTGCCCGCTGCACCGAGGCGACGCGCGAGTGCGAAACGCAGCGGGCCGCCGTCGCGGCTCTGCGCGCGCAGCGGCAAGTCTTGCGCGAGCGCATCGACGCCTGCAGCGCGGCCATTCGCGCCCTGCACGCACAGATCGAGGAGGTCGACGCGGCCCTGGCCGAGCGGCAGGCGGCGCTGCGCGAGGCCGCCGTCCGGCGCGAGACGCTGGTCGCCCGCGTGGCGGAAGAGCTCGGCCTGAATCTGGCGGATCTGTACGCCGGCTATCAGCACGCCGACCAGGACTGGGCCGCGATTCGCGCGGAGATCGACGATCTGCGGCAGAAGATCGCCCGGCTGGGAAACGTCAATCTCGACGCCATCGCCGAACTGGAAGAGCTGCAACCGCGCTACGACAACCTGGTCGCGCAGCGCAGCGACCTTCTGGACTCCTCCGAGCGGTTGCGAACGCTGATCGCCGAGCTCGACGTCGAATCGAAGCTGCGATTCCACGACTGCTTCGCGAAAGTGCGCGAGCATTTTCAGGAGCTGTTCCGCAAGCTCTTCGGCGGCGGCCGGGCCGACGTGATCCTGGAAGACCCCGAGAACCCGCTGACCTGCGGCATCGAGATCATCGCCCGTCCCCCGGGGAAGGAGCCGCAGTCGATCTCGCTGCTCTCCGGCGGCGAAAAGACCATGACTGCGGTGGCGATGCTGCTGGCGATCTTCAAGAACAAGCCGTCGCCGTTCTGCATCCTGGACGAGGTCGACGCGGCCCTGGACGAGTCGAACGTCGAGCGTTTCAACACCGTCCTGGGCGACTTTCTGGCGCAGTCGCAGTTCGTGGTGATAACTCACCACAAGCGTACAATGCAGAGTGCCGATGTGCTTTATGGCGTAACGATGGAAGAGGCGGGAGTCAGCAAGCGGATGAGCATTCGCTTTGAAGAGCGCGTGGAAACGCCCGTGACGACGTAGTGTGGATGCTGTGTCCACGGGCGTGATTGTTTCCGTGTTCCTTTTTTCAGAGGTGTACTATGGCTAAGAAGAAGGCCGCGAAGAAGAAGGCTGCGAAGAAGAAGACCGCGAAGAAGAAGGCCCGCAAGTAACAGCCGCTTGCAGGAAACGCGTCCAGGCTGCGTGAAGCGCCGATCTTTCGCGACATTCGCGTTCGCACCCGACGCGGCGGCGGCGGGCGGAAGCCTGCTGCGAATCGCGTCCGGAACGGACGAAATCGCGCCACAGGGCCGACCCTCCCGTGGGGACGGCGGCCTAAGAACAGTCGCATGATCGGATTTCGCACGCGGCGCGGTAGCGGCGCGTCAGGCGACATACGCAGCACCCTTCCGCGCGATCTTTCGCGCGACGAACCAGCGACGAATCTCGACCCTTGACGCTCCGCGCAGGTCGACGCCGCTGTTTGGTGGGTGCTTCGTATGTCGCCGCTTTTTTTCCCCCGGCCGATGCCGGCTCGTACGCCTGCAGGGTGCTGGCCCCGCGCTGTTCCGGTACTCCCGGCGTGCTACGCTAAGACGCATGCGAATCACTCAGGTACCTGTCGCCGTGCGGAACCCGGCGCGGCCGGATACTGCCTGGGAAGGACTGTTCCTGGTGGACACCGGCGCAGTTGATTGCCTGGTGCCGGCCCAGCACTTGCGCGCGCTCGGAATTGAGCCGCGGGGACGCAGACTCTACGAGCTTGCCGACGGTACGCAAGTCTCGCTTGATGTCGGCGGAGCGGAGATCGAATTCATGGGGGACCGCGTGTGGACCACCGTCATTTTCGGCGACGATGATGCCGAACCGATTCTCGGCGTCACCGCGCTCGAATCCGTCGGTATTGAGGTCGATCCGCGCTCGCAGCGCCTGAAACGCCTGCCGTCCGTCCGCCTCAAGACGTCGCGCCCGCGCGCCTGATCGCTCGCGGCCTCGCCAATCCCCCGCCGGCGCCTCGTACCCCCCCAGGTTGCAGCTCGCATTCGGTTGCGGCGCAGCGGGTCGAGCGGGCATTTTGTCCGCGCCGGCCAGGCAACCCCCATCCGGCGGGCAGGATGCCCGCCCCACCCTGCGAAATGCAACCGCTACCCTGCGAAATGCAACCGCGCGCGAGTTGCGCCCGTACTCCCCCCGTCGATCCGATGCCCGGCTTGCCGATTCGTTGCCGCGCCGCATAAACTGCGGTGGCCGCGCTGTTGCGCCGGCGCGGCGGTAGTTCAGCGAACGATTGCGATTTCAAAACGGATGCGAGGCGAGTCCGCAGCGCGTGCTGCCCGGTTCGCCGCGCGCCCGTTCGGTCGGCCCGGCGCGCCATGCGGCCGCGGCGGCATCGGGGCTTTGGCAGCCCCGACCGCGGCCCCGCGGCGACCCGGGCACGTGGGCGTAAAGGAGTGGCGGGCATGGGACTGTTCAGCGAATTCCGCGATTTCGCGATGAAAGGCAACGTCGTCGACATGGCGGTCGGCATCATCATCGGCGGCGCATTCGGCACGATCGTGTCGTCGCTGGTCAGCGACGTGCTCATGCCGCCGCTGGGCTATGTCATGGGCCAGGTCGACTTCTCGCAGCTCTCGATCGCGCTGCCCGTGTCGTCGACGACCGCAGAGGGCAAGGTCGAACCGGTGACGATCCGGTACGGGTTGTTCATCAACACGGTGATCAAGTTCATCATCGTGGCGTTCGCGCTGTTCATGATCATCAAGGCGATGAACAGCGCCCGCCGCAAACAGGAGGCCGCCCCGCCGCCGCCGGGACCGTCGCCGACCGAGAAGGTCCTGGTCGAGATTCGCGACCTGCTGGCGCGGCGGTAGCGCTTCACAGCACGTCGCGTACGCCCGGCGGACGACCCCGGAGCATACGCACGGCGGCGGCGGCGACGTTGCGGTCGCCGCCGCCGCGGGTTGCTACGATTCGCCCGCGATGCGCGCGGCCAGCTTGTCGTAGGCTTGCAGAATCCGCTCCGCGGTGCTGTTTCGCATCCAGACTTCGTTCTCCGGCCCGCGCTCGTCCGGCGGAATCAGACCGGTATTGGAAAACGTCGTAAGCATGTACTCGGCATCGTCGCGGTCGATGCCGTAGAGCTGGAAGTAGGCGGCGTCCAGCTCCGCGCGCAGCGCGTCGCGCTCGCTTTCCTTCCAGATTTGAACGCCGTCGCCGCGCGACCCGCTGAAGCTGCACGCCTCGGCCAGCGGCAGCATGTCCTCGGCGGTGCATGAGAGCTTCAGGACGCGCTCGCTGACCCAGTGCTCCAGCGTCTCGCGCTTCGACCACGGGCACTTCTCGGCATAGCGGTCGGGCGGCAGCGTCGGGAGCTGCTCGACGATGAAGAAGTTCAGCGTAATTCCCCCGATCTTCTGGCGCGTAATGTAGTCGAACACGAATGCATTGAGATTGGCGAGCAAACACGCCTTCGTCGCGGTGCGATATCTGCAAGCATCAGCACGAATTTGTTTGTTACAGCAGCGCGGGGAATGAACGCGGCAATCATGGTACGTTCATTCGTTGGACTTGTAATGTCCTTAAATCCCAGGAACCACGGCAGATTGCCGGGCGACTTCGGTAGCGCAGCTTCGACCGCGTCGGCCTGCACCCACCAGCGCGGCATCACCGAGAACTCCGGATTGGCGTGCTCAACCGGCGAAGTTTCCTCCTTCTGGCCCTGCCGCACCCAATTCTCGTCTTCGATCACGACGCTGGCGGCGCGATGGTCGAACGCCTGCACCATCTTGGCCTCGTACAGCGGCAGGGCGCGCTTGCGGCCGCTGACGTAGACGTTGCCGCGCAGCTTGTAGCCCTGCTGCTCCCAGTCCTTCGCCGCGACGAAGTGCTCCGCGTCGTTGGTCTGATCGAACATTCGAAGAAATTTGACGCCCCACGGATTGCCGCCGCGCCGCCGCTGGTGGTCGAGCAGGATCGGAACGCGCTTGTAGACCGCCCGCGTAAGCTGCGCGTCGCGCCGCGTTCGGAAGATCGGGCAGGTGCGGGTGTTCGGATTGAGCAGCTTCATGTCCGCGGCGGTCAGCGGGATGTGGCGCTGCTTGTTGCTCGCGGCGACTTCCTCAACGCCGCGGGCGAAGAACACGAAATCGGCCTGTTCCGTCGATCGCCGGCCGCCGCCGAAAACGAGGGCGGAGAACTTGAAGGATCGATGGACATCCTCGAAATGGGCCTCTTTGTTCTCGAAGTCGTAGAGCGAGATCAGCAGTCGCTCGTCCATCAGCTTCCGGAAGAACTCCTTGGTCGTCTCATCTGTCGCGATGCCCGACGGCAGCAACAGCCCGACCAGCCCGTCCGCCGCTACGATTCGCATGGCCAGTTCGGCGAAGAGCATGTAGGTGTTAATGTCGCCCTTGCCCGTCAGCGGGTACTCGCCGCTTTGCCGCGCGTGGGTCAGCACGCGATCGGCGCTCGCCAGCGCCCGCTCGTAGTCGGCGTACAGTTGGGGGTTCGTTTTCTGCATCGCCGCGATCCGGCGGCGGCGCTGGGCCGCGTTGACGGCCTCCGCCGTGTCGGGGTCGGTCAGCGAGAAGAACTCGCGTTCCTGGAGCTTCAGTCGCTCCCACGGCGGGTTGCCGATGACGCAGGAGAAGCCGCGCGCCGCGTCGTCGCCCGCCCGGCCGCCGAAAATCGTGGGAAAAACCGCGGCCCAGTTCAGCGCCCGGGGGTCGACCGCCGGATCGGCGACGAGGCTGTTGCCCCAGATCACGTTGCGCGACAGGTCCGACAGCTTGCGATCGCGGCGGGCCGAGCGAATCCAGAGCGCCAACTGCGTGATCTCCACCGCCTGCTCGGACAAATCGACGCCGAAGAGATTGCGGCTGAGAATCAGATCGGGAATCGAGTCCTCCAGCGCCGCGACCTCGCTCTTGGGAACTCCGGCGCCGGCCAGCCGATGAACCACGATTTTGTAATGGGCGTCGAGCGCGTCATACGCGCGGATCAGAAAGGCGCCCGAACCGCACGCCGGATCGCACACGGTGACCTGCTGCAGGGCTTCAAAACAGGCCGCCCAGTATGCCCGCGGCTTCTCGCCGTCGCCGGGGTCGCGCGACTCGGGGTCGACGCCGTGCTGCGCGGCCAGCGCCGCGAAGCGCTCCGCCACGAGCACATTGATGGTGCGATCGACGATCAGGTTCGTGAAGGCCGGCGGCGTGTAGTAGATGCCGAAGCGCTTGCGCTGCGCGCTTTTCGGCATCTTGCCGCTTGCGGCCTGGCCGCCGTTGGGCGACGGGCGGCGCCCACCGTTACCGCCGTTGCCGCCATTGCCGTTGCCGCCATTGCCGCCATGCCCGCCGTTGCCGTTCTCGATCGCCGCCTTGAGCGCGAAAAGCCCACCGACGCGCAGCTTCTCCAGTTCGGTAACCGAGCGCTCGAAGAGGTGTCCCAGCACCTCGACATTCACTTCCTCGGAGAAGTCGAATGTGCCGAAGTTGCGGAACCCGTCGGTCCAGGGATCGTCGGCCAGGTTCAGGTTGTCCAGTTCGTCATCGTGCTTGAACAGGTTGCCGTTGTAGCCGCTCTCGACGCCCGCGCTGCGTCCGCCCCGATCCACTTCGCCGAAGAGCGCCAGGAAATTCTGCCAGCGCGGGTTGGTCGCCTTGGTAAATGCGGGCAGTTCGCGCCAGGCGCGCGCCAGACACTCCGCCCGCAACAGCTCGCGGTCTTCGCAGAAGGCGATGAAGATCACGCGATCGAGAATTTTCTGGGCGATGCGAATGGCGGAGTCGAGCGGCTTGGCGAAGTCGTGCATCAGGTGTTCGATCAGCCGCAGCCGCTGCGACTGATAGGACTGGTACAGCTCATCGCCGACCGTCTTCTGCCGCGCCTGGGTCTGCTCGAGCAGATCGAGCGCCCGCGGACGCTGGCCGATCCGCGATTTCAGCAGCCCTCCGCGCTCGAAGATGCAGTAGAACTCCGCGAACCGGCGGGGGTCGCGCAGCTCCTGCAAGCCGAACTCTTCGTAGGCGAGCGTTCCTTTGTCGCGGTGATACAGCCGGATGGTCGCGAAGTTCGACACGATGCCCCACGGGCAACCCGGAAGCGCGTTGAGATAGTCCCAGCACTGCTGTGCCGCCGTGCGGCCGTTGGATCGGTCGCGATCCAGATCGGTGCGGGCGTCCTTGAGCTCGATGATCGCCGCGGGGCACGCCGCCGCCGGAAACTCGCCGATCGCGGCGTCCGCCGTGCCGACGCCGGGTACCGCGAAGTTGCGCTCCAGTTGCCACTTTTCGGGGCTGAGGGTCTTTGTCGCGTAGGCCAGCCCGTCGCCGAACAACTCCGCGAGAAACTGCGCATCGATCGAAGTCTCGGTGTGGGCGGCGAGGCGCCCGTCGGCCTCCAGGTCGGCCCAGCGGACCGCAATGGCGTGGGCGCGTTCCTGGTCCGAGCCGGCGAGCAGGTAGCTCTTGGCGGCCTCGGTCAGATACCGCGGAATAAAGAGGGCCCGCTGCCGCCGCGCGCGGCGGATTTCGGCGCGCTGCTGGTAGTCATAGAGCGTCGGTTCGAAGGACTCCCAGGACTGACGACGCGCCATTGGGCCTTGGGCCTCCGCGGGTGAGGGTTAGCCGGCGGCCGAGATCATACCTCGAAAAACCGCTGCACCAATGCGGGGCCACGAGCTGCGATAGGCCGCGATCAGCGCGCTGCTCAACTTCGCATCGTCGGCTACGATACGTGGCGGCATGCAGCCGGATGGCGGCGTCCATCCGGCGATGCGGCCACCGAGGTTTGACGCGATGATCCGCGAAATCGCGATGCAAAACATCCTCTCGTTCGGGGCCGCGGACACGCGCCTGAACCTCGGGCCGATCACGGTTCTGATCGGCCCGAACGGCTGCGGTAAGTCGAACTTCCTCGAGGTTCTCTATCTCCTGAGCCGCCTGCCGATCGCAAGCCCGGAGACCGCCCTGCCGATCATCGATTGGATCTGGAAGGGCGCACCGGATGGCGCGATCGGTCGGATCGAAGTGCTCGCTGACGGGATCGACAACCGCGCGCCGATACTGCGGCACCGCTTTGAGTTCCGCGAAGCCGCGCAGAGATTCCTGGTGCACGATGAACTGATCGAGAACTCGGCGATCACCGCCCCGGGCGTGACAAAGCCGTTCTTTTTCTTTCGCTACGATCGCGGTCAGGCTTTCTTCGCGACGGTCGATCCCACCGTTCAATCCAAGCGTCCGCTGCGGCGCGAGGAACTCGACCCGGAGCGGTCGGTGCTCGCGCAGCGCCAGGATCCCGATCAGTATCCCCAGATTTCGCATCTGCGTGACTTGTATCAGGGAATCCGGCTTTACCGCGACGTCAGCTTCGGGCCGGATTCGCCGACGCGCAAACCGCAGCGCACCGATCTGCCCACGCGCAGCCTGCTGGAACGCGGCGAAAATCTCGGCCTGGTGTTGAACCGCCTGACCAATCACCCGGCCACCCGCCGCCGACTCATCGAGCTGCTGCGCCAGTTCTATCCGCCGGCGGAGGACGTGGGCGTCAACATCGCCGGTGGAACGGCGGAAATCGTGGTGTCGGAGGCCAACTGGACGATTCCGGCGGCGCGCCTGTCTGATGGCACGATGGAATGGCTCGCGCTGCTTGCGATTCTGTTGGACCCGGCGCCGCCGAAGGTTGTGTGCCTGGACGAACCCGATCTCGGTTTGCATCCGGATGCGATTCCGGCCCTCGCGGACCTGATCGTGGAAGCATCCGGGCGCATGCAGATCGTGCTGACCACGCACTCCGACGAACTGGTCGATGCGCTGACCGACCAACCCGACTCGGTGGTGGTCTGCGAGAAACACAACGGCGCGACGACGCTTCGCCGACTGGACTCGCAGCAACTGAGCGGTTGGCTGGATCGTTATTCGCTGGGCGAACTTTGGAACAAGGGCGAGATCGGCGGGCGGCGTACATGAGCACGTTCGTGTATGTCGAGGGCGGCGGAAGCAGCAAGGATCTCCGCACGCGCTGTCGCCAGGCGTTCCATGCGTTCATCGCCAAGGCCGTGGGGGCGCAACCCAAGCCGCGGATCGTCGCATGCGGCAGTCGGGCGCACGCATTCGACGACTTCAAGACCAGGCTCCGCACCATGAGTCCTGGGGATTCATGCGTATTGCTGGTCGATTCCGAGGACGTGGTTGCACCTGACAGGCGGAAGTGGGAGCACGTCCGCCGCCGCCCGGGAGATGGATGGGAGCAGCCGGCCGGCGCCGCCGAGGATCAACTGCACTTCATGGCGGTTTGCATGGAGTCTTGGCTGGCGGCCGACGGTGCGTCGCTGGCGCGGCTCTTCGGGCCCGGCTTCAGGCAAGCGGCGCTGCCGGTTCGAAGCGATCTCGAGGCGCTGGAAAAGAGTGACCTGTTCGCCGCGCTCAGCAGCGCGACACGCGACAGCAGCAAAGGTGAATATCGCAAAGGCAAGCTCTCGTTCGAGGCGCTGGCCGCGATTGATCCAGACCGCGTGGCCCAACGGATGCCGCGCTGCGCCGACTTTATCCGGAAGTTGAAAGGCGACTGATCCGCATGCCCCCTCGCAGAAAAACCCGGCAGGTTTCCGTCGGCCCGGTCAAACTCGGCGGCGATGCGCCGGTCGTGCTGCAGTCGATGACCGCCGGGTATACGTACGAGATCGACAAGTGCCTGGCGGAGATTCAGAAGCTGGCCCGCGCCGGAGCGGACATCGTGCGCGTAGCCGTTCCCGAGAAGGCCGACACGGAGGCGCTGCGCACGATCATTCCGGCGTCGCCCGTGCCGATCGTGGCCGACGTGCACTTTCACTTCCAGCGGGCGCTGGAGGCGATCGAGGCGGGCGTGCACAAGATCCGCCTGAATCCCGGCAACATTCAGGACCGCGCCCAGGTGCTGCGGGTGATCGCCGCGTGCAAGGAACGCCGCATCCCGATCCGCGTCGGCGTGAACGAAGGCGGGATCGTCGAGCGCCGCGACAAGGGGCAGCGGGCCGAGGAGAAGGCCGAGCTCGATCGCGACTACGCCGGCGGGCTGATCCGGATCATGCTCGAAAAGCTCGAGGAGTATCTGCGGATCTTCGACGAGGCGGACTACCACGATATCGTGATCAGCGCCAAGAGCATCGACCCGCGGATCGTGATCGACGCCTATACGGCGATCAGCGAGCGCTACGACTTTCCGCTGCACCTGGGCGTGACACACGCCGGCCCGCCGGAGACCGGGCGGATTCGCAGCATCACCGCGCTGGGCGCGCTGCTGGCCAACGGCGTCGGCGACACGATCCGCATTTCGTATGCCGCCGACCCGGTCTTCGAGGTCGAGGATGGCAAGGAGCTGCTGTGCTGTCTGGGGCTGCGCAGCCGCACCGAGCCGGAGCTGATCGCGTGCCCGAGCTGCGGACGGATCGAGGTCGATCTGTTCAAGCTCGTGACCGACGTGCGGCGGAAGATCAGCGAAGAAATCAAGCTGCCGATCAAGGTGGCGGTGATGGGCTGCGTGGTGAATGGCCCCGGCGAGTGCGAGGGGGCGGACGTGGCGATCTTCGCAGGCCGCGGCAAGGGGATTTTGTACGTGCAGGGCGAGCTGCGGCAGACGGTGAGCGAGCCGCAGATGCTCGACGCGCTGCTGCACGAGTGCCGGGTGCTGGCGCAACAGGTGCAGCGCGGCGAGAAGCGGCTGCTGGGGGCCAGCGTGGACATCAAGCCGCCGGACCCGCTGCCGCGAAAGGATGGGAGCGTGCCGCTGAGCGTGGTGCGATCGCAATGACGGGCATAACGACGGTCAGGCTGAGCGGCGACCTTAGCCTGCCTCATCTTCCCATCTGGCTCACACACTTCCGTGACGCGATTGCCGCGCGCGAGAATGATCGCGAGTTCTCACTGGAGCTAAATCTCTCCGGCGTCGGTTTGTTTCGGCGACCAGCGCCGCTTCGCTCGCGGCGTTGTTGTCCTGGTTGCGCGACGGAAGATGTATCGAGAGCCGGTTCACGCGGCCCAGGTCCGCCGTCGATGGCTGGCTCGCTCGCATGAATTTCTATAACTTGCTGGGAGCGACGATCGCCTATCCGTTTCGCCGATGGCCCGCAGAAGGGCGCTTCCAGGAGATTGTGCAACTGCAGGATGAGCGCGAGGTGGATCAGGTAGTATGTCGCCTTGCAGAGATAATCGGCGCCAGAACAAATTTGCCCGCCGGCGCTGTTGACAACCTGCAGATATTGACAGCGGAGCTGATCGAGAACGTATTCCATCACGCCCGATCCGAGGTCGGTGCGTTCGTTTGTGCGCAGTGCTATCCTAAGTGCCGAATCGTCGAGATCGGCATCGCGGACTGCGGCCGTGGAATCCGTGCCAGCTTGCTCGACAATTCCGAACTGCGCGAGAAGTGCGATACAGAGACCGCCGCAATCCGCCTCGCGCTTCAGCGGAAAGTAACGGGCCGGCCGGCGAACAACTCCGGGTGGGGTCTTACCTGGGCCAGCGCGTTCACGCGGGAGAACCGCGGCTGTATGCTGATCTACTCGCGCGATGGGGTGTTTCGCGTTGAAGTTGACGCTGATGAGGACTCTGCGGTGAGCGCCACGGTTTGGCCGGGAACGGTTGTGGGCTTTCAAGTGAACATGGATCGTCAAGTCGATCTTGGTGAGATCATGAGGCGCGTCGATCCCCAGGAAACTCAATACGATGAGTTGTTCGGAGAGTGACTCCAATGGCGGACAGTCCGCAACGGTTGCTGCTGGCGCAGTACGGTGAGTTCCTCGCGTCTCGCATACTTGGCGCCGATGCCCGCGCGATTGTTGAGGCCGCCGTTCGAGCCGGGGAGCGAGTCGTCGTCGACTTCGCCGGCATCGATGGCATCAGCCTATCGTTCGCCGACGAACTCGCCGGAAAGCTCGTACTGGCCATTGGGCTTCCGGCCGTGCGCGAGCACGTTCGTTTCGCGAATGCCACGCCGTCGATCGCGCGGCTGCTTCAGGCGGCGATCCGCAATCGGACGCACCAAGCGCCACCCGACGCGGCTTGAGTGGAGCGCGAATCGCAGTCGGATGAAAGTCAGGTTCTGCGGCGGATGGTGCGTCATTTGCGGCGGTTGAGCGAGAGGCTGTGCTCTCGCGGCCGCACACCGACGCCGATCGCGAATCCTGCATCCTCGGAATTCGGAGGTCCGGAATGATCGGACTCATCGGCGGCACCGGCCTCGGCGAGGCGCTATTCGGCGAAGCGGCCGGCCGCGAAGTGAACATCGACACTCCCTGGGGCCCGCCCAGCAGCCCCGTGCGGATCGTCAACTGGCACGGGCTCGATATCGCGCTGCTCTCGCGGCACGGACCCGGCCACGTGCTTAACCCCACCCACGTGCCCTACCGCGCCAACATCTTCGCGCTGAAGTCCGTCGGCGTGACGCACCTGATCGCCAGCGGCGCCGTCGGCTCCCTGCGGGAGGAAATCCGCCCGCGCGACCTGGTGATCGCCGATCAGGTCATCGACAACACCGTTCGCCGGCCGCAGACCTTTTTCGAAGAAGGCGTGGTCGTACACGTCGAGTTCGCGCACCCCTACTGCGAGCGCCTGCGGCAGCGGCTGATCGAGACGCCGCCGCCGGCGGGTACGCGCGTGCACCCGCGCGGCACATATGTGTGCATGGAGGGCCCGGCGTTCAGCACGATCGCCGAGTCGCACCTGCACCGCGGCTGGAACGCCGACCTGATCGGCATGACCACCATGCCCGAGGCCAAGCTGGCCCGCGAAGCGGAGATGTGCTACGCGCTGATCGCCCTGGCGACCGACTACGACTGCTGGAAGCCGCACCAGCCGGGCCAATCGAAGCAGGCGCTGCTGGCGGAGATCATCGGACACCTCAAACAGGCGACGGCGAACGCGATCGCGCTGATGCGGGCGGCCATCGAGGGCTTCGCCCGCCGGCCGCCGGAGCGCTGCGAGTGCCACGACGCGCTGGAGCTGGCCATCTGGTCGGACAAGTCGAAGATTTCGACGGCGACGGCGGCGCGCTACGGCCCGCTGTTGTCCCGATATGTCCCGTCTGACCCGCGATAGCGAGCTCGCGCCGCCGGCCGGTCAGCGCGGTTCGCCCGGCGCCCCGCGCGTGGCCGAGGCGCGCCGGAGCGCGCCGCGCCCCGACGGACGGAGAGCATGGGCCTCCGAGCCTGTGAGTTTTTCGGCTTGAATCAACTTCGTGAGCGGTTCGAGAAAGCGGCGCGCGGGCAGAATGCTCGCCCCGGGCAGAATGCCCACCCCACCCAGAAGTTCACAAGCTCTCCGGCCTGTGCGACCCGGCCGCGACGACGGTCGAAGCCCGGGTAGCTCGAAGCCGCTACACTCGCCGGCAGTGCCGCGTTTCGAAAACTCGCCGCACCGGAGGCAGCGCCGTGATCGTCGAACGCAGCTATGTCGAGCGCGAGTGGATCGTCGCGCCGCCGCACCCCGATTGCGAAGCGCTCTCGCGCGACGCCCGCATCGCACCGCTGCTGGCACAGCTCCTGCTGAACCGCGGCGTGCAGACCGCAAGCAGCGCCCGCGCTTTCCTCGCGCCGGACTTTCGCGAGCTGCTGCCGCCCGAGCAACTGGCGAACGCGGTCGAAGCGGGTCGCCGGCTGGCGGCCGCGGTGCGGGCGGGCAAGCGCATCGTGATCTACGGCGACTATGACGTGGACGGCGTGACGGCGACCGCGATTCTGTGGCACGGACTCACGCTGGCGGGCGCGAACGTCGGCTACTACATCCCATCGCGGCTGGACGAAGGTTACGGTCTCAGCGGCGAGGCGCTCGAGCGGCTTGCGGCGGAGGGGGCGCAGGTCGTCATCACGGTCGACTGCGGCATTACCGCAGTCGAAGAAGCGCAGCGCGCGCAGGCCCGCGGGATCGAGTTGATCATCACCGATCACCATCAGCCCAGCGCGGCGCTGCCGGAGGCCGACCTGATCGTGCATCCGACGGCCCTGGGCGGCCCGAGCGCGAACCCCGATCTCTGCGGCGCCGGCGTGGCGTTAAAAGTGGCCTGGGCTTTCACCCAGGCCCTGCACGGCGTGAGTCGCGCGCCGCAGCCGTTTCGCGAATACCTGCTGGATGCGACCGCGCTGGCCGCCCTCGGCCTGGTTGCCGACGTCTCGCCGCTGACCGGGGAGAACCGCATCATCGCGTCGCACGGGTTGCGCCGACTGCGGCAAACCGACAATCCCGGATTGCAGGCGCTGCTGAGCGTCGCGGGGCTGAGCGGCAAGAAGGCCTACGACGAATGGGATGTCGGCTTCATGCTGGCGCCGCGACTCAACGCGGTCGGGCGGATGGGCCACGCCGCCATGGCTGTCGAGCTTTTCACCCACGCCGACGCCCCGCGAGCGGCCCAGATCGCCGGTGAGCTGGACGAGCACAACCGCGAGCGCCAGGCGGTCGAGCGGCGCATTGCGAAAGAGGCCGAAGCGCTGGTCATCGAGCACGGCATGCATCGCGAGAGCTGCCGCGGAATCGTGCTGGCCGCATCGGGCTGGCACCCCGGCGTGATCGGCATCGTCGCGTCGCGCCTCGTCGATCGTTTCAGCCGCCCCACCGTGCTGATCGCGCTCGGCGCCGATGAGAACCCAGGCTCCGGCCGCAGCATCCGGCACTTCCCGCTGCACGAAGTGCTCACGGCCTGCGGCGCGCACCTGGTCAGCCACGGCGGCCACGCCATGGCGGCCGGCGTGCGAATTCGCGCGGAGCAGGTCGACGGCTTCACCCGTGCATTCCAGGCCGAGGCCAACCGCCGCCTGACGCCGCTGGACCTTCGCCCGCGCCTGCAACTGGACGACGAGGTGGAGCTGGACGCGCTGCTGCCCGACGTTGTCGGCTCCATCCAGCAGATGGCCCCATTCGGCGTCGGCAATCCGCGGCCGCGGCTGGCGACCGGCGAAGTGGAGCTGCTCGAGGCGCCGCGGGTCGTCGGCGCCGAGGGCCAGCACCTGCAATTCTCCGTGCGGCAGGGCGGCGCCGTCCGAAAGGCGATCGCGTTCAACCGCGGGCCGCACGCCGGGCTGCTGGCGGATCATCCGCGACTGCGCCTGGCGTTCGAGCCCATCATCAACGAATGGCGCGGCCAGCGCAAGGTGGAGTTGAAGGTCGTCGACTGGAAGTGGCGGCAGTAGCGCGACGGCTACAGCCCATATTCCTTGATCTTCCGATACAGCGTTCGCGTGCCGATATCCAGCATCTTGGCCGCCTGCTCGCGGTTGCCGGCGGTCAGTTGCAGCGTCCGCTCGATCAGCAGCCGTTCGGCCTGCGCCATCGTCAGCCCGCTGAAGCTCGCGCCCACCGGCACGATCTCGCGGCTTCCGCGAATTTCCTCCGGCAGGTCGTCATACTCGATCTGCCGGTTCTCCACTTCGCACGCCGTCGCCTCCACCACCGCGCCCAGCTCGCGAATGTTCCCCGGCCAGAAATAGCGGGCCAGCGCCGCCATCGCCTCGCTCGAAATCCCCTCGACCGCCAGGTTGTTCTGCTGGTTGGCGCGCTTCAGAAAATGATGCGCCAGCAGCGGAATGTCCTGCCGCCGCTCGCGCAACGGCGGCACGACGATCTTGAACCCGTTCAGGCGATAGTAAAGCTCGGAACGAAACCGATTCTGCTCCATCATCTGCGTCAGGTCGGCGTTCGTGGCGGCGATCAGCCGCACATCGACCCGCCGCACGTCGGTCGAGCCGACCGGCACCACCTCGCGCGTATCGAGAAAGCGGAGCAGCTTGACCTGCATCATCGGCGAGGTGTCGCCGATCTCGTCGAGAAGCAGCGAGCCGCCGTCGGCCGCGACAAAGATGCCCTTCTTGTCATTGACCGCCCCGGTGAATGCGCCTTTGACGTGGCCGAACAGCTCGCTTTCGAGCAGGTTCTCGTTGAACGCCGCGCAGTTCACGCCGTAGAACGGCCTGCGGGCGCGATCCGACTGCCGGTGGATGGCCCGCGCTACGAGTTCCTTGCCGCTGCCGGTTTCGCCCAGGATCAGCACGGTCTGCTTGTTGCGGGCCGCCTTGCGGACGCGCTCGACCACCCGCGTGATCGCCGGCGACGCGCCGATGATGCCCTCGAACGCCTGATCGGACTGCACCTCCAGCGACTGCTTGAGCAGCCGGTCCTCGCGACGCGCGACCGTCTTGCTCGCCAGCGTGCCGATCCGCTCGACATACGCCGCCACGTCGTCCACCGGCGGCAGCGCGGTCAACCGCACGCCGGCGGCAGCGCCCGGCGGCCGCTCCGACGCGATGACGACCACTTCCGTGTCGCGGGCCGTGCCGCGCAGCACCTCCAGCAACTCGTCGTCCAGCGCCGCCGGGTGTGCGCGGCCGTCGATGACCAGCACGTCGGGCGCGCGTTCACGGATCGAGTCGAGCACGTCGCCGCGCTCTGCGGCCAGCTTGCAGGCGTGCCCCTGCCGCTGCCGCAGCAGGTCGCTGAGCCGCTGCCCGTCGACCGGGTTGTCGCTGTAGACCAGTATGAACGCCGATTGCGCCATGCCGCCTTAAACCCCAGCGGGCCGCTCCGGCGGGCGGCGGAACACCCGCGCCCGCGCGGTGCGGCGACGTTTGGCAGCATGGTTCTACGATTGCCCCCGGTCGGACGCAAGGCGGCCGTGCGAGCGGCGACGGCCGAAGTCTCCGTCCTAACTGCCGCCGAGGCGGATGCGAACGGTTTGAAGCACCTCCGCCGGCGCGGGGCGATCCTGGGTGCGGCCGGCGACCCGCCGCCAGACAATTCGACCATCCGGCGCGACCAGGAACATGGCCGGAAGCGCGATGTCCTCGCCCTTGGCCCCGCCGCCGGCGTGCAGCACGCCGTACTCGCGGATCGTCCGCGCGTCAGGATCGGAAAGAAACGTCAGTGCCAGATCGTCGCGCTCCGCGACGCGCAGCGACGTTGCGGGCGGGTCGACCGACACGACCAGCAGCCGCACACCGGCCGCTGTCAACGCCGGCTCGATCCCGGCCAGGCCGCGCAACTCGGCCCGGCAGAATGGGCACCAGTAGCCGCGATAGAAAACCACCAGCACCGGCCCACGGCTCAACTCGTCGCGCAGCGCCACCGCGCGGCCGTTCTGGTCGTTCAGCGAAAATGACGGTGCGGTATCGATCGTCGCCGCCCGCGCGTCCGCTGCCGGCAACGCCAACAGCCAGAAGAAATAGCCCGCGAACACAACCAGCGCCAGCACATTTCCACCGCCGGTCACACGCACCCACGGCCGATCATCCGCCGCGGCGTAGCGAGCACCGATGATCGCCCCGGCCGCAAGCAGCGCGAACGCCAGCAGGCCGCTGTTGCGCAGCAGCGGCACGTCGAGTAGCCAAAGGTACAGCGGCGCCGCAATCAGCGTCGCGGCCGCCGCCAGAAACACCGGCCAGACCGCCCGCGAGCGCTCGCCCGATTCCCGAATGGTGAGGTCGATTCGCGCCACTGTGTTTTCTCCAAAGTCGCGCGGAGCGGCGCGCGATCGCTCCCGGCGACGCGACCGCAGCCGCGCTTCTGGGATGCGAGTCGCCCGGTGCGAGTTACGCGAGCGGTGCGTCGGCTACAATCGCCATGATGGACGGGCCGGCGTAGAGAGCTTCGGCGCGGAGGTGCGAGCAATGGCGGCGCGACAAAAAATGGAAGATGCGGAGATTCAGTCGCGGCTGCCCGCCCTGCCCGGCTGGTCGCTGGCCGGCGGCAAGCTGCACCGCGAGTTCGTATTCGCCGACTTCGTCGCCGCGTTCGGCTTCATGACCCGCGCGGCGCTCGTCGCCGAGCGAATGAACCACCACCCCGAGTGGTTCAACGTCTATCGCACCGTGCGAGTCGACCTTGCGACGCATGACGCCGGCGGAGTGACCGACCTGGATTTCAAGCTCGCGCAACAGATGAACGCCCTGGCGGAATGACCCCCGGAGTTGCTGCGCAGCGCGTCGGCCCCGCCTACTCCGCCGCCCGCCGATACACCACCAGCAGGTACGCCTTCTCCGGATAGTCGTGCCAGAACACCCGCTCCGCGCCCAGCGTCGCCGCCATCGCGTCGAGCGGATCGCCCGCCCGCGCCGCCCGCACACGGCCGTAGCGCCGCGCGAACTCCGCGTGCGCCGCGAGCCGGTCTTCGATGCTTGTCAGCGGCAGAATGCGCTCGGCATCCACGCTTCCGTCCGACCGGAGCGGCGCCTGGCCCGCGATGACCAGCACCTCCGGCGCTCTCTCGAAGATGTACGCTGGGTCGTAGCGCTTTTCGAGAAACGGTCCGGGTGACTTGGCGATGTAGCGGTCCGTCAGACCCGAGATGTCGAGGATGCGCAGGTCCGGACAGCGATACCCGACGATGCCGATGTCCATTAGCGCCACCGTCGCGCCCGCCGGCGTCGTGGCGCGCAGATAATCCGCGAGCGCGGTGTGCCCGCGCGCGTAGCCTCGCGCCCGCGTCGCCACGTGCGCTCGCAGTTCAGGCGACCAGCGCGCCTCTTGCCAGCCAACCGAACCCGCGAGGACGGCGACGGCCCCGGCCAGCGCCGCGCCGCGCGCGGAGCGCCCCAGGAACCGCGCCGCCGCCGCCACTCCCGTGACGATCAGAGCCCCCCACAGCGGCAGATACGGAACCAGCACGCGGTGGCCGATCATCCAGTCTGCACCCGTCTTGAAGACGGCGGCCAGCGAGAACGCGACAACCACGATCGCCGCCAGCACGCCGGCCCGCAATCCGAACGCTGCGTCTGAGACAGCGGCGGCGGGCGCCGAGCGCGCCGGTTTGCCTCCCGCGATATCACCAGCCGCCGCGCGCCCGCCGCCCAGCAGCAACGGCAGCGCCGCGAGCGCCCACAGGCACACACCCAATTCGCGAATCAGGAACCGGCCGACGTAGGCCGCCGCCGTGTCGTTCTGAAGTCCCTCGGCCTTGGCGTAGTAGGTGTTCGGCACAAGCTCCCCGTCGTAGGCGACGAAGCGGAACACGCCGTGAACCGCGACCGCCGCGCCGACGATCATCGCATCCAGCAACAGGCGCCGCCGCCCCCCGCGCTGCCGCCACTCGCCGATCAGCAAACGCGCAGCAAACGTCGCGCCAAATGCCGCGACGCCTTCCGGCCGCGTCAGCGCCGCCAGCGCGAACGCGACGCCCGCGCCGCGCCAGCGCGACGCCTCCAGCGCCGCCTGCGTACACGCCAGCCCGACCAGAATCGCGGCGGAAAAGAGCGTCGTCTCCAGCCCGGTGGTGCTGTTGAGTGCGAATCCGCTGCTGCCGGCGGCGATGCCCACGCCCAGCCACGCCAGCAGCCCGGCCGCGGCGCGCATGCCATCGATCCGCCGCAGCCACGCCCGGCACAGTGACCACGCGGCGACCAGCGCGACCCCGCCGCCGGCCGCGCCGATCGCCTTGGCCGCGGGCAGCGCCGCGTCCGGCCCCAGCGCGGCGATGACGCCGGCGATCATCAGCATCAGCGAGAAGTTCGTGTAGCCCTCGACGTGCTCGCCGGGGTTGAAGTATGGTCCGCGGCCAAGCGCCAGGTTCTGGCTGTAGCGAAAGGTGATGAAGGCGTCGTCGTTGACCTGCCCCCAATAGGCGCCGACGTTGATCGCGTAACCGGCCAGGACAAGCAGCCCGCAGAGGGCCGCCCCGCGGCGCATCAGCCGGTCTTCCCGTGGCAGGACTTGTACTTCTTGCCCGAGCCGCACGGACACGGGTCGTTGCGGCCGACGCGCGGCATGGCCCGCTTGATCGGCTCGACCGCGGTCGCGTCCTGGCCCTGATTGCGCATCGCCGCGGCCCGGTCCGCATCCACCTGGCCGAAGCCGGCGTTGGTCGCGTCCGCCTTGGCGGTCTGCACGTTGGCGTAGGCCAGCCCGCCGCCGCCGCCCGCCGCCGTCGCCGCCGGTACGCCGCCGCCGTCGCTGTCGCCGCCTTCCATCGGCGGCACGGCGATGTTGACCTTGAAGATCAGATCGGTGACGCGCTCGCGGATGTTGGACTGCATTTCGTTGAACATGCGCGTCGCCTCGCGCTTGTACTCGATCTTCGGGTCGCGTTCGGCGTAGCCGCGCAGCCCGATCGAGTGCCGCAGCAGGTCGATCGCGTACATGTGGTCTTTCCACAGCGCGTCGTAGGTGTTGAGCAGGACATAGCGCTCCACCTGCGTCAGCTCGTAGCGCAGCATCTCGTAGGCGCACTGGCGGAGTTGCTCGCGCAGGTCGGGGGCGTCCGCGCTGAGCTCGCGCCCCTCCAGCGCCTGGCCGAAGCGCTGGCGGGCCCAGTCGACGATCCGCGGGCCGGGGTTGCCGGCGATGGCGCGATCGATTTCCGCGTCCAGCAACCCGTTGCTGATGTACTTGCCGTTCAGGTCGCGCAGTTCGTCGAAAATCTGCTTGGGCTGCTTGCCCGCGAAATGCTCGTAGGACCACTCCAGGCCGAACTTGCGGTTCACCCACCCCGCGATTCGCGCGTAGACCTCGTTGACGTTCTGACCGCCGCGCTGAATCGCGAATTCGAGCACCGCGCCCGCCGGATACTCGATCTCGCGGATCTTGTAGGCGGCCCGCATCTTTTCGACGATCAGCTTCTCGGCGTCCTCGCGCGGCAGCGTCTGCACGTCGTCGAGCGGAATCTGCACGCCGAACTTCTCCGAAGCCCAGCGCACCAGCCGCGCCTTTCCGAAGAGGGGATCGACGTACTGCTGCAACGGCGAGAGATTCTCCTTCTTCATCTTCTCGATCGCCGCTTCGATGATCTGATCAAGCAGTGCGTCGGGGTCGGTCTCCTTGATCTGCCGCTGCGTCAGGTTCAGCCCATACGGCGCGGCGAACGCCGCCAGACCGCGCAAGTCCCATTCCTCGGTCGGCACGCCCGGATCGACGTATTCGCCGAAGGTGCGCTGGATCGACGTCCGCAGCTCGTTCTCGGCCAGGTCGCGGACCTGCTCGCACAGACCCTCGTAATCGCGCGTGTCGAGCTTGCCGGCGTCCACCGCCGCACCCAGGTGCTGCGACGCCCACTCCGCAACGCACGAGGCCGCGTATTGCGGGTCGTAGTAGCGCTGCGCGGCGTCGGACACGGCGTCGTCGATCATCTGCCAGATCGTGTCGCTCAGCCCGCGGCCCTCGACCACGTCCTGGCGCATGCCGTAGAACGCCTTGCGCTGGTGGTTCATCACCTCGTCGTATTCCAGCAGGCTCTTGCGGATGTTGAAGTTGCGCTCTTCGACCTTCTTCTGCGCATTGGCGATGCCGCGCGTCAGTTGCCGGTCCTCGAGCGCCATCCCCTCCTTGAACCCCATGAACGACAGCACCTTCAGCAGCCACTCGCCCATGAACAGCCGCAGCAGGTCGTCCTCCAGCGAGAGGAAAAACCGCGTGCTGCCCGGGTCGCCCTGCCGCCCGCAGCGGCCGCGGAGCTGATTGTCGATGCGGCGGCTCTCGTGCCGCTCGGTGCCGACAACGTGCAGCCCGCCGATCGCCGCGACGCCCGGCCCGAGCACGATGTCGGTCCCGCGGCCCGCCATGTTGGTGGCGATGGTGACGTTGCCGTGCATCTCGCGCGTGCGGTTGCGGGTCGATTCGTGCTGCTGCCCGGCCTTGGCGACGATCTCGGCCTCGCGGGCGTGGTTCTTGGCGTTGAGCACCTCGTGCTCGATGCCGTACTTCCGCCGCAGGTGTTCGCTGAGCTTCTCGGAGCTCTCGACGCTGACCGTGCCGACCAGTACGGGCCGCCCGCCGGCCTTGTCGCCCAGAATCTTGCGATAGCCCTCTTCGAGCTTGACCTCGTCCACCTGGTCGGCGCTCGACCCCGCCAGCGCGTCGTCCACCATCGCCAGCCGCGACTGCACTTCCGCGTCGTCAGGCCGCAGCCGCTGCGTCTCGCGCAGGTAGCGCCGCGCCGTGCGCAGCTCCTCGGCCAGCGAAAACGGATCGGACGCATAGCCCTTCTGGCTGAACGAGCGGATCTCCTCGACGATCTCCTCGAACTTGTTGGCGCCGGTCTTGTAGATCTTGTCGTTGTGGTCGAAGCGGCGGATCGGCTTGTTCGTAGGGATGGCGATGACTTCGAGCTGGTAGATTTTCATGAACTCGTCGGACTCGGTCATCGCCGTACCCGTCATGCCCGCGAGCTGCTTGTAGAGCTTGAACAGGTTCTGCAGCGTGATCGTCGCCAGCGTCTGCGTCTCCTGCTTGATCGTCACGCGCTCCTTGGCCTCGACCGCCTGGTGCAGCCCGTCGGACCACTGCCGCCCGTGCATCATGCGGCCGGTGAACTCGTCGACGATGATGATCACGTCGTCCTGGACGACGTATTCCTTCTCGCGGTTGTATACCAGGTGGGCCCGCAGCGCGTTGTCGATGTAGTGCGGCCAGTTCATGTTCTTGCTGTCGTAGAACGAGCCGACGCCCAGTTCCTGCTGGGCCGCCTTCGCGCCGTGCTCGGTCATGTGCACGCTCTTGCGGTCCGCCTCGACGACGAAATACTGCGTGTGGCCGATCGCCTCCGCCTCGTCGCTCGACAGCCAGTATGGATCGGCCCGGAACTTCTTGAGCGCCGGCTTGAACTTGTTGTTGTTGCGCTGCTCGCCGGTCGGGTTGGCCTCCACGTCGTCGATGCGGCGGGCCATCTCCGCGTTGGCCTGTTTCTGCTTGCGAATCAGCGACTGCGCGATGTTGTCGGCGATGCGATAGTTGCCGACGTCGTCGTGCGCCGGACCGCTGATGATCAGCGGCGTGCGGGCCTCGTCGATCAGGATGCTGTCGACCTCGTCGACCACCACGAAGTCCTGACGGCCCTGCACCTGGTCGCGGGTGCTGAACTTCATGTTGTCGCGCAGATAGTCGAAGCCGAATTCGCTGTTGGTGCCGTAAGTGATGTCGCAGGCATAGGCCGCCCGCCGCACCTCGACGCCCGCGCCGAAGGTCGGCATCTCGGCGCGGATGAAGCCGACGCTCACGCCCAGCAACTCGAAGATCGGCTTGCAGAAGTTCGCGTCGCGCTCGACCAGGTAGTCGTTGACCGTCACCATGTGAACCTTGAGGCCCTGCAGGACCTTCATGTAGTTCGCCATGTAGCAGACGATCGTCTTACCCTCGCCCGTGCGCATCTCGGCGACGTTGCAGTTTTCGATCACCTTGCCGCCGATGAGCTGGCACTCGAACTGCCGGTGGTTGCGGGCCCGCCGCGACGCCTCGCGCACGCAGGCGTACGCCTCCGGCCGAATCTGCTCGGGCGTCTCTCCGCCCGCCAGCCGCCCCTTCAGCTCGTCCGTCTTCGCGCGAAGCTGCTCGTCCGAGAGCCCCCGAATGCGCTCCTCGAGCGGATCGACCTCGCCGCGCACGAAGCGCCGCAGGCCGATCACCACGCGGTCGTTGCGCCCCGGCAGGAACTTGAAGAACACCCAGCCGCAGAAAACCAGCCAGATCACCCCGATGATCGAGACTTCCACGGCGATCGCGTCGCGCGAAGCCCACGAGATTCCGGTGCCGTCCGGCCCCAGGATCAGCAACACGACGCTGAGCAGCAGCAGCAGCGTCAGCACCGCCGCGACCATCAGCAGCTTGCGCCCCTTCCGGGCGCGGTCCCAGAAGATCGCGGACGGATTGGTCGCGTCCCGCAGAATGTCGGTGTCGCCGGCGCTCAGAAGCCAAATCATGCAACGTCCCTGACGAAGTAGGCGTCGGAGTCAGACGCTTCGCGAACCCGGCGGCGATCAAGCGCGGCCGCACTGCGCGCCGCACGCGGCCGCGGCGCTTTCCGCCGCCGCGGCTCAGCCCTTGGCGCGCTCCAGGTACTCGCCCGTGCGCGTGTCGATCCGCAGCGTCTCGCCGATGTCGATGAACGGCGGCACCTTCACGCGCAGGCCCGTCTCCATCGTCGCGTCCTTGGTCTGGTTGGTCGCGGTGGCGCCCTTCACGACCGGCGGCGTGTCGGCGACCGTCAGCTCGACCGTGTTCGGCAGCTCCACCGCCACGATCTTGCCGTCGATGAACTGGCAGGTGACCGTTTCGTTGCCCTTCAGGTACAGGTTGGCCTCGCCCATCGTCTCCGAAGATACGTGGATCTGGTCGAATGTGGCCTTGTCCATCAGGACGAAGTCGTTGCCCTCGCGATAGAGATACTCGAAGTCCTTGGTCTCGACGAAAGGCGTCTCAACCTTGTCGTCGGTCGACATGCGCGTGTCGGTGATGCGCCCGCTGCGCAGCGATCGCAGCTTCACCTGCATGTAGCTCCGCCAGTTGCCCTTCGACATGATCGTCACTTCGTGCACCGAGTACAGCTCCCCCTCCCAGAAGATCACCCGCCCCTTTTTCAGATCGAATGCCTTGATCATGACGCCGCGCTCCTGTTGTGGGCGACCCGCTCGCGCGTCGCGGCGGGGACCGATCGGGACCGGCTCCGGCAGGGCAGCCCCATCGCAACTGACGGCCGCCCGCGCAGGCTCCGTCGCCCGGCGTAAGCCATCCTGTCGGAATCCCTAAGTATAATCGAGGCCGATCCATCCCGCGAGCGGCTCGCGCCCGCCTTGCGGCCCGCCCGCCTTGCGGCTCCAATACCCCTCTTGGCGCTCGATCGGGGGATGGCTGGGTCAACGAGGTCGTGCATGCGCTTGTGCTTGCTACTCGCCGGCGTCGCGGCGGTTGCGCCGCCCGGCACGGTCGAAGCGTGGTTGCAGACCGCGTTCTATCCGGCGCTGCTGGGCATCCTGGTCATCGCCAGCCTCGGCGTGCCGATCCCCGAAGACTTCCCGCTGATCGCGGCCGGCTTCATCATGCGGACAAACCCCGACGCCGCCTCTTGGTTCGGCACGATCGGGGTCGCGCTGGCCGGCATCATGACCGGCGACACCGTGCTCTATGGCCTGGGCCGCCGCTGGGGGCGCGGGGTCATCGGGCATCGCTCCGTAAACTGGCTGATCACGCCCACGCTCTACGAGCGGGCCGCCGCCAGCTTTCAGAAGCGCGGCGTCTGGTACTGCTTCTTCGGCCGCTTCTTCATGGGCATCCGCGCGGTGATGTGCATGACCGCCGGCGCGACGCACTTCCCGTTCTGGAAATTCTGGCTGGCCGACTTCGCGGGCGCGTTGTTATCCGTGCCGTTTTTCGTGGGCGTGGGCTATGCCTTCGCCGGGCTGGTGCCGATCGAAGCGCTCGGCCGGCACGTCGCCGAGATTCAGGGCGTCGTCATCGGGGCGATTCTGCTGGCCGTCGCCGTCTACGTGATCTTCGAAGTCCGCAAGCACCGCCGCATGCGCCGCGAGTCCGAACTCGCCGCCCACCCGGAGCAAACCACGCCGCGCAGCGCGGCCCCTGCCGATCCCCGCCCCGCGGCGCGGCCGGGCCAGCCGGAGAAACACGCGGTTTCAGATTCCGTCTGACGCGCCGGCGACAAACTCGCGGCGGGCGGCGGGCTCACGCGAGAAGTAGCTACGCCGACGGAAGCCCCATCTCGGCCGCGTGCTGCAGGAAGAGATCCCGCACGCGCACCAGCGCCTGCGGAATCACGCGGACGTCGCCGACGATCGCCATGAAGTTCGTGTCGCCGCTCCAGCGCGGCACGATGTGCCAGTGCAGATGATCGGGCAGCCCGGCCCCCGCGCAGCGCCCCAGGTTCATTCCGATGTTGAACCCCTGCGCGCTCAGCGCCGCCTGCAGCACGCGCTTCGCGTCGCACATCCGCCGCGACAGCTCCAGCAGCACCGCGTCCGGCAGTTGCTCGGGCTGCGCCTGGTGCGCGAGCGGTGCGATCAGGACGTGCCCGTTGTTGTACGGAAAGCGGTTCAGCACCGTCAGCGTCGACGCCGATCGCCAGAGCACCAGTTGCTCCGCGTCATCCTGCGGACGCGCCGCGTAGCGACACAGAAAGCAGCCGTCGTCGGCTTCGTGCAGCCCGGCGATGTACTCCATCCGCCACGGCGCCCAGATGTTGTGCGATGATTCGGCCATGTGTGCCGCCCGGCCGACGCCGTGCGAGCGCCTGCGCGCTTGAAAAAGTAGGAGTGCGGGCGTCCAGCCCGCATGATGAGCGCGAGTGGCTGGGGCGGGCATTCTTCCCGCCGGCGGGGAAAAGGCCCGCCCCACCCGAACGCCACGAATCAACCGACCGCTAGCCGCCGGCAGTGTCGACCGCGTGCCCGCTGGCGCTGATCCGCGGCAGCACGCGAATCAGGCGGTAGGCGCGATGCTCCGCGCCATCCGGCGTGACCACCAGCAATCCCAGCGTGTGCTCGCCGGGGGTCGAGAGCGTCTTCTGACCGTTGATGCCGTTACAGACCGGGTCGCCGTTCAGCGTCCACAGGAAGTCGGCCCGATCCTGCCATTCCGAAGGGCAATCGGCCGAGAAGCCCAGGTAGAGCGGCTCCATGCCGATCGCCGACGAGACGCGAATACTGACCGTCGCGCGTTCGCGCGGCGGCGCCGGCGCGGCCGGGGCCTGCCGCGC